>NZ_WYEW01000004.1:0-359104 GCF_015143665.1 Salegentibacter sp. BLCTC | reverse complement strand
CGAAAACCAAAACCCATTAAGCAATTCGATTGCAAACGGTGAATTCAGCGGATTAGGTGCTGGTACTTATTTTATACAGGCAGACAATGGCGATTGTGAGTCAGTTTCTGAAGCTTTGGTTATCATAGAAAATCTAGGAACTCCGGCGCAGCCACAGGCAAGTATTTCACAGCAGCCAACTTGTGAAGATACCACCGGGACTATTTTGGTAACTACGGTACAGGGAATTTCTTATACTCTTTTAGATGAAAACCAAAATCCATTAAATAATTCGATTGCAAATGGAGAATTCAGCGGATTAGGTGCTGGTACTTATTTTGTACAGGCAGACAATGGCGATTGTGAGTCTGTTTCTGAAGCTTTGGTTATCATAGAAAACCTGGGAACTCCAATTGCTCCAACAGTTATCTCTATTACTAATACAACTTGTAATTTAGATAACGGAAGCCTTGAATTTGAAATTGAGGAAGGATTGACTTATATCCTTAGAGATAACGAACAAAATGAATATACCCACGAGAATGGTTCGATTACTAACCTGGCTCAGGGAGTTTATTATCTAGTAGCACAAAATGATGATTGTGAATCGGAAGTTGAAGTAACTATAGAAGCCGATTTGGATGAAGAGGCACCGGTAATAATTTCCTGTCCTTCCGACTTAAATGTATTTGTAGATGAAGGTGAATGTACTGCTTCCCAATTAATGCTTGGCGAGCTAATTGCCGAAGACAATTGTGATTCAGAATTAATCATTACCAACAACGCTCCATCAGTGTTTGAACTGGGAGAAACTATCGTTACCTGGACGGTAACTGATTTAGCTGGCAATAAAACAACCTGTACTCAAACCGTAACGGTAATCGATAACCAGGCGCCGGTAATCGCGGCTGTGGAAGCCATCAATACTACTGCAGATGCAGATACCTGTGGGGCAATGATAGAAATTGTACCTCCGGCGGCTACTGATAACTGTACGGTTGGAAATGTAAACGGAACAAGGGATGATAATCTGCCATTAGATGCAGAATACCCCGTGGGAACCACCAATATTACATGGACCGTGACAGATGATAATGGAAACGAAGCTCAACCGGTAATACAAACTGTAACGGTAACTGACGACCAGGCGCCGGTAATCGCTGCTGTGGAAGCTATAAATACTACTGCAGATGCAGACACCTGTGGGGCAATGATAGAAATTGCACCTCCAATGGCTACTGATAACTGTACGGTTGGAAATGTAAACGGAACAAGGGATGATAATCTGCCATTAGATGCAGAATATCCCGTGGGAACCACCAATATTACATGGACCGTGACAGATGATAATGGAAACGAAGCTCAACCGGTAATACAAACCGTAACGGTAACTGACGATCAGGCGCCGGTAATCGCTGCTGTGGAAGCTATAAATACTACTGCAGATGCAGATACCTGTGGGGCAATGATAGAAATTGTACCTCCAACGGCTACTGATAACTGTACGGTTGGAAATGTAAACGGAACAAGGGATGATAATCTGCCATTAGATGCAGAATATCCCGTGGGAACCACCAATATTACATGGACCGTGACAGATGATAATGGAAACGAAGCTCAACCCGTAATACAAACCGTAACGGTAACTGACGATCAGGCGCCGGTAATTGCTGAACAGGAAAATATTACAGTAAATACGGATCCCGATAGCTGTGGAGCAATTGTTAATTATTCGGTTCCTTCGGCTAATGATAATTGTGGCATAGAAAGCATAGAACTTACTGAGGGCTTAGCTTCGGGTGCTGAATTTCCGATAGGGGAAACAAAAATAACATATACCGCAACTGATGTGAATGGTAATTCAGTAAACTCTAGTTTTGTAGTAAATGTAATAGACAATGAAGCTCCGGTATTAACCTGCCCCAATGATATTCAACTAAGTGTTGAAAATGGAACAGATTCTATTGTTGTTAATTACGAGGGGGTTTCAGTTACAGATAACTGTTCAGGAACCAGTATTGAACTCATAGAAGGCTTTGCCTCTGGCGAAGAGTTCCCTGTAGGAAAGACCGTAGTAACATATCAGGTTACTGATGCTTCTGGAAATTCTGTTAGCTGTTCATTCCTGGTAATTATTGAAGAAACTCCACCGATACCGTCTGCTCCGGAAGTTGACCTTATTCAACCAGACTGTTTAACACCAACGGGGGTAATCCTAATAAATACTGAAAACGGACTTACCTATAGTATAGATGGTGAAAACTATGAAGCGGTACAGGAATTTACAGATCTTGAACCGGGAACTTACCAGGTAACCGCAAAGGATGAATTTGGCCAGGTATCTGAAGCTACAGAAGTTATATTAGAAGAACCTATTGCAACTGAAATTGAGACAAGTACTATAAGCCTTTGTATAGAAGACTCAAGCTTTAATCTTTTTGAACTTTTGGAAGGTGAATATGATGACTCCGGAGTTTGGGTAGACACTGAGCAAACCGGTGCTTTAACCCAAGATTTTATTGACCCGGCATTGTTACAGGTTGGCTCTTATACTTTTGAATATCAACTTAACAATGGTATTTGTAACTCTACCACAAGTGTAACGGTGAACATTAATGATGATTGTGTGGTATTACCATGTAGCCTGGAAGATATTAAGTCCAGTATATCTAAAGCGGTAACACCAAACGGGGATAATCGCAATGATTATTTCACAATAGATTTTGCCAGTGAATGTGGATTTACTTATGACTTGATGATCTTTAACCGATGGGGAAATAAAATATATGAAGCCACTAATTACCAAAACGATTGGGATGGCTATGCTACAAATTCGGCAACAAGTTCCAATCAATTGCCATCCGGAACTTACTTCTATGTCCTGGAGATTAGAAATAGCGGATTTGAACCAATACAAGGTTACATCTATTTAGGAACAAAATAAAAACAGAACATCATGAAATATATATACCTACTCCTATTCTGTATTATGTCTTCCATAACTGGATTAGCGCAGCAATTGCCGCAGTTTACCCAGTATATGTACAATACTATATCTGTAAACCCGGCATATGCCGGTAGCAGGGATGGATTTTCCATAACGGCATTAAACCGAAATCAATGGGCCGGCGTTAGTGGGGCACCAAAAACCCAAACGCTTTCCATCCACTCCCCGCTTACCAACGATAAAGTAGGCCTGGGACTTTCGGTAATAAACGATAAAACCGGTTATGAAAATTATACCTATGCATATGGTGATTTTGCCTATCGCTTAGATTTTAATAATGATGTCTCTTTAGCTATGGGTTTAAAAGCCGGGATGAGCTATTACAATCTCGACCGGGAGCTATTTAACGATCCGCAGGTTTTAAATGATCCCTTTTTTGAAGATAGATTTAATAAATGGACACCCAACTTTGGACTTGGTTTTTATCTATCTTCCCAAAATTGGTATATTGGAGCATCGGCACCAAAGCTAATCAATAACAACAACCACGAGTTTAGTGAATTCCTGGCTATGGAACAGGTTCACTATTACCTTACCGGTGGATATGTTTTTGATCTAAACGAAAACCTAAAATTTAGGCCCACATCTTTACTTAAAATGACCAGCGGTGCACCACTTTCGGTAGATTTTTCTGGAACAATGATTTTTAATGAGAAATTTTATCTGGGAGCTAACTGGAGGTTAGACGATGCCCTGGGGGCTTTCCTGGATATAGAACTCTTTGATGGTTTTAGGGCCGGTTATGCCTACGAATACTCTATCTCAGATATTAGACCATATACCTCGGGATCTCATGAAATCTTGCTTATTTATGAATTCAGGTTCCAAAAAACACGCTATAAATCACCCCGATTCTTCTAAAATAAAAGCTGCTAATTATGAAAAAACTATACTATTTAAGCCTATTTTTCTTCGTGTTTAGCATGTCGGTGCAAGCACAATATGGGAAACAAAAGAGAGCAGATAAACTTTATAATAATCTCGCTTATACTGAAGCTGTAGAAGTTTATAAAGATCTTATTGAAAACGACTATAATACCAGGGAAAATAGGATAAAACTGGCCGAGATTTACATGAAATTAAGAAGTCCGGAGAATGCTGTATTCTATTATGAAGACATTTTAGAGGATTCTTTAAATAGTTCTGCCGAATATTATTATGACTATGCCAGGGCTTTACGTGGAGCTAAAAGATATGAAGAGTCACGAAAGTGGTTACAAAAATATCTTGATAGCGACGGAAAAGTTGTTACTGAAGTCAGTAAAATACTTAACGCAAAGCATCCGGAGGTTCAAACTACGTATACACTAACAAAAACCGGGTTTAATTCAGAATTCAGTGACTTTGGAGCGGTAAAATATGGGGAGAAAACCTATTTTGTTTCTGCCAGAAACACGAATAATTCAGACAAAAAATATTCCTGGAATAACGAGCCATTCCTGGATATTTATGAGCTAAACCCTCAAAATGAAGCTACTTCTATTTCAGAAGAAATCAACACTAAATTACACGATGGTCCTTTAAGCTTTAGCCCTAACGGTGAAACGCTTTATTTTACCAGAAACAACTATTACAATAACAAAGAAGGAAAACGTGACGAAGAAGCTACAAATCATTTAAAGATTTATTCTGCTCAAAACTCAGGTGGAGCCTGGACGAATATTCAGGAACTGCCATTTAACAGTGACGCCTATTCTGTAGGACATCCATCGGTTTCCAAAGATGGAAAAACACTTTACTTCGCATCCAATATGCCCGGTGGTCAGGGTGGCACCGATCTCTATAAAGTTGCTATCAACGGCAATAATAATTTTGGAGTACCTGAAAACCTGGGAGAAAAAATTAATACAGCTAAAGATGAAACCTTTCCTTTTATAGATGAAGATGAAGAACTATATTTTTCCTCATCAGGTCATGGAGGCTATGGTTTGGCAGATATTTTTAAAATTGATTTAAAAAATGGGAACGCCCAAATTACCAATCTTGGAGAAACTATAAACAGCAACTTAGATGACTTTAGTTATTTTCGCGAATCTGATACTAATGCCGGGTTTATAGCTTCAAACCGTGAAGGCTCAGATAATGTATACGCATTTAATCGTCTGCTTCCACTAATTTTAAAAGGAAAAGTTACCGATGCGGTGAATGGCAATCCTATTGCGCAGGCCACTATTAGGCTTTTTAATGAAGAAAACGAGCAAATTGCTTTTCTGGAATCTGATAACGATGGAAATTACAAAACAAAAGTAAATAGAAATATAAGTATTCCCCTGGAAGCAAAACAGATAGAGTATAAGAGTTTCAAGGCTACTTTAAGCACCAAAAACATGGAAGATAAAGTAGAAATGGAATATAATATTGCTCTTCAACCTGTAGCAGATGTAGAGTATTTGGCAGAAATAAACAATATATACTTTGATTTTGACAAAAGCAATATTAGACCTGATGCCGCAAAAGAGTTAGATAAACTGGTAAAATTAATGCGTGATGAGTACCCCGATCTGGTAATTGAAATTGGATCGCATACCGACAAACGGGGAAGTGAAGCTTATAACGAAGCTTTAGCCGAAAGAAGAGCTAAAGCAACTCGTGATTACTTAATTGCCGAAGGAATTGATAAAGATCGTATTAAGGAGCAAGGCTATGGTGAACGTGAACCTGCAATAGCTTGTGATAGATGTTCCAGAGAGCAGCATCAATTAAACCGACGTTCTATGTTTAGTGTTGTAAACATGAATTAAGCTATTACGCTTCTTTTATAAATTAAAAAGGTTCAGCATTTTGCTGAACCTTTTTAGCTTAATCAAGTTATAAAAAATAATTACTCTACTTTCTTATAAATATATTGGTGAAATAATTACGTCCATTTGCATCATCTACTACCGATACGCCAAAATGAGAATGGTTACCTTCAATATTTTCTTTATGCCCTTTACTATTTAGCCAGGCTTTTACAACCGCATCTGCAGTACGATAACCATACCCCACATTTTCGCTAACCGCTTTGGCTCCTAATGTCTTTACTAAATTTTCGTAGCGCGCTCCAAAATTGTCGTGACTAACTTTCCCCACCTCTAACATATAGTAGTTATGGGACTCTGCTTCAAAAGAGATTTCAGCAATTGGCTGTAGTGGTTTAAGATCTAATGTTTCTCTATGTTCATTTACCAGTTTTAGAATAGTGTTTTCAATTTCAGAATAATCAAAATGCACTTTTTCTTCAGCGGTGTGATTGTAAGAATTTACTTCTTCCTCTATACTTTCTTTTGCACAAGAAACTGTTGAGACAGTTAGCAAAACAAGCACGATAAATCTAAGTGTACTTTTTTTCATAGGTCATAATATTAGACTTGGGAAGTTAAAAGTACACTTTTTATCGACTAAATGCATAGCTAAGTATGCATTTCATCGATTTTTTTCTGCATTTTAACATTTTTAGTAGGATTAAACCTACTAAAAATGAGGTGTTTAAAACACTGCTAGTCAAAAATGTAAGTAAAATGAAGTGGAAGTGCTATTCAAAGATAAAAACCTTACCGTCATCGGCTAGATCAACTTTCTTAAAAATGCTTGTAGCTTCTTCTTTAAATAAATTGATATCGGTATAGCGTGTAGAATAATGCCCTAAGATTAATTTTCCTACCCCCGCTTCTTTGGCAATCTGTGCGGCTTCTTTTGCCGTACTGTGCTTGGTTGGAAATGCCAACTCAGCTTTATCTTCTAAAAATGTAGATTCGTGATACAAAACTGTGGTACCACTAATTTGTGGAATCATTTTTGGGTTAAAAGCTGTGTCACTACAGTAAGCATAACTTTTTGGTGGTTCTGGATTAGCAGTTACCAGATGATTGGGAACAAGCTCCCCTGACTCTGACCTAACATCTTTTCCCTTTTTTAAGCTCCTATACAAAGCAACATCTATATTATATTCAATTGCTTTATCTATAAGTAGTTTACGGTCTCCCGGCTTCTCCTTAAAAAGAAAACCATTGGTGTATACCCTATGCACCAATGGTATAGTTTCTACACTTAGTTTTTCATCCTCATAAATAATTTGAGCTTCTTTACTTTCTAATTCATGAAAATAAAGTGGATAATTTGTCCAGGAATTAGACAATTTTAATTGTAGCGTAATGATCTCTTTTATCCCCTTTGGGCCATAAACATGTAGCTCATTTTCCCGGTTCAATAATCTAAAGGTGGAAATAAGGCCTACAAGTCCGTAACAATGATCCCCGTGCAGGTGAGATATGAAAATATGTTTTATTTTAGAGAACCTGATTTTATTCCTCCTTAGTTGTACCTGGGTTCCTTCACCACAATCAATTAAAAACAACTCGTTTTTCATTTCCAGAACCTGAGCGCTGGGATTGGTAAAGCTACGCGGGGTAGCGGCATAACAACCAAGGATATTGAGCTTCATAGAAAAGGTTTATATCCCTAAGTCTCTTTGAATTTCATCCATTTGAACTAAATCTTCGGCTTCTCTCAATGTAGGAACCATAATAATGTCTTCAGGCAATTCGTCTATAGTAATGGCGTTACTAACCAAAACAAAAGATTTATTTTGTGCTTGATGAATTTTAGAGATTTCTAAAAAACCCAGCACCTCATCTTTCTTAAGGTTTTTATAAGCCAGAAGATTAACTACTAGATTCTTCTTCTCAAATTCGGTATGTCTCTGGGTAAGAAGCGAAACAAAATCTACAATTGGGGCTTCCAGGGGGTCTATTAAGATATAATTTTCTTTCTCTAAAATCTTCATAAGTTCAATCTTTAAATTTAAAATTATTTAAGCCTAACCTCTACCTATTAATTTTAGAAGCAAGTAAATATATTACCGCCATCCTAACGGCAACTCCATTCTGAACCTGATCTAAAATAATAGCGTTTTCGGCATCAGCAACCTGACTGGTAATTTCTACCCCCCTGTTTATTGGTCCCGGGTGCATTACCACTATTTCTTTATCCAGACTTTCCAATAAGCTTTTATTCAACTGAAATTGTTGAGCATATTCGCGGGTACTTGGAAAATAACTTATATCCATACGCTCATTTTGAACCCTAAGCATATTAGCTACATCACACCATTCTATAGCTTTTTTAAGATTGGTCTCCACACCTACCCCTAAAGATTCTATATGTTTTGGTATAAGTGTTTTTGGACCACATACCTTCACCTCGGCTCCCTGTAATTTCAGTGCAAAAATATTAGATAGTGCCACTCTACTATGAAGAATATCCCCAACAATAACCACCTTTTTCCCTCTTACTTCCCCAAGACGTTCTCTAATAGAATAAGAATCTAAAAGTGCCTGGGTAGGATGCTCGTGGGCCCCGTCTCCAGCATTAACGATACTTGCATTTACATGGCGGGAAAGAAATATACCTGCACCGGGGTTTGGATGCCTCATAACTACCATATCAACCTTCATGGAGAGAATGTTGTTTACGGTATCTATAAGCGTTTCTCCTTTTTTAACCGAAGAAGAAGCTGCCGAGAAATTAACAACATCTGCACTTAATCGTTTTTCAGCAAGCTCGAACGAAAGGCGGGTACGGGTTGAATTTTCAAAAAATAAATTAGCTATGGTAATATCTCTTAGCGAAGGGACTTTTTTTATAGGCCGGTTTATCACTTCCTTAAAATGATCGGCCGTTTTAAAAATAAGCTCAATATCTTTCTCATTAAGATATTTAATTCCAAGTAAGTGGTTTACACTTAATTCGCTCATATATTTACTTATTTAGAAACCAGATAAACCACGTCTTCCCCATCGTTTTCTTTCCAGTTTACTATTACTTTTTCTTCATTTATGGCATCTACCTGCCTTCCATTATAATCAGGTTGTATTGGTAAATGACGGCTAAATCTTCTATCTATAAAACTTAATAATTCTATTTCGGCGGGCCTGCCAAATGATTGTATTGCTGTAAGTGCCGCTCGTATACTTCTGCCGGTATACAGCACATCGTCTATAAAAACAACTTTCTTATCTTCAACTATAAAATCTATTTTAGTCTTATTGGCTTCAAGAGGTTTCTCTCCTCTTCTAAAATCATCCCGATAGAAAGTAATGTCTAAATGCCCGTAATTCAAATCTGTGATCCCATATTCTTCTTGAAGGATTTTTATAATTCTTTCGGCAAGAAAAACACCCCGGGGTTGGATTCCAATTATAACCGTATGCTTAAAATCGGTATGATTTTCAACTAACTGGCAGGCAAGACGGTGGAGAATAATATTTATCTCATCGGCATTCAGTAATATTCTTTGACCCATAATTAGTTGCAAAAAGTAGAATTTCTACCACAAAAGTAAGCTTTTTTATCTTTTTCTAAAGTTCAATGAGCTTCAGATTATAAATCTTTTTTTAGAACAGTTTCCGAAAAAAACTATAGACTATATAATTTTCTTCGTAAATTAAACCTGCAATTTAATCTATAAAATTTAAGTTATGAGCTACTATTTTAATACTACGTTAAAAGAAAAAAACTTTGATGAAGCTATAAAAACAGTAACTGCAGCTTTAAAAGAAGAAGGGTTTGGGGTACTTACTGAAATTGATGTAAAAGAAACACTGAAAAAAAAGATTGATGTAGACTTTAAAAAATACAGGATTTTAGGTGCCTGTAATCCCGTATTTGCGCATAAGGCATTAAAAAGCGAAGATAAGATTGGCGTTTTTCTGCCTTGCAATGTAATTGTTGAAGAAAACGAAAATGGTGAAATTGAAGTTTCTGCAGTAGATCCAATTTCTTCCATGCAAGCGGCAAAAAATGATTCTCTCGAGGAAATAGCCACAGAAGTACAGCAAAAACTTAAGAAGATAATAGCTTCATTGAACTAAATTATCTTCAAGCTCATTATAATAATTAATTATCCTGATTATGGTAGTAAAAAGACACAATTACGAAACAGTTAGCCAGGCTATCAATGGTTTGGCGTCTCGCGGATATACTACCGACTTTAAATTAGAGCCGGAAAACGATAAACTAGTAGATACCGCACGTAGCCTGCAGCTTTCGCCTGAAGAGTTTGAGATAGATGAAATTTATAGGTTTGAAGGGATGACAGATCCCGGAGACGAAATGATTGTATATGCAATTTCCTCCCATAATCATAAAATAAAGGGTGTTTTAGTAAATGCCTTTGGCACATATTCAGATTCCAACACGTATAATATTGTAAAACGGCTTCATAAACACCTTTAATGAAAAAGGGCCATCAATAAGGATATTGAATTTCAGTTAAGCAAAAAGACACCTATTCGGGTTATTTATGCCGCCATCCCCTACAATTCACTTTTTCCACTAAAATTCCATAAGGTCAAATCTATTTAAGTTTGATATTAACTTTACTTTTATAATTACTTTAACCTTGTTTTAGTTACTTTTTGCTTACTTAAGCATAAAAAACATGGAACACAAAATACTTGGTCTGCATCATATTACGGCAATTGCCGGAAATGCGCAACGCAACTACGACTTCTACACAAAAATACTGGGATTAAGAATGGTTAAGAAAACTGTGAATTTTGATGATCCCAAAACCTATCATTTTTATTTTGGAGATGAAAGTGGAACACCCGGCAGCATCCTCACATTTTTCCCATGGGAAGGAGTTAAAAAAGGCAAAAATGGTGTAGGCATGGCTACAGAAATTGGTTATTCTGTTCCCGCAGGAAGCCTGGATTTTTGGAAAGAACGCTTTGAAAAACATGGAGTGGAATATGGTAAAACCAGAGAACAATTTGGTGAAGAATATTTAGCTTTTCGTGATCCCGACGGTCTTAATTTAAAATTGGTAGTTCCCAAACATAGTGATGATCGGCAAGCCTGGCAAACAGATGAGATTAATAGCGATGTTGCCATAAAAGGCTTTCATAACGTTACCCTTACCCTTAATAACGTAGGTCCTACGGCTGGTATTCTTACCGATATTTTTGGATATGAACTCGAGGAAAAGGAAGATGATTTTTACCGATATAAGACCAATACCGTAGAAAATGCGGCCATAGTAGACATCCATCAGGATCCTACTGCTGAGCGTGGTATTAACGCCGGTGGAACTAATCATCATATTGCTTTTCGGGTTAAAAATGAAGAAACTCAAATGTATTTTAGAGATAAGATTAGAGAAAAAGGCCTTCAAATCACTGAAAAAATAGATAGGGATTATTTCTTCTCACTTTATTTTAGAGAACCCGGGGGAGTCTTATTTGAAATTGCAACCGATAATCCGGGATTCACAAGGGATGAAAGCCTGGAAGAGCTTGGTAGCGCGCTCAAACTGCCTTCGCAATATGAAGGTTCCAGAGATAGAATTGAAAAACTTCTTCCGGAATTAAAACACTAGATAAAACTAAAAGACTATCTGAAAATTTTAGATCTCCGATGAAAAATCGGTGCAAGCTCTGAAATAAAATCAGGATTACGTTTAATGATTTTCAGATAGTCTTTATTACTAAGAAATCCTCTACTCTACTACATACATCTCATTAGAGGCTTTAATATACTCTTGCGGATTAAAAGTAGACTCAAAACTGTTTCTTACCGTATTCAGTTTATTCTTTAAATCTACAATCTTGGTTTTTAAATATTCATCGTTTTCATATTTCTTGATAAGAGAGTCATACTTCTTTAGGTTTTCAAGAATTCTAAAAGTAATAGTCCCAAACCTTATTTTTAAATTCTGCACTGCAATCATTTGATCGTGATAATCCTGCTTCCAGTTTTCAGGGTTCTTCGCTTTCTCTTGCACAATCTTATTTTCTGCAATTTTTGAAATGTCTAAAATATATTGGGTACGCTTTTTTGCATCGGTTTCATTCGTGAATTTTTTATCAAACTCCTTTGGATCTATCTCAAGAATTTGCACCAGGTTTTCCTGCATTGCCTTTTCCTGAAGCTCTTTTAATTCATCCAGGTTTTTATTTATAGACTCCCATTCGGTCTCTATAAGATCTTTATCGTGGGTAAATTGTGCGACAGTTGTGGTTAACTTCAACATTTCTGTACTTTGCTTTTTTAGCTTTTTATCGCCCCAACCCAACGAATTTATAAAGCTGCCAATTCCGTCAAAAACGGTTCCTGCGAACATTCCTGTAAAGGGCGTACCTTGTGCAAGATCTCCGGTGACAGACAAAATATGGCTTAGGGCCGAAAGCCTGGCATCATTCTTCTTTTCTTCTTCTACAAACTTTCTAAATTCGCCAAACCATTCCTGGTAGCCTTCATAATGCATAGGATTACTCACCTCATCTAATGTAGCATAAAACTCTCTTGAAGCGTTAAAAAGATTCAAAGGTTTAATTTCCCGCTCCATAGAAGCCAGATTTAATACAGCCGAACTGTAATTATATTTGTAAACACTAATGGTATTTTTGTCTATTTCTTCCTGGCGTTCTTCCAGGAACTTTACCCTTTCCAATAGCTTTTCAACCTTTTCGGCCGAGGAATTCGTGTTCTGTATACTTTCATCCAGGTTACTAATTTTAGAGTCGATTTCTTTAATTCTAAACTCCAGGTTCTGACTTAACAAGCTTCGCTCACGGTTAAGTTCCTGAAGCACTTGTTGGGTTACCGATTGGTCTTCGGCAAAGCTTTGCGCAAAACTATTTTGAAAAAGCGTTCCTAATACAAACAAAAAAACAAAACCCAATTTATTCATTGTAGATAATTTTTAATCGTTAGTAAGCATTTTTTAACGACCCGAAGATAATCATATTTTGTGCCAGTTCTATTTAATATCTTAATTAACAGGCTTTCCTAACCTGCTAAGAATTGGAAATACCACCTTATTTTTAGCTCCAAAAGAAGTCTTAAGTTCTTTTATTATGAGGTTTACAGGGTTTATTCCTTTTTCTTTTTCGTAATGCTTTACAGCACTCCAGGTGTTTAAATAGCCTACTAAATGTTCAAAAGACCAGGTATATTCCTGCTGAAATCCCGGGGATTTTATTTCCTGAAATGGAAAAGGAATCGTTTGATACTGTTCATCCAGGTAGCGTCTTTCTTTATCCCAAAAATCGCCAATAATATTACGATAAAACTTAAGAATAACTGCATTGGTTTCAGGGTTGCTTCTAAATAAAGAATAACCTATTACCGCAATGAGACCATTAGGTTGTAAAACACGGTTTACTTCTTTATAAAATTGCTCAAAATCGAACCAGTGAATAGCTTGTGCCACTGTAATTAAATCGAATTTATTATCTGAGAAATTTGTATTTTCTGCGGCTTGTAAAGAATAATGAATATTATCTTTTTTAATTGCATGCTTTAATTGTTGGCAACTAATATCTGAAGCCTGTACTTCTTTAAAAAAAGTTGCCAATTCTGCAGCCACCTGCCCATTTCCGGTGCCACAATCCCAGACACTTTCAGTAGTATTCAATTTTTCCTTTAAAAATTGATACAAAGCTTTAGGGTAAGTAGGTCTATAGGTAGCATAAGCTGAAGAGTGTGAAGAAAAGTTATCTTTCATAAGGCTTCCTGTTTCCTCTAAATTAAGAAAATAGGAAACAAAAAGAGCCACTTAAACAGCGGCTCTTAAATTTATCTTTAGAATTAATAAAGAATTATACGTTAAACCTAAAGTGCATTACATCACCATCTTTTACGATGTATTCTTTACCTTCTACACGCATTTTTCCGGCTTCCTTTACTTTTGCCTCGCTCCCTAAAGTATCAAAATCTTCGTAAGCAATTACTTCAGCTCTAATGAAGCCTTTCTCAAAATCGGTATGAATTACTCCGGCAGCTTGTGGTGCGGTAGCACCTACAGGAATAGTCCAGGCACGTACTTCCTTTACCCCGGCAGTAAAATAAGTTTGAAGATTTAAAAGACTATAAGCTCCACGAATTAACTTAGCTGCTCCCGGCTCTTCCAGACCGATATCCTGAAGAAACATTTGGCGCTCTTCATAATCATCTAATTCGGTAATATCAGCCTCAGTTCCTACGGCAAGCACCAAAACCTCAGCACCTTCTTCCTTTACCGCTTCCCTAACCTTGTCTACGTGTTCATTTCCAGATACCGCAGAACCTTCATCTACATTGCAAACATACATTACCGGCTTATCGGTAATAAATTGCAATGGTTTTATAAATTCCTTTCTTTCATCCTCGGTAAGATCAATAGCCCTAACAGATTTTCCGGCTTCTAAACCGTCTTTTACTTTGGTTAAAGCCTCCAGTTCTTTTTGTGCTTCTTTATTCCCGGTACGGGCAGCACGCTTTACTTTCTCCAACTTTTTATCGGTGGTTTCAAGATCCTTCAGCTGAAGTTCCATATCTATGGTTTCTTTATCCCGAATAGGATCTATAGAACCATCTACGTGTACAATATTATCGTTCTCAAAACAACGTAAAACATGCAAAATTGCATCGGTCTCCCTAATATTTCCCAGGAACTGGTTCCCCAAGCCTTCGCCTTTACTGGCTCCTTTTACCAAACCGGCAATATCTACTATTTCTACGGTGGCCGGTTGTACTTTTTCCGGATTTACTAAATGTTCTAAACGTTGGATTCTTGGATCTGGAACATTCACCACTCCCACGTTAGGTTCTATGGTACAAAAAGGAAAGTTTGCGCTTTGTGCCTTGGCGTTAGAAAGACAATTAAAAAGTGTCGACTTTCCTACATTTGGTAATCCTACAATTCCGGCTTTCATAGTATTGATTTTTTGCGGCTGCAAATGTACATATTTTCCATGGCAGCCACTAATTTCTTTTTAAATAGTATTTTAATAAGCTAAAGAGCTTAAAAATAAGAGTGTCCTAAAGAATCCATTTTTTTATAATTAACCGTGAACATATAATGA
Source organism: Salegentibacter sp. BLCTC (assembly GCF_015143665.1). Classification (NCBI taxonomy): domain Bacteria; kingdom Pseudomonadati; phylum Bacteroidota; class Flavobacteriia; order Flavobacteriales; family Flavobacteriaceae; genus Salegentibacter; species Salegentibacter sp. BLCTC. The sequence goes on along the minus strand of NZ_WYEW01000004.1, from coordinate 344,290 downwards.
GGCTATTTAAGTTTTGCGACAAATTAGGATTACATAATTAAAGGCTCAACATATAAATTTATCTACTATTTTGAAATCATTAAAGATATCTCACAGCAGTTAAATAAATTGGTGCAATCATTGATGCTTAAATACTTATAAAAACATCCGGAACCATTATGAAAAAACTTCAACTACTATTTTTAGCAATTGGATTAAGTCTTATTTCCTGTTATACGGACAGGGACGATATAAATACTTCCGGTAGCAATAACCCGGAAAGTCCTGAAATACCGCAGGAAACCGAAAATCAGTTTATTTCTGAAGATGGCGAAGTATATGCTACAGGATTAGACTGTGAAGGCAATGGAAACTACACTATAGATACTGAAAACCTACTGGAAGCGCTAAATATTCCCGAAGATTTACCCGAAAGCTTTGATTTATCTGAATTTCTACCTCCGGTTGGCAATCAGGGTGAATTGGGTTCCTGTGCTTCCTGGGCCACCAGCTATTATATGAAATCTTTTCAGGAGAAAATTGAATCGGGCCTTGCCTATTCTGAAGCAACCACCCTGAGCCCGTCTTATACCTACAACCAACTTACAACCGATGACTGCGGTGGGACTTCTATCTCTGAAACGCTTGCTTTAATTAAAGAACAGGGTGTCGCAGCGCTGGAACTTTTTCCTTATACCGAAAATGAATGCGAAACACAACCCGACGAAGCTACAATTGAAGTGGCTGCTCAAGCTCGAATAGCCGACTATAAAGCTTTAAGTGGAGAAAATATGATTGCCGAAATGAAAACTCTGCTTACCCAGCAACAACCCATTATAGTAGGTGCAGTCCTTTCTCCGGAATTTGGAAAAACCGATAGTTTTGGCTTAACCGCTTATCGCGAGCACAGCATAGATTATAATGATGTAACCTGCCACGCTATGTTGGTAGTTGGTTTTAGCAATGAGTATAATGCCTTTAAGTTGGTAAACTCCTGGGGGGAAGACTGGGGCGACAACGGATTTGTTTGGATAGATTACCAGGCTTTTGAAAATGTTAACGACCCCGGTGCCTCTTTTAGGATAATTAACCAGGCCTACGTGGCTTACGATCTTTAAAATTTATTTGATTTCAGGAAAAGGTGAAATATAAATTTCTTAAAATCCTTAGGCTGTCCCGATTCTAAAAACTTTACTTTTCAATCTAGGTTAACCCGATATTAAAATAGGTGATTTCCATATTTCTACCTGGCATTGTTTGCTAATTATTAGTTTAAACTAACTTTGCAGCTATGGAAGATACCCGGGTTTTACATACGCTTAAAGAATATTTTGGTTACGATAGTTTTAGACCACTCCAAAAGAAAATAATAGATTCGGTTTTTGCAGGAAAAGATAACCTGGTAATTATGCCCACCGGTGGCGGTAAATCTATTTGCTACCAGCTTCCTGCTATTTTGCTTCCTGAAATTACCTTAGTGATTTCGCCGCTTATCGCCTTAATGAAAGACCAGGTAGACGGGCTTACAGCCAATGGCATTCCTGCCGCTTTTTTAAACAGCAGCCAAACAGAAAGCCAGCAACAGGAAATCTTTAAAAAAATTGATTCCAAAGAACTAAAATTGCTTTATGTAGCCCCGGAAAGCCTACAGTTTGTTGATAAGTTTATGACCGATGGAAAAATAAGCCTGATTGCCGTAGACGAAGCCCATTGTATCTCTAGCTGGGGACACGATTTTAGACCGGCTTATACGCAGTTGGGATATTTAAAAAACCGATTCCCTACTACCCCAATGATTGCGCTAACCGCTACAGCCGATAAAGCGACGCGTGAAGATATTTGCCGGCAATTAAATATTCCAAATGCCGAAAAGCACATAGCTTCATTCGATAGGGAAAATCTAAGCCTTGATGTACGGCCGGGAATTAAGCGCTTTGAACAAATAACTAATTTCGTTAAAACACGTAAAAAAGAAAGCGGAATAATTTATTGCTTAAGTAGGAAAAACACTGAAGAAATCGCTGAAAAACTGCAACGAAAAGGTTTTGAGGCTGAAGCTTACCACGCCGGTTTATCGGCAGAAAAACGCATTGAGATCCAGGATAATTTCATCAACGATCACTCAAAGATTATTTGTGCTACTATCGCTTTTGGGATGGGAATAGATAAATCTAATATTCGCTGGGTAATTCATTACAACATGCCCAAAAACCTGGAAGGTTACTACCAGGAAATTGGTAGGGCCGGTAGGGACGGGTTGCCTTCAGATACTTTGCTTTTTCACAGTTATGCCGATGTGGTGCAGCTACAAAAATTTGCTTCAAACTCAGGAAATGAAGAGGTGCAGCTAGCAAAGCTAGACCGAATGAAACAATATTCGGAAGCTTTAAGCTGCAGGCGAAAAATATTATTAAGCTATTTTGGAGAGTTAAAACAAGAAGATTGTGGCAACTGTGATATTTGTAAGAATCCGCCGCAGTTTTTTAATGGAACAGTAATCGCTCAAAAAGCCCTTTCCTGTATTTTCAGGCTAAAGGAGAATGAACCCATTACTTTAGTGATAGATGTGCTTCGCGGTTCACAAAACGAAGCAGTTTTCAGCAAAAATTATCAGCAAATTAAAACCTTTGGTATAGGCAAAGATATTTCCTGGCATCATTGGCAACAGTATATTATACAACTTATTAACCTTGGTTATATAGAGATTGCTTTTCACAGGGGCAATAACCTACAGCTCACTTCCATGGCAAAAAATGTGCTTTTTGAAGGTGAAAAAGTACAACTTGCCGAAGTTCCCGATCGAAAAAAGCTCAAACGTCGTGAAGAAAATATTGTTGAAGAAAATTCTTCCGATAATTCCCTTTTCGAAAAATTAAGGCAATTGCGTTTAAAAATTGCCCGGGAAGAAGAAATCCCTGCCTACCTTATCTTTAATGATGCAACCTTAAAGGAAATGGAGAAGTCCCGCCCTATGACCGATGATGAATTTCTTCAAATTAATGGTGTGGGAAGACAAAAAATGCAGGATTACGGCTATGAATTCATCAAAGAGATTATCGCTTTCAGTAAAGCCAAAAGAACTAACAAAAAGAGAAAAAAATCAAATACCTACAAGGCAACCCTTAATTTATTAAATGAAGGTTTAAGTTTAGAGGAAATAGCCCAAAAGCGGGAATTGGCCATTACTACAATCTACTCCCATTTAGCTAAACTATATGCTGAAAATGAAGCAGTAGACCCATTAAAATATATTTCTAAAGCCGATTTTAAAGCTATTGAAAAAGCAAAAGCCGAACTAAAAAACCCCGAAGGTTTAAAAGTGTATTTTGAGCATTTTGAAGGTGCCATAGATTACGGTAGTATTCGGTTGGCTTTAACTGTCCTGGAAAAACAGGAAGCAGAGGTTTAAAAATCTTCCAGGCCAATTTTATTTAAAAGCAATCCTGAAGCCGGCACAACATAATTCATTTGCATTTGCACGTCCGGTTTTAAGCTGTTTTCAAGATCTGTTAAGCTTAATTCCCCTTTACCAAGCTTTAATAAAGCGCCCATCATAAGCCTTACCTGGTGTCTTAAAAAACCGGCGCTATGAATATGAAAAATATAAGATTTCTCAGGAAAAAAACTGGCGGTTATTTCGGTGTTCTCTACCAATTCAGATTTTATGATCTCGCGCTCAAATTTACTGTTCTTAGAAACCCGCACACAGTAATTCCTAAATTGGTGTTTACCTTCAAAAAGCCTGGCTCCCTTTTTCATTAATTCGATATCCAAATCAAATTGAAAATTCGCCATTAAAGGTGCACAAAACGGATGGTTTTTTTCTCCAAAACTAAACAGGTACGCATATTCCTTAAGTTTTGGATGTTGAATTATATTAAACTTTGCATCTACTTCGGTTATAGAAAGTGCCCGAATATCTTGTGGCAAATTAAGATTGAACTCTTTTAAGAATTCATCTAAATCCTTTAATGGCTGGTAATCTAAAAACAGCTCAAAAGCCGATTCCTGAGCAGATACCATGGCATCGGTTCTACTGGTGCCTAAAATTTTAAATTTTTCTTCAGGCAACACATATCTTAGGGTTTTAGTGATTAACTCTTCTACCGTTTTTACATCGGGCTGCTTTTGCCAACCGTGTAACCGATAACCTAAATACTGAATTTTAATTAAGTAAAAATAACGCCTGGGTTGCAAATCTATCTATTTCGGGGGTTTGAAATAAAGTTATTAATATTTCCTTTTTTTGTTTAGTTCTTCCATTTCCTTTACAGCTTCTGGCGGAATCACCTTCATAAAAGAAGAATGCTGCTCTATGGAATATTCCAGTTTGCTTACAATCTCTTCTACCGAATCATTTTCATAATCTATTTGAAGCGGCTCTTTAATTTGCATGCTTTGTAGAATACCCCGTTTCTTAATCCTGATTCCTTTTTTATCAAAAGATCGTCTAAAGCCATCTATTACAATAGGGATTACAACGGGCTTATATTGTTTAATAATATGGGCTGTCCCCTTTCTAATAGGTTTAAAAGGTTTGGTTGTACCCTGAGGGAAAGTAATTACCCAACCGTCTTTTAAAGCTACCCCTATATTTTTGGTATCGTTAGGATTTACCTTACGCTCTACTTCCCGCCCTTTTGCCCGCCAGGTACGCTCTACACTTACAGCTCCTGCATAAGCCATTACCCTGGAAAGCAAACCCGCGTTCATGGTTTCTTTGGCAGCTACATAGTAAATATTAAGTTTAGGCTGCCAGATGTACCCAATGTTTTTTATGGTATCTACCCTGCCGCTTAAACTGGCGTTAAAAACGTGGAACATAGCTGTGACATCGGCAAAATAAGTTTGATGGTTAGAAACGAAAAGCACATTTGTTTCGGGAAGGTTTTTAATGATTTCTGAACCTTCAATGTTTAATTCATTAAAACCACGATAACGACGGTGGGTTAGCAATCCAAAAATACGGATAAGCCACTTTTTCAGAAATAAAATGTGTCCAAACGGATTTCTCTTTACTAATCCCATAGTTTAAATTTCAATTCTTACTTTCCCGTAAACCTATAGTTCCATTAAGTTAAGATTCCAGTTCACGATATCTAACCAATTAATTTTGAAACAGCGCGAACACTATTTAAATATCGATTATATAATAAAAATTAAGCCGCGCAAATATAGCAATTCTTAGGTTTTAGAAGCTCTTTCTAAATATTTCTCGTATTTCGCTAAGCATCATCCCGGTAGCTCCCCATACAATTTGTTCATTTAGTTTAAACGCTGGCACGCGCATTCTGCTGGCATAGCTGGTACTTAATTCTTCGGTCACAAAATTAGAATGATCTAAAAAGTGGTCTAAATCTACCTCTAAAATGCGTTCTACTTCGCTCTCCTGTGCAATTAAAGTTGGGGTTTCTTGCATAAAGCCCAAATAAGGCTGCACCCAAAAATTACTGGGCGGAATATACAAACGAGTAAGTTCCTTTATTACCTCTATTTTATTCCGGGGGATCCCAACCTCTTCCTCGGTTTCCCGTAATGCGGTTTGCTCAAGGCTCTCGTCTTCGGGCTCTACACGCCCGCCGGGAAAACCAATTTGATTAGAATGAACTCCTTTATAGGTTTTCCTTAGAATTAATACCAAATGCGTTTTCCCCAGGTTATTAGGATAAAAAACTGCCATAACACCCGCTTTATTAGGCTTAAGACTATTAATATCCAGGGTTTTCATAACCTCACGACGATTCCCCGGCACTAATTTATGATGCGCCTTTTCTCCCGGAAGTCCAATTTTTTTTAATTTTGGTACCCTGTCTTTAAAATCCTTAAAATCCATGAAAACCTCGCTTTCTATCTTATATCTTTTCCTAATTCTTTCTTTTGCAAGCTGTGAAGATAAGGAATCTTCCAGTAAAAACACCCTGGAAAGTGGCTCTACCAAAGAAGAAGTTACTAAGAAAACTTCAAAAATAGACTCTCTAAAAGCTAAATATTCTAAAAAAGAAGCAAAAGCTACTAAAGATGAAAAAGAAACCGATGATAGATTCCCTATTCCACAAGAGCAACTAATTCCATTTTTAACAGCATATGGAAAAGAAAACCCAGAAAACCATATTCGCATAATTACCAGTTTTGGAAATATTGAAGTAAAGCTTTATCACGACACGCCTTTACATCGTGCTAATTTTATAATGTTGGTAAAAAAAGAGTATTTCAATAATACTTTTTTTCATCGCGTAGCCCCCGGCTTTGTAATTCAGGGTGGAAATTCAGACAATGTAGCTACCCCCAGAAAACGTTCACAAATTGGCGATTACCTTATTCCAAGCGAATTTAAAGCCGGGCATAAACATACCTATGGAGCGTTTTCAGCAGCAAAATACAGCGAACAAAATGTGAGTAAAGCTTCTTCTCCCTTCGAGTTCTTTATTGTGATGGATAAAAATGGAACCCCGCACCTAAATAACGACCATACTGTCTTTGGGCGTGTTACCAAAGGAATGGATGTAGCTGAAAAAATCGCAAAAGTTAAAACCGGCAAGTCTGAATGGCCCATAGACAATGTAGAAATGGATATTGAAATTATAGACTAATTACAACCGCTGTGTATAATAGTTATAATCGCTAATTACTTGCTGTACAAACTCCATAGGGGCTTCCTGGGGTTGGGTTTCCAGTAATTCGGCCAATTTATCTGAAAGCGATAAAATAAGTTGGTGATTACGATTTATTTTAGCGGTTTGATACAAATTTTTAATATTCTGCACATCGGCATCTTTTAAAAGGCTTACCTGGGGATATTTGGGTTGATAGCCTTCGGGCAGGTCTACTCCTAGACTTCGACTTAAATTAGTTCTGGGTTTTTCTGAAATTACCGTTGTTTTTGCCGCAAGATCACCTAAACGCTGTCCTTTTCCATTAAGTAAAATAGTCACTACTGCAATAGCTCCACTACTAAGGGAAATATCTATAAAACGTAGTAGCCATCTAATTAAATACTCAGCGAAAGCAGGCCTGCTACCATCTAACTTTACCACCCTAATTTGCAAAGCGGCCTTACCGGGGGTTTGCCCATTATATAAACTTTCCCACAACAAATAATAAAGCAAGGTTGGAAGCCCCATTACCAAATAGTAAACCCATTGGCCCGCAGCATCTAACCCGGTACCTGCCAGTACCAGTGAACTAATTACTATATAAACACCTATAATAAATACGTCTACTACAAATGCCAGTATACGGTCGCCCACGCTGGCAACATTCTGATTAATACTAATATTTTGAGCGGTTTCTATTTGAAAATTATCCATTTAATCTGTTTCTTTGAGTCTTAATAAAAGAAAACATGCGAGAGGCTGCTTTTATAAAGCAAAATAAGGATAAATGGCTGAGGTTTGAAAGCCTGCTTCAAAATAAAAACAACAGGGTACCGGCCGAACAGCTTTCTGATATTTATATTGAAGTTAGCGACCACTTAAGCTACTCTAAAACATTTTACCCTAAAAGCAACACTACTACTTATTTAAATCAATTAGCCGCTTCTGCACATCAAAGGATTTATAAGAACAAAAAGGAATCCCAAAACCGTTTTATCACGTTTTTTACAAAAGAATTCCCGTTATTCTTTTACAATTTTCAGAAACAATTATTACTTAGCTTTTTAATTTTCAGCCTTTTTTCTGCAGTAGGTGCATTTTCAGCAGCCTCAGATCATACTTTTGTAAGAGGTATTTTAGGAGATGCTTACGTAAATATGACCCTGCAAAATATCGCCGAAGGTGATCCTATGGCGGTGTACAAAAAAATGGCAGCTACAGATATGTTTCTGGGTATTACTATAAATAATATACGAGTCTCTTTAATGGCCTTTAGTATGGGGGTTCTAGCGGGTATAGGCACGGTTTTTATCTTAATGCAAAATGCGATAATGCTGGGCTCGTTTCAATATTTCTTTTACGATCAGGGTCTGTTATGGGAATCGGCCAGAACCATTTGGATTCATGGAACTATAGAGATTTCAGTAATAATAATTGCAGGATGCGCCGGTTTGGTACTTGGAAAAAGCATACTATTTCCGGGAACTTACACTCGTCTAAACTCGTTTACCAAAGGAGTGAAAAACGGACTTAAAATTGTAATTAGCACTGTTCCCTTTTTTATTATCGCCGGTTTCCTGGAGGGTTTTGTAACCAGACAAACCCAAATGCCAGATTGGTTGGCCATTTTAATAATTGGTAGTTCTTTAGCCCTTATTTTATTCTACTATATTTTTTACCCTCATATTTTACATAAAAAACAAATTCATGAAGCCAGATTACATTAATTTTAAGCAAGAGCGGGAAATTGGAGACATTATTAGTTATACCTTCAAATTTATTCGCGAAAACTATAAAGCCTATTTTAAAAGTATTGTACAAATAATCTGGCCTGCTTTTTTACTTTTAATTGCTGCGGTATCCTATTACACCTACAGCACCATAGGTAATACCTTTATGTTTAACCAGGATGGTGGCTTTTTTATAAGTTTTGGCTCACTGTTCATTGGCCTTCTTTTATATTTTGCTGTTATGAATGTGGCAGCCTTTCATTCTGTAAAATCATATGTACACAATAAAGGAGAGATAAACCAGGACGAAATTAAACAGGGTGTTAAAACAGACCTGGGAAAAATGTTTGGGCTTGGAGCGATTACCTGGATTCTAATTTTCGTTGGACTTATTATTTTTATTATCCCCGGAATATATTTGAGTGTTCCCTTAAGTATTGCAGCCGCCGTTCTTGTTTTTAAAAACGAAAGTATTGGCGGTAGTATTTCTGAAGGTTTTCATTTAATAAAAAACAACTGGTGGATGAGCTTTATAAGCTTATTTCTTATTTGGCTTATCGTGTATGTTATAAGCTTTGTTTTTCAAATTCCGGTGCTTATTTACAGCTTTATTAAAATGTTTACGATAATGGAAGAAAACGCCGCTTCTGGCCCTAACGTCGCCGATATATTCGACTGGGTTTACCTAAGCTTAACTATTATATCTTCAGCCATTCAATATTTACTTTATGCCATTACGCCTATTGGGGTTGCGTTTGTATATTATAACCTAAATGAGCAAAAATATTTTACAGGCGCCTACGAAAGCATTGAAAATCTTGGCAAAAACGATTAATGATTAAATTTCTGCTTTTTTTAAATTTATTTTTCTTCGGAAACTTTATTCCGCAGGAACAGTTGGCTACTAATGCGATAGACTTGAGTCAAAGCACACTCGAGCCCGCACTGGAGCAAGCTGATTTTGATTCGGAAAAAATTGAAGCATATAAAACTGAAAAAGCATTTGATTATTTAAAAAAAATTGAAGAAGATTCCTGGTGGACCCGCTTAAAACGTTGGCTAAACTTAAAATGGAACGCATTTTTGCAATGGCTTTTTGGCGATTACCAAACCAATGCTTTTTGGAGTGCTGTTCTACAGGCCCTGCCCTATCTATTACTTGTTTTGGTAATTGTAGTAATTACCTGGCTTTTTATTCGTTTAAACCCTGCAAATGCCGTTATGGCAGAGCCTATAAAGGGAACTATAAATCTTCAAAAAGAAGAAGAAATTGTAAAAACAGCTGATATTTCCTCCCTAATCGATCGGGCAATCGATGATGAAAATTACCGTTTGGCGGTTCGATATTTATATTTAAAAAGTCTTCGCATACTGGACAAAAACAAACACATATCTTATCGATTTCAAAAAACAAACGAAGATTATATTACTGAAATAAAGGAAACTAAAATAAAAGAACAGTTCATTAAAATTACCCGCTTGTACGATTTTATCTGGTATGGAGATTTTAACCTGTCTAAAGAACGTTTTACAAAGGTAAATGGGGAGTTTAAGAAAATGGAAGAAAGCTTAAAATCGGGAATTAATGAATAAAACATCAAAAGTATTTTTTGGTTTTTTCCTGCTCCTGGTTGTTTTCCTAACTTACCTTGAAGCTACCGAGCCCGAACCCGTAAACTGGACGCCCAGTTATATGAGCGATGATAAAATACCGCTTGGAAGTTTGGTTTTTTACGAAAGCTGGAAGAGTACACAAAAATGGGATCTGGAAGAAGTAAGCATTCCACCTTTCGAAAAACTTACCGATAGTCTTAAGAACGGCACTTATTTTTTCCTGAATAATGCTGCGGCTTTCGATACAGATGAATTGGATATTTTACTTAATTGGACGAGTAAAGGAAACAAATTATTTGTTTCGGCCAGAAATATAAGTCCGGCTTTACTGGATACACTTCAACTGGAAACCAAAGTCTTTATTCCTAAAAACGATCTAAGCTCAAAACCCGAACTAAATTTTAAAAACACCGCTTTAAAAAACGAGACCGGATTTAAATTTACCAATGAATTTTCACCTCTTTATTTTGAGCAAAGAGATAGTAGCAATATTCATGTGCATGGGCTAATCAATATTCAGGGCGATGAAGGCAACAAACAGCCTAATTTTATAAGTGCAAGGTTTGGAGAAGGAACAATCTACCTGCATAGTACTCCTGAGGCCTTTAGTAACTACTTTCTTCTATCACAACAGAATTATGAATATGCAGAGAAAATTTTAGCCTACATAAACAAAAGGAATCCCGTATTTTTAGACAACTATTACAAGGCGGGAAAAAGTTTTTACGCTTCCCCACTTTATTTGCTCCTTAGCCAAAACCAACTTAAATGGGCTTATTATTTCTTATTGGCAGGCTGCATCCTTTTTATTCTTTTTGAAGGAAAGCGAAAGCAACGCGCAATTCCAATTGTAAACCCATTAAAAAACCAGAGTTATGAATACGCCAAAACCCTTGGCGATCTCTACCTGGAGGAAAAAGAATATGCTAAATTAATCTCTCAAAAAATCAATTTATTTTTAGAGTATATTAGAATAAATTATAGAATTTCAACCAAAAATATAGACGAAGAATTCTATATTTTACTGGCAGCAAAATCTGGAAACAGTATTGCTGACGGGAAGAAACTATTTAAAAAAATACAACACTTTTCTACTAAGAAGAATGCCGGCAAAACTGACTTTTTAGAACTTGCCGAAGCCATAAATAATTTTAAATCGCACTCCAATGGAAAATCAGGAAAATAAAGAAACCGAATCCCTAAATTTTGATAGTCGTATTCCTTTAGACGATCTTAAAGAAGCGGTTTCAAATTTAAAAAATCAACTAGCCAGGGTTATTGTTGGGCAAAAAGAATTTGTAGAATTGCTAATAGCCGGATTGTTCTCCAACGGCCACGTTTTAATTGAAGGTGTTCCCGGTGTTGCCAAAACCTTAACGGCCAAACTATTCGCAAAAAGCCTAAATACCAATTTTAGCCGTATTCAATTTACACCAGATCTTATGCCGGGCGATGTCTTGGGAACATCGGTTTTAAATGCTCAAAAAAGCGAATTTGAATTTAAACCCGGTCCCATTTTTTCTAACATTGTTTTAATAGATGAGATTAACCGTGCCCCGGCTAAAACCCAGGCCGCTCTTTTTGAGGTCATGGAAGAACGTCAAATTACCATAGACGGGGTTCAGCATAATTTGGAGGCACCATTTATGGTACTGGCCACACAAAATCCAATAGAACAAGAAGGTACTTACGCTTTACCCGAGGCACAATTAGACCGTTTTTTGTTTAAAATTGAAGTAGGCTACCCGGGACTTGATGATGAAATTGCTATACTAAAAACGCATCATGAGCGCAAAGGCTCCCAACCTATTTCCCAAATTGAAGCAATTTTAGACCCTAAAAACCTAAAAGAATTAAAGGATCAAATCCAGGAAATAATTATTGAAGAAAAGCTGATGCATTATATTGCCAGTATTGTAGGAAAAACCCGAAATCACTCACATATTTATCTTGGCGCTTCTCCCCGGGCTTCTATAGCTGTAATGAGCGCTTCAAAAGCTTTTGCCGCCATTAACGGAAGAGATTTTGTGATTCCTGAAGACATTAAAAAAGTACTAAATCCTGTATTGGCCCACCGACTTATTATTAGTCCTGATAGGGAAATGGAAGGAATTACCGCTAAAGAAGTAATAGAAATGATTTCCCAATCTGTAGAAATTCCACGTTAGTGCTAAAATTCTTCAAATCTTTATATCTAAACCAGCGTTTTTTCTATGCGATATTTACGCTCGCATTACTTTTTCTATTCTCTTATTTCTTTGAGAACCTATATGCGATAACCTGGGTTTTAAGCTTGCTTTTATTCTTCTTTTTTCTAGCCGATTTAGTAAGTCTTTATAAAAACAACCAGGTAAACGCTGAAAGAATTCTACCTCAGAAGTTTTCAAATTCTGATGAAAACGACGTAGAAATTATTCTGGAGAATCATTATGGGTTTTCGGTTATAGTAGAAATTATAGATGAAGTTCCCATACAATTTCAAAAGCGAGATTTTTTTAAACAATTAAAAATTACGGCCGGTGCTACCGAGAAATTCAGCTATTCCCTAAGGCCGGTTACCCGTGGTGAATATTTCTTCGGAAAACTTAATATCTACACCTCTACCAAAATAGGACTTGCAAAACGCAGAAGTATTTTTGGGAAAGACCAAATGCTTAAAGTCTACCCTTCATTCATTCAAATGAAAAAACTGGACTTTTTAGCGATAGATAATCGTTTATCACAGCCAGGCTTAAAGAAAATTAGGAGGATTGGGCATACTATGGAATTTGAACAAATTAAAGAATATGTGCCGGGAGACGATATAAGGACCATAAACTGGAAAGCCACTGCTAAACATGGCGATCTTATGGTGAACCAATTTCAGGATGAAAAAGCACAACCAATTTATTCCATAATAGATACCGGTAGGGTTATGAAAATGCCATTTAATGGTTTAAGCTTATTGGACTATGCTATTAACAGCAGCCTTGCTTTTTCTAATATTGCGCTTAAGAAAAAAGACAAAGTAGGTATGCTTTCTTTTTCCAAAAAAATTGAAAGTATACTTAAAGCCAATGCAAAATTAAGTCAGTTGCAACAAATTATGGAACGCTTATATGCTATTAATACAAAGTTCCCCGATTCAGATTTTAGTATACTATATAGCAATTTGCGTAAAAACATTCCGCAACGTAGTTTACTTATGCTCTATACTAATTTTGAGCATATTTCGGCATTAAAAAGACAGCTTCCATATTTACAAGCCATCAATAAAAAACATGTGATGGTAGTTATATTTTTTGAAAATACAGCCTTAGATAAGGTTATAGCAAGCAAGCCAAACAACACTACCGACTTAGCCCACCAGGTAATCGCTGAAAACTTTGCGCACGATAAAAAATTAATGGCCGCAGAATTACGAAAACACGGCATTAACACCCTACTTACCAAACCTGAAGACCTTAGTATTAACGCAATTAACAAATATCTTGAAATAAAAGCACGCGGAATACTTTAGGCTATTCATTGCGCAAAAACAAGAAACAAAATAATGGACTGCTTCAGTTGCATCTATATCTCAGATGACTATTTACATTTTCAGGTACTAAATAAAAAAATCACAGTTCAGTATTCAAAATTCACAATTCGGTATAAAATAATAAGCAGGCAGCGTTCATCTATATAGTTTTGATATATAAACCAATAAAAACTATGTTATTATGAAAACAATTGCCATTTTAATTAGCCTATTCCTTAGCAGCTTAGCTTTCTGCCAGGAAAAAATAGGAACTATTACCGTAAACGTAGACAACCTCTCTTCGGAAGAAGGAGTAGTATATTTCGGACTTTTCACGGAAGCTAATTTTCTGAAAAAAGAGCCCCTAAAGGGAGAAGTAACTTTAATTAAAAACGGAATAGCTAAAGTAAGCTTTACTGAAGTTCCACCTGGCACCTATGCCATATCTGCCTATCATGATAAGAATGGAAATGAACGAATGGATTTTGATACAAATGGTGTTCCTCAAGAAAATTATGGAATCTCTAACAATCAAATAAATTTATACGGGCCACCTTTATGGGAAGATGCGAAATTTCAATTTGATGGTTCCCAAAAAGACATAAACCTTACATTTTAAAGCCAAAGAATATGAAATTAACATAGATAAAATCATATCTATATTAATTTATAATAGAAAAAACCAATACATTTGCAGTATTAATAAGCTTTCAATTTTATGACAATTACACAACTGCATTATGTATTGGCTGTGGCGGAACATAAAAATTTCACCAAAGCGGCTCAAAAGGTTTTTGTTACCCAGCCTACATTAAGTATGCAAATTCAAAAACTTGAAGAAGAACTGGATGTACAAATATTTGATAGAACTAAAAAGCCTATTCAATTAACCGAAACAGGCCAAAAAATTGTTCAACAAGCCCGAAATATTGTAAACGAAAGCGATAGGATTCAAGACATCGTAGATCAACAAAAAGGCTTTGTAGGAGGTATTTTTAAGTTGGGAGTAATCCCCACGATAATGCCTACTTTACTGCCCATGTTTATCAATAATTTTATTAAAAAATATCCTAAGGTAAAGCTTAAAATAGAGGAGCTAAACACCGAAGCCATTATTGAGCGCTTAAGAGAAGGCCATTTAGATGCTGCCATTGCAGCAACACCTTTGGAATTACCGGGCATTAAAGAAAATGTACTTTATTACGAACCTTTTGTTGGTTATATTCCAAATGCACATAGGTTACACCATAGAGATAAAATTGAAATAAACGATCTTGATATAGATGATATGCTTCTTTTAGAGGATGGGCATTGTTTTAAAGATGGAATTATTAATTTATGCAAGTCGTCCCGAAATTATGACGAAGATCACTTTCAACTGGAAAGCGGAAGTTTTGAAACTTTAATCAAATTGGCAAATGAAGGATTGGGCATGACACTTCTCCCCTATTTACATACGCTAGATTTAAAGGACAACGAAAAGAAAAACCTAAGAATGTTTAAAGATCCTGTTCCCGCCAGGGAAGTAAGCCTTATCTACAATAGAAGTGAGTTAAAAATGCAAATTATTGAAGCTATTAGAAGTACTATTGCCGGGGTTGTAAAAGGAGCTATTACTTTTCATAATGTAAATATTATAAGCCCGTTAAACAAAAACAAAACGTATTAGAAATAGTATAACTAATGGAAAGAAAATCCAGTTGGTATTTTTTAGAAAAATGCCACTTGATTTCCGGCCATTAGCGGAAGTAATTAAAACTGAATTAGAGATTAAAAAGCGGCCCAAAAGCCGCTTTTTTTTATGTTTTTAAAAGAATTAAACATTGATTAAGCTCTGGGTTCTTAGTGGTTAAAGCAGTTATCCAGATACGTAATTCCTCTATTTCGTGAGGTAATAGTCTATGAAGTGCTTTTTTCACTTCCCTACAAAAAAGATTAGGATCAAAACTAACTTTGTCAAGCACAGTTTTGGTGTATTCAAACATCGCTCTCGCCATAATTTGAAAGATTTAGATTAGCGTTAGGTTTTAAAAAAAAGAGTAGAAATTTAATAATAGGCTGTAGACTTTAGAATTATCTAAAGATACTAAAAATTTCTAATTATCCTTTAGTTTCACAAGTGTTTAACGATTCTAAAAATTACGATCGCCGCTAATAACATCTCCTATCCCGCCTAGAATACTACCTTCACCTTTATCTTTTCCTCCACCTTGTGGCGCTGCCTGCCAAATCCTGTTAGCAAGACGGCTAAAAGGTAAAGATTGCACATAAACGGTTCCTGGGCCGGTTAGGGTTGCAAAGAAAAGTCCCTCTCCCCCAAAAATTGTATTTTTTATTCCTCCCACAAACTCTATATTATAATCTATATCCTGGGTAAAACCAATTATACACCCGGTATCTATTTTTAATTTCTCGCCTGGAGATAATTCCTTTCTGGCCATAGTACCTCCTGCGTGAACAAATGCCATCCCGTCTCCCTCAAGTTTTTGCATTATAAAACCTTCACCTCCAAAAAAGCCACGCCCCAACCTTTTGCTAAACTCAATACCTACTGCAACCCCCTTAGCGGCACACAAAAAAGCATCTTTTTGACAAATGAATTTATTTCCGTAACGTGTAAGATCTATAGGAATAATTTTTCCGGGATAAGGCGAGGCAAAACTAATGCGCTTTTTTCCCTGAATTTCATTACTAAAAATTGTCATAAACAAGCTTTCTCCCGTAAGCAAACGTTTTCCGGCCCCTAATACTTTTCCTAAAAAACCTTCATTTTCTTTCGCCCCATCTCCGAAAATAGTATCCATTTTTATGCCATCGTCCATCATCATAAAATTGCCAGCCTCGGCAATTACGGCCTCCCTCGGATCCAGTTCAAGTTCTACATATTGCATTTCTTCGCCAAAAATTTGGTAATCTATTTCA
Source organism: Salegentibacter sp. BLCTC (assembly GCF_015143665.1). Lineage (NCBI taxonomy): Bacteria > Pseudomonadati > Bacteroidota > Flavobacteriia > Flavobacteriales > Flavobacteriaceae > Salegentibacter > Salegentibacter sp. BLCTC. The sequence goes on along the minus strand of NZ_WYEW01000004.1, from coordinate 327,953 downwards.
TGTGCATTCATATTATTTTACTTTAATAGTCCATTCAAATTCAAATACGGCAACCTGTTGCCCCGTGCTATTCATCCCGGTAGATTTCATCCAGAAAGTTTGCCCCTCTCCTGTCTCTAATGTTTTATTGATGGCCTCATCTATTAAATGACCATCATAACAGTAAAAGCTTATTTTTCCTGTGGCTTTTTTGGTAAACTGTGCACGATTCTGGGCTACCAACATAGAAATTTTTTTATTCGAATTTCTAATTTTCCCCATAACCAAAGCCCCGGTACTTAATTCGGCTGCCATTGCCTGCACTGCAAAATACATACTTTTAAATGGGTTTTGGTTTATCCATTTATGCTTTACTGTTACTTTACAGGTATTCTCTTCAATCTCACCAACCCGTACTCCACAAATCCAGGCACTGGGCAATTTTAGCATTAAAAATTTATTGAGTTTACTCTTGTTTAATGTCATTATGAAGTATTTGTTTTAATAAAAGTATTCAAATTAATCAATATCCTTAGACTACAAAAATCATAAATTTATGTTAATATTTAGTACTATGCTTTGCAAAATACCTTCTTTTAGATATATATTTGTTATATAAATTATTAGGTTATGGATTTAAAGATAGCAAAAGAAGAAAAAACAATGGCCACAATCTTGCATTTGTCGGTCTTTTCGAAATTTATTATTCCTTTGGGGAATTTTATTTTTCCATTGATCTTATGGTTAACTAAAAAAGAAAAGTCTTTTATAGATGAGCATGGCAGAAAAACAATCAATTTTCAAATTAGCCTTTTTCTTTATACCATTCTTTTACTCTCCATAGGCCTGGCCATTGTGGTTTTCCAGGCTCTTAGATTAGGTCTTGATATGCCCATTGTAATTGGAGCTGAACAATTATATATAAACGAACTTGGGCAGGCAATCTCTATAGTTGTTACCCTTGCTGTATTTGCCATTTTACTGGCTGCCTTATTTTTCCTGGAAATATTTGCGGTGATAAGTGCAAGTATAAAAGCCAGTAACGGAGAAAATTACTCTTTTCCCCTCTGCATCAACTTTATTGGAAAAGATTCAAATAATCATCAATTTACTAACCATCAACAATCAAAAAATGAACAGTTTAACAACCCTAAAAACCAAACGCTATGAAGATAGAAAACACCAAGGCTCAAATGCGTAAAGGTGTATTGGAATACTGCATTCTCTCGGTATTAAAAGATGAAGATGCGTATGTAGCCGAAATTCTAGACACGCTTAAAGACGCCAAATTACTGGTGGTTGAAGGTACAATTTACCCTTTATTGACCAGGCTAAAAAATGCAGGACTTCTTAGTTATCGCTGGGAAGAGTCCAGCAGCGGACCACCAAGAAAATATTACGGACTTACCGATACCGGAAAACTCTTCCTTAAGGAGCTTACCGGCACCTGGAACGAACTGCAAACCGCTGTTAACATTGTAACCACTCAAAAAAACAAGAATCATGAATAAGACAGTAAATATAAATCTTGCCGGTATATTCTTTCATATAGATGAGGATGCCTATGCCAAACTGCAGCATTACCTGGACGCCATAAAACGTTCTTTTACCAATACCCAGGGAAGAGATGAAATTATAGCTGATATTGAAGCGCGTATTGCTGAACTTTTTAATGAGAAAAAGAAAGAAGACCGCCAGGTTATAGGACTTAAAGAAGTAGAAGAAGTAATTGCCATCATGGGGCAACCCGAAGATTATATGGTAGATGAAGAAATCTTTGAAGATGAACCGGCCGCGGCCAAAACCACAAAGTCTCCAGGCAAACAACTGTTTAGAGATACCGAACATTCTTATGTAGGTGGTGTTTCTTCAGGACTGGGACATTATTTGGGAATCGACTTTATTTGGGTGCGTTTACTCTGGATATTGCTTACTATTTTTTCCAGTGGGGCTTTTATTCTAATTTACATTGCCCTTTGGATCTTTGTTCCGGAAGCTAAAAGCACAGCCGATAAATTGGCTATGCGTGGCAAAGAAGTAACCATTAGTAATATTGAAAAAAAAATTCGTGAGGGTTTTGACAATGTTACCGGGAAAGTAAAAGATGTAGATTATCAAAAATACGGCAATCAGGCCAAAAGCGGTGCGACCTCTGCCGCAACGGCAATTGGTGATGTAATTGCCTTTATTTTAAAGGTGTTTGTTAAACTAATAGGTATTGTTCTAATAATACTGGCAGGTTCTGTATTAATTAGCCTGTTTGTAGGTTTGTTCACCGTAGGGACCTTTGGTATTATAGACGCTCCCTGGAGTAGTTATGTAGAAATGGCGGTTAGTGGTGCCCCACTCTGGCTTTTATGGCTATTGAGTTTTTTAATTGTAGGAATTCCGTTTTTCTTCCTTTTTGTTTTAGGATTAAAAATCCTGGTAGGCAAATTAAAGTCTATTGGAACTCCTGCAAAATTGGTACTGCTTGGGCTTTGGATACTCGCCCTGGTTGGAGTGGCAATTATAGGAATACAACAGGCAACGCATCGGGCATTTGATGGGGAACATATTATTAACCAAACAATTCCGATTAAATCACAGGATACTCTTTATTTAAGTATGAGAAATAATCCCGAATACTCGAGCAATATTTGGAAAAGTGATAATTTCAAAATTAAATTCAACGAGAATGGAGATCGTATTCTTTATAGTTCAGATATTAATTTGATTATAAAATCCACGAAAGATTCAGTGGCCCGGATTGAAATAATTAAGTCTGCGGAAGGTAAAGATCACAAAGATGCTAAAGATAGAGCTAAAAATATCATTTATAATCTGGAAGTAAATAGTTATGAACTTTTTCTAGATTCTTTTTTTACTTCAGACGATAAATATAAATACCGTGACCAGGAAGTAAAAGTAACTTTATTTTTGCCAGAAGGGGTAACCTTATTTAGTGCGGAAAATACGGCTACATTTTATCGCCACAATTACATGGGCAATATTATGACTGGCAACGATACTGAAAAATACCTGAAAATCACCGAAGATGAAGCTATATGTGAAGACTGCCCAATTGAAGAATGGGATATGGAAAGTGAAGATGAATGGGACGAAGAAGGTGATTTTAACGCCCGAATTAATTCCGGGGAAGAAGAAGTTAATATTCAAATTAATAGCAGCGGCGTAAGCATAGATAAAACCCCAGTTGAAAACGACGAAACCAATAACCAAAATTAAAAATTATGATTCAACTAATTTTACAGGTACTATTGGTGGTCTTTAATTTAGGAGAGCCGGTAGTAGAAAATGAAAAGATGGTTAAAGATTATATAGAATATCATCAATTTTTAGCCAGAAAGTGCACTATAAGCGTTTACGAATGCTAAGCAATTCTTAAAAGTCTCCTTCGGGAGGCTTTTTTATTATCTTTGTCATTAAAAATATTTTAGATGAAAAAACTACTTTTAATTTTCGGATCTATCCTGCTAGTTAGCTGTGGCAGTAATAAAATAACAGGAAGCGGCAATGTTACTACTGAAAAAAATCGCCTACCAGACTTTCATAGTATAGATTTAATTGGAAATTCTGACGTAAGACTTAAGAATGGAAATACCGCAATGATAGAAGTTGAAGCTGATGATAACCTACACAGCATAATTCGTGCTGAGGTGGTAAACGGTACTTTATTTATAAAGCCCTCAAAAGAAATAGGCCGCAGTAAATCTCAGGAAATCACAATTACCTATCCTAAAAATCTTCAGCAATTAAACGTTGGTGGAAACATAGAGTTAGAAGCTGAAGGAGAGCTTTACGCCGAGGAGCTTAAAATAACCGCTAAAGAAAGTGCAAAAATATATCTAACTCTTACAATCACTAAATTCGACCTTTATAACGAAGAAGATGCTGAAATAGAGTTAAACCTTACGGCAGAAAATGCTTATTTTCAGCTTAATGGTTCCAGTGAAATGGAAGCACTGGTAAATGCCCAAAAATTTAAGGTTGATACTTATGAAAAGGCTGAGGCTAAAATTGAAGGGGAAGTAAACGATCTTCAGCTGCGTTCTGAACACTCTTCTAAATTTGATGGAAAAAGGTTAACAGCAAAAACGGCCGTAGTGATTGCCGAAGGTAAATCTAAAAACGAAATCGAAGTTTTAGAAACTTTAACCCTAACAGCAAAAAACAGAAGCGAGATAGATCTATATGCTAATCCTAAAGTAGAATTGTTAGAATTTTCTGAAAATGCAGTGTTATCTAAAAAAGATTAAACTTTTTTAAATACATTTAACTAAACCATTAAAACCAATAATTATGAAAATTGCTTTAAAATCTATTTTAATACTATTGGCCTTAAGTTTAAGTTTTGTATCCTGTAGAGAGCAGGAAAAGGAAAAATCTGAAATAGAACAATTGGCCGAAGAAGAAGATGCAAAGGTTAAGGTAAAAGAAGATAAAATTAAGGTAAAGACCGATGACAAAAAGATCAAAATCAAAGAAGATGATGGCGAGATAAAGAAAAAAGTAAAAATTGATAATGACGACAACTAGTGAATTACTCTTAGTAAGTCAACATGACATTAAATAGATTTTTTTTGCTTTTAGGGCAAGACTAACAACTTAGATCCCGATTATCGAGTGAAATCTAAAAATTATTTTAAAAGTCCCATTTCCGGGGCTTTTTTTATGCGTATTTAGTATCTTAAATTAAAATTTAAAAAATGCATACAAAAGAGATCTATACCGCAGGCGAAGAACTACGTGTAGCCAAGAAAGTCCTGGTTTTATTACACGGCCGTGGCGGAAGCGCCAAAGAGTTTCTTTCTTTGGCCAACCACTTAAACACTCCGGAATTTGCAATTTTAGCTCCTCAGGCTAAAGATTTCACCTGGTATCCAAATTCATTTCTGGCTCCTGTTGCCCAAAACCAACCAAGCTATGCTTCATCACTAGAACTGCTTAAAGAATTATTAAATGACATTAAAGAAACAGGAATCACTTCAGAAAATATATATTTTGCCGGCTTTTCGCAAGGTGCTTGTTTAAGCCTGGAGTTTGTAACACGTAATGCCCAGAAATTTGGAGGAGTAGCTGCATTTACAGGCGGACTTATTGGTGATAAAATTTATACCGAAAACTATTCGGGTAATTTTGAAGGAACTCCAATTTTTATAGGCAGCGGAGATCCAGACGCGCATGTTCCAGTAAGCCGTGTAAAAGAATCTGCTGAAATTTTGAAAAAGATGAATGCGAATGTTGAAGTTGAAATCTATAAAAATAGACCACATACCATTTCCGAAGACGAAATAAAACTCGCCAATAAATTTGTATTTAATTAAAATCCCTCACGGCTTGCCAAAAAGTCGTTAAATAAAGAGATTTTGAAACAAGCGTGGAAGCCCCCGATAAAGGGGTAAATCTCAGTTATCGAGTAAACCAGATATAAGATTATGAGAAGTATAAAGAAAATACACAAAGCGGTAAGTTCACCAATTGCTGACCTTATTACCTATAGGGCCTTGCCCACAAATACTATAGATCATATTGATCCATTTTTATTCCTAAATCACCACGGATATCAAAAATATCCCGAGAACAATAATGGATTACCCTTTGGACCACATCCCCATCGCGGATTTGAAACTGTAACTTTTATCCTAAAAGGTGATCTTACCCATAAAGACAGCACTGGGTGGCAAAGTGTAATAAAAGCCGGAGGAGTGCAGTGGATGACCGCGGGAAAAGGACTTATCCACGCTGAAATATCTTCTGAAGAATTTAAAAGAAATGGCGGAGAATTAGAACTTCTTCAGCTTTGGGTAAACCTACCTGCCAAACATAAAATGACGGAACCTAACTACAGGGGGCTTCAAAAAGAAGATATTCCCGAGGTAAATATAGATAATGGAAAAGTTAGCTTAGCTGCCGTTTCAGGAAATTGGGAAAATACCAAAGCAGCTTTTCAACCTTTAAACGACATTCAGCTGGCTACTTTACATTTTGATAAAGGTGGTAAATATTCAGTAGAAATTCCTGCAAAAAGGAATATATTCTTTTATGTAATTAAAGGAAAACTACTTGTAAATGGCAGCAAAGCCGAAATACATAATCTGGTAGAATTTGAAAATGATAGCGAAAGTATGGAGATTGAGGCTTTAGAAGAAAGTATTTTACTTTTAGGGCATGCAATACCTTTTAATGAACCTATTGTAGCCCAGGGGCCTTTTGTTATGAATTCTCAACAGGAAATTCAACAGGCCTTTCTGGATTATCAAAATGGGTTTTTTGGAAGTTGGAATGGCTAAATTTTATAAAAAGACGCAACCTTTTTGTAAAAGTTGCATCTACTATATAGCATTAAATATAAAAAAATGAAAGCAGTTTACACCCTTATTATTGTATTAAGCTTTTTGTCCTGTAGTACCGAAGAAAAAAACGAACCACAAAATTTAAGTCTTGATTTAGTTCTAAAAGAACTTCCACAGGAATGGAAGTTAATAAAAATGTCCGGTAGTTTTGAAAATTCTGAAACCACAGGTGATGATATGTCCTGGCAGGAAACCTATAGTTTTTTCGAAGATGGAACTTTTACAAAAACCAGGGTTGATCAAGAAGGAGAATCATTTACGGCTTCCGGTTCCTTTAGAATTCCTGACGAAACTCAATCTTCTGAAAAAGCTTTAGTTCTAACCTACAATGAAGCAAATACTATTATTGGAAATTGTTCTAGTGAACCGGTAGAATATCTTTATTATAGAAATGATGAAAACCTATTACTAAGCAATTGGTGGGCTTGTGATGGCCCTGGATTATTTTATGAAAAAGTCCAATAAGTATCATCATCAGCTTGAACTAAGGAGGTTTTTATTTATGATAAATTCAGAGAATTACTTCCCTTCCATTTTATCTTTTAAAGCTTGAAAATCGGCGTTAAGGTCATTAATATTGGTTTTGTCTTCACATAAGCGCAGACCAAAAGCCTCAACTCTTTTCCAATCTGTAAAATCTATTGGCTTTTCTGATTTCGTTGGCCCATTGGTTAATTTCATAATGAGTTTGATCAACAGTCTATCAATAAATGAATAGGATTTATAATCGAGTTTTCCCGCAAAAACACTTATAAAGTCCGGCTTCCAATTCGTTTTCTTCAGGAATTTAATCATATAAGGATTCGTATCGGGCGAGTTTTTATCTTCTTTTCTGGCAACGAGGTTAACCGAGAAAAAGGCAGTTTTTATTCGGCTTAACGGCTGCTTATGTTGTTTAAGGAATTCAAAAATTTTATCACTGTGTTTTCCATATCGAATACTGGCTCCAATAACCACAGTATGAAATTCGGCTAAATTGGCCTTAAAATCATCTACAGCATAAAGCTCTACCTGAATTTGCTGCTCATTAAATACATCACACAGTTTTTTACAAATCTTTAGCGTATGCCCATCTACAGAAGAATAAATTATTCCAACTTTTTGCTTCATGAGGTATTAAACTTTTAAAAGATGAATATTTAACCAGCGAGAATTTACATCATAATTAAACAAAAAAACCTCCTTAGCTTGAACTAAGGAGGTTTTTATTTATGATAAATTTAGAGAATTACTTCCCTTCCATTTTATCTTTTAAAGCCTGAAGATCGGCATTAACATCACCAATAGTGGTTTTGTCGTTGTTTTGCGCAGCTGCTTTCTTAGCGGCCTGCTTAACAATTTGCTGTTCTTCTTCTTTGTGAATAGCCATATGCGATGCTACCACTCTCTTGAATTCTTTATTGAATTCAATGATCTGGAATTCTGCAGATTCACCTTTGGTTAATTTGTTACCGTCTTCTTTTTCAAGATGTCTGGTTGGAACAAATGCAGTGATATCTTCATTAAACTCTATAGTCGCTCCTTTGTCTACAATCTCTGCAATCTCTGCGGTATGTTTTGTACCAACAGCGAATTCAGTTTCGTATTTATCCCAAGGATTATCCTCAACCTGCTTGTGACCAAGGCTTAATTTACGACCATCTACGTCTAACTCAAGAACTACAACCTCAAGCTCATCACCTACATTTGTAAATTCTGATGGGTGCTTAATTTTCTTAGTCCATGATAAGTCAGAGATATAGATAAGTCCGTCAATTCCTTCTTCCAATTCTACGAATACACCAAAGTTGGTGAAGTTACGTACAATTCCTTTGTGTTTAGAACCAACAGGATATTTAGTAGTAATATCTGTCCATGGGTCTGGAGTTAATTGCTTAATTCCAAGAGACATTTTACGGTCTTCACGATCTAAAGTTAAAATTTGAGCTTCAACTTCGTCTCCAACATTTACGAAATCCTGAGCTGAACGCAAGTGCGTGCTCCAAGACATTTCAGAAACGTGGATTAGACCTTCAACACCATCAGCAACTTCAATAAATGCACCGTAATCTGCGATTACAACTACTTTACCTTTTACTTTGTCTCCAACCTTAAGGTTTTCGTCTAGAGCTTCCCATGGATGTTTGCTTAACTGCTTAAGACCTAATTGAATTCTTGTCTTCGCTTCATCAAAGTCAAGAATTACCACATTTAGTTTTTGATCCAGCTCAACGATCTCATTTGGATGGTTGATACGAGACCAGCTAAGGTCGGTAATATGAACAAGTCCGTCAACACCTCCAAGATCAACAAATACTCCGTAAGAAGTGATGTTTTTAACAGTACCTTCAAGTACCTGACCTTTTTCAAGTTGACCGATAATTTCTTTCTTCTGTTCTTCAATATCAGCTTCAATAAGCGCTTTATGAGAAACCACAACGTTTTTGAATTCGTGATTGATTTTCACCACTTTGAATTCCATTGTTTTTCCTACGTAAGCATCGTAATCACGAATAGGCTTCACGTCTATTTGAGAACCTGGCAAGAACGCCTCAATTCCAAATACATCTACGATCATACCACCTTTAGTTCTGCATTTTACAAAACCGTTTACAATAAGACTTTCGTCGTGAGCTTTATTTACACGATCCCAGGCCTGGATTACACGAGCCTTACGGTGAGAAAGAATTAATTGTCCTGTAGAATCTTCACGAACATCTATCAAAACCTCAACGTCGTCGCCAACTTTAAGATCTGGATTGTAACGAAATTCGTTAAGTGAGATAACGCCTTCACTTTTTGCATTAATGTCTATAATTGCATCACGATCGGTAATATTAATTACTTTACCTGTTACAACTTCGTCATTTAAAGTGTCTACGAAATTCTCTGCAACCAATTGCTCAAATTCTTCTAACTTCTCATCATCAATTGGGTCTATCCCCTCTTCATAATTATGCCAGTTAAATTCTTTAAGAAATTTCTCAGGGTTTTCCTGTTGCTCTGAAGGAGCAGGTTGCGATGATGTAGCCATTCCAGCTACCGGTTGAACGTCAAGATTTTCGTCCTGAACGTCCTGTTTTTTGTTATCTTCAGCCATTGCTGATAAAAAATTTGTATCCTGTATTCTTTCGGAAAAATTAAGCAAATGAAACACAGAAGTAGTTATGATTTTGATTTTCAACCCCTTTTGATTTTCCGATTCTTCGCCAAAAAGGGCTGCAAAAATACAACTTATTTTTCTTTTCTCAAACCTTAATTAGTTTAAAAACAGCTCGCTTATTCTTCAATTTTCTTTCTGGCCAGTTTTGCTACTTTTTCAAACTGTTCTTCCAAATTCAAATTAGAATTATCAATTTCTATAGCATCTTCTGCTTTTATTAAAGGCGAATCGTCTCGCGTAGTATCCAGGTAATCCCGCTCCTTAACATTGGCCAATACATCTTCAAATTTAATATCCTCTCCACGATCTCTTAATTCGTTGTACCTACGTTCTGCACGTTTTTCAGTAGAAGCGGTCATAAATAATTTTAAATCGGCATCAGGGAAAACCACAGTTCCAATATCACGACCATCCATAACCACTGCTTTATTTTTACCGATTTCCTGCTGAATCTCTACCAACATCTTTCTAACCTCGGGCACTGCTGCAACTTTACTCACTTGCTGAGAAACCTCCATTAGCCTAATTTCCTTTTCAACATTTTCTTTATTTAAATGCACTTCACCATAACCCACCTCTTTATTAAATACAAAACTGATATTAATAAACGGTAAGTGCCTTAATATGGCTTCTTTATCAAAATGGGTATCAGTCACCAACAATTTACGCATAAGGTATAAGGTAACAGCCCTATACATAGCACCGGTATCTACATATACATATCCAAGCTCTGCTGCAAGTTGTTTGGCCACGGTACTTTTTCCGGTAGAAGAATAACCGTCTATGGCAATAGTTATTTTTTTACTCATAATTTAGTTTCTATAGGAATGGCAAAATTAGATAAAGCTTTACTCTCCCTGAAATTTTCGCTGTAAATAAAAAAGCTGTCTAAAAAGTCCCATTTTATTTTAAACGTCAAGCTGAACTGGTTTCAACTTCTAACATGAAAACAATTAAAATCGTGTTAGAAGCTGAAACCAGTTCAGAATGACGGTAACTGGACTTTTTAGACAGCTTAAAATTTAAAGCGTCTTGGCGTTTTTCACTTTTTGGTTAGTGATTGCCAAATCTATAACTTCACTCATTTCATTTACATAATGAAATGTAAGTCCTTTTAAATACTCTTCTTTAATCTCTTTAATATCACGTTCATTCTCTTTGCAAAGAATAATTTCTTTAATACGAGCACGTTTTGCAGCTAAGATTTTTTCTTTAATTCCTCCTACCGGAAGCACTTTCCCCCTTAGGGTTATCTCTCCGGTCATGGCAATGCTCTTCTTTACCTTTCGTTGTGTAAATAAAGAAACCAAAGACGTAAGCATGGTAATCCCGGCACTAGGCCCATCTTTTGGGGTAGCACCTTCGGGCACGTGAATATGTACGTTATATTTTTCAAATACCGCAGGGTCTAAACCAAGTTCTTCGGCATTAGATTTAATATACTCCATCGCGATGGTAGCCGATTCTTTCATTACTTTCCCTAGGTTTCCAGTGATGTTTAGATTGCCTTTCCCTTTAGAAAGTATAGATTCAATAAAAAGGATATCACCACCAACTTGTGTCCAGGCCAAACCTGTTACTACTCCGGCAACCTCATTGTTTTCATATTTATCGCGCTCCAGCCTTGGGCTTCCCAAAACCTCTATAATATCTTCATTTGTAACCTTGATATTATATTCTTCTTCCATCGCAATATTTTTGGCCGCATGACGCACCATTTTTGCAATCTGTTTTTCCAGGCCACGAACACCTGATTCCCTGGTGTAACCTTCAACAATTTTTTCTAATTGTGGCTTGGCAATTTTAATATCCTGTTTGGTTAAACCGTGTTCTTTTAATTGCTTTGGAAGTAAATGCTGTTTGGCTATTTCTACCTTTTCTTCTATGGTATAACCGGTAACGTTTATAATTTCCATACGATCCCTAAGTGCGGGCTGAATGGTATTTAGGGTATTTGCCGTGGCCACGAACATAACTTTAGAAAGGTCAAATCCCATTTCTAAGAAATTATCGTGGAATTCACTGTTTTGTTCAGGATCCAAAACTTCCAATAAAGCCGAAGAAGGATCACCGGCGTGGCCAATACTTAATTTATCTATTTCATCTAAAACAAAAACAGGATTACTGGTTCCTGCCTTTTTAAGCGACTGGATAATTCTACCCGGCATGGCACCAATATAGGTCTTTCTATGTCCACGTATCTCGGCCTCATCACGCAAGCCACCAAGTGAAATTCTTACATACTCTCTACCCAATGCCTCGGCCATAGATTTACCAAGCGAAGTTTTACCAACTCCGGGAGGCCCATAAAGGCAAAGTATAGGCGATTTCATATCGTTCCTTAACTTAAGAACCGCTAAGTACTCAATAATCCTCTTCTTAACATCATCTAGACCATAATGGTCGCGATCCAGTATTTTTTTGGCCCGTTTTAAGTCGAATTTATCCTTGCTGAATTCATTCCAGGGTAAATCTAAGAAGAGGTCCAGGTAATTTCGCTGAATAGAATACTCGGCAACTTGCGGATTCATCCTTTGCATCTTGGAAAGCTCCTTATCAAAATGCTTTTGCACTTTTTCGCCCCATTTTTTATTCTTGGCACGCTGGCGCATTTCTTCAAGTTCATCTTCATGAGATACCCCACCAAGTTCTTCCTGAATGGTTTTCATTTGTTGATGAAGAAAATATTCGCGCTGCTGCTGGCTCATATCGCTTTGCACCTTGCTCTGAATGTCGTTTTTAAGTTCCAGTTTTTGAAACTCAACATTCATATGTCGTAAGGTCGCCAGGGCACGTTCTTTAAGATCGTTTGTTTCCAGTAGTTTTTGTTTATCTTCTACTGCAAGGTTCATATTAGAAGAAACAAAATTGATTAGAAACGAAGAACTTTCAATATTCTTAATAGCAAAAGAAGCTTCGCTAGGAATATTTGGGCTCCCTTTAATAATTTCAAGTGCAAGTTCCTTTATAGAATCTATAATAGCAGGAAATTCTTTATTGGCAATATCTGGCCTTGCCTCCGGAACTTCCTTAATGCTAGCCATTAAATAAGGATCTTCTTTTACAATTTCGTCTATTTCAAAACGTTTTTTACCCTGAATAATCACCGTAGTATTTCCATCGGGCATTTTTAAAACCCTCAAAATACGTGCTACTACCCCGGTACGGTAAATATCTTTAGCCGTAGGGTTTTCTACCTCTTCGTCTTTTTGAGCAACAACCCCAATTATCTTTGAACCATTATTGGCCTCATTTATTAATTTAATTGAAGTATCTCTACCTGCCGTTATAGGAATTACAACCCCCGGAAACAACACAGTATTTCTTAAAGGAAGAATTGGTAATGTTTCAGGCAATTCTTCACGGTTTATCTCCTCTTCATCTTCAGGCGTCATTAAGGGAATTAAATCTGCATCCTGATCTATATCTTGTAATGACAAACTGTCAAAACTTGTTAATTTTGTTTTAGCCATAATTTATTTTAGGTCAAACTGTCACAACAGCCTATGGTTCTTAATCTTTTATATTTTGGCAAAGCCTTATTCTTAGTGTGCTAAGAGGCTTTTAAAGTAATTTCTATTACAAGTAGTCAATTCTTATGCCAGCGTGTTTTTTATATTTTTTTTCCAAAAACTGTAACAAATCAAAATACGAGCTATCTTTATTATAGAAGCCAGATAATCTTTTAATTGATTTCAACCATCACACATATTAATGATCTTGTTGCACAATGCCAAAAAGGTGACCAGCGTGCACAAATGGAAGTGTATGAACGCTACTATAAAGCGATGTATAATACAGCATTTCGAATTGTTAAAGATACCGCTGAAGCAGAAGACATTATGCAGGAAGCGTTTTTAAAGGCTTTTTCAAAAATAGATAGTTTACAGGAGGCTTCCACTTTTGGTGCCTGGTTAAAAAGAATAGTCATCAACCTAAGTATTACTTCTTTTAACCGAAAAGTAAAATTAAATGAAGTAAGCTATAACGATGAGTTAAAAAATGAAGCGAATGAAAGCGAGGGAATTATTCTTGAAAAGGATTCAAAAAATGAAAAGGTAAAAAAGATTTTAAAAACCTTACAAAGCCTTAAGGAAAATTACCGTATCGCCCTAACCTTACACTTAATTGAAGGCTATGATTATGAAGAAATTGCCAGCATTTTAAATCTTAGTTATGCAAATTGCAGAACTACGGTTTCAAGAGCTAAAGAAAGTTTAAGAAAAAAATTGCAGAAAGATGAAAAATGATGATATAAATACGCTTTTTAAGGAGCTGGATTTTGATATTTCAGAGCCGGCTTCAGGGCACAAAGGCAGGTTTAAGAAAAAGCTCGAAGAGCAACATAGCCAATCGAAAAAGCAGAAGCATAGCAGGCTTACAAAAAACCTTTGGGGGCCACTATTTTCGATAGCTGCTATTCTTGCAATAGCTTTTACGGTTTTCACAGGAATATTCAATGAAAATTCTATTCAGAATAAAGGTGATCTAGCAAGTGTTTCCCCACAAATGAAGGAAACAAAACAGTTTTACACCCAGCTTATTGAAACTGAACTTAAAGCCCTAAATGCCGAAAACAGCCCGGAAACAGAGGCTATTATAAACGATGCTTTAACCCAGCTGAAAAAACTGGAGAACGAATACAAAAAACTTGAAAAAGACCTACGGGATAGCGGCCAGGACAAAAGAGTTATTTATGCGATGATCTCTAATTTTCAGCAAAGAATAGATCTTTTAAACGAGGTACTTGAGCAAATAGACAATATTAAATCCCTAAAAAATAAGAGCAATGAAAACTATATTTAACCTTATAATGCTAGCCTTACTCCTTCCGGCAGTAAGTTTTTGTAATAGCGATTTAAACGGCCGGCATACCAAGACTAAAAAAGTCACAAAATCTTACAATGTAAGCGCCACCGACAAACTCACTATTGATAACAGCTACGGAAATATTGATATTTCTACCTGGGACCAGAATAAAGTGATTATTGAAGTGAACATAAAAACCAATGGTGACGATAAAGAGAAAGTACAAAAGAAACTGGAAGAAATAAACATAGAGTTTAACCAGTCTTCTTCGGGGGTGAGCGCAAAAACTCATTTTAAAAAAGAAGAACAGTCCTGGTGGAGTTCACTTTTTAATAGTTCCAATAATGTAAATATGGAGGTTAACTATGTGATAAAAGCGCCCGAAAGACATAGTGTGGATATTAAAAACGATTACGGCGGAATTTATATAGACCGATTATTGGGTAATGCGAAAATAAGTTGTGATTACGGCAAAGTAGACATTGGCGAATTAAGAGGAGCCTCGAACATACTAAGTTTTGATTATACACGAAATAGCCATATTGGATATGTTAGAAATGCCGAAATAAACGCAGACTATAGCGGATATGTAATTGAAGAAGCCGAAAAGCTATATGTAAATGCCGATTATACCGATTCACAAATTAAAAAAGTGGCTCAGCTTGATTTTAATTGTGATTATGGTAGTATTAACATAGAAAAAGCCAAAAAAATTGTAGGCAATGGCGATTACCTGAGCACCAAAATAGGACGTGTTTTTGAATCTTTAGACCTTAATTTAG
This sequence comes from Salegentibacter sp. BLCTC, assembly GCF_015143665.1. Classification (NCBI taxonomy): domain Bacteria; kingdom Pseudomonadati; phylum Bacteroidota; class Flavobacteriia; order Flavobacteriales; family Flavobacteriaceae; genus Salegentibacter; species Salegentibacter sp. BLCTC. Next base: position 312,885 of record NZ_WYEW01000004.1, on the reverse strand, counting down.
ATTATGGCTCAGCCAGTATAGAAAAACTTATAAAAGGTGTTTCTAAAGTAGAAATAAACACCGATTATGCAGGGGTAAAACTAGGCTACGACAGCGAACACCCCTTTAATTTCACTATAAAATCTTCATATGGAAACGCAAAAGGCCTGGAACAATTGGAAATTAGAAAGCGTCACGACAAAAATACCAGTAAATTATATGAAGGCTATCACCTGCAAGAAAACACCGGAAATTCTATTTATATAAACACCAATTACGGAAATGTAACTTTTAATAAAAACTAACTATTCATCAATCAAAAAAAAACACATCATGAAAAATCTATTTTTAATTTTAGCAATATCACTTTTAACTATAACTCCCGCCCAATGCCAATGGTGGAGCAGCAATAACAGTATTGAAGGCAATGGTAATTTAACTTCAGAAAAAAGAAATACTGGCAACTATGATGCAATCTCAGTCGTAGGCTCTATGGATGTTGAATTAATTGCGGGTAGTGAGGGTAATCTAATTGTAGAAGCCGAAAGTAATTTACTAGAATATATTACCACCGAAGTTAACAATACAACTTTAAAAATTTCGGTAGAAAAAGGCTATAATTTAAAGCCTTCTCGAAATAAAGGAATCAAAGTAATTGTTCCTTTTAAAGATTTAGATGCTGTAGAAGTAACCGGATCAGGTGATGTATGGAACACCCATAAAATAAAAGCCAAAAAGTTTAACATCCAGGTTACCGGTTCTGGTGATGTTAAATTAGACCTGGAGGTAGAAAACCTGATGGGAAAAATTACCGGTTCGGGAGACATTCTTTTATCGGGAAAGGCCAGGGATTTTAACTGCAAAGTAACCGGCTCGGGAGATTTTAAGGCCTATGATCTAAGAGCTGATAATATTGAAGCCACAGTGATGGGATCTGGAGATATCCAGGTTTCAGCAAATTCTAGCTTAAAAGCCAAAGTTATGGGCTCTGGTGATATTAAATATAAAGGGAATCCAACTAACCAGGATTTTACAACCTCGGGGTCGGGTTCTATTTCTTCAAATTAAGCTTGTAGATATAATTTATTTGAAAAAGGAAAATTGCTTACATCCTGTCTTTTAAGGCAGGATTTTTTATGGGCACCCTTAAAAGTAATATTACACCTGCAATAAAGAAAACCACTAAAAATAAAATTGAATTCCGTACGCTGCCGGTAATTTGTGCTACCATTCCATAAAGCAACATCCCTATAACGATCCCAATTTTTTCGGCTACATCATAAAAACTGAAATAACTGGCGGTATCTTTGGTATTTTTTGGAAGCATTTTAGAATAGGTAGACCTGGATAATGATTGAATTCCGCCCATCACCAAACCTACTGAAGCGGCTGCTACATAAAATTGCTGCGGACTTACTATAAAAAATGCATAACCGCAAATTCCTATCCATATCAAATTGATAAAAATTAATATTTTAATATTCCCAAATTTTATGGCCAATCTGGAAGTTAAGGTAGCACCAAGTACAGCCACCAGTTGAATTAATAAAATACTAATTATTAATCCTGTGGTTGCGTCCTGCTCTCCCCATTCCAATTCTTCAATTCCAAAATAAGTTGCAATAAGCATTATGGTTTGCACTGCCATGCTATAAACAAAAAATGCAATTAAATATCTTTTAAGTTGAACATTGTGCTTAAGGCTTATCCATATACCACGAAGCTCCCTAAATCCGTTAAAAAGCACATTTTTGGTAAGTGTCGCTTTTTTGTTTCCTTTCGGTAAGTAAGCATAGGTGTATTGGCTAAAACCAATCCACCATAACCCGGTTAGAACAAAAGATAAGCGTGTTGGCAAGGCCTCACTCTCAAAGCCCAGAGCCTCATAATTTAAAATCATTCCCAGGCAAATAATCAACAAGATAACACTCCCAATATATCCCAAAGAGAATCCCTGGGCACTCACCTTATCTTGCTGATTGGGAAAAGCAATATCCGGTAAATAAGAATTATAAAAAACCAAACTAGCCCAAAAGCCAATAAGTGCAAAAAAATAACAGAGTAACCCGAACCACAACTGTTCTAAGTTAAACCAAAAAAGACCAATACAGGATATAGCACCTAAATAGCAAAAAAACTTCAGAAAATTTTTCTTATTACCAACATAATCCGCAATCCCCGATAAAAACGGACTTAATACAGAAACCACCAAAAAAGCAATTGCAGTCACATAACTAATAAGGGAATCGTTATTAAAACTTATTCCCAAAAAATCTACAGTATCTTTAAGAATAGCACCATTTTCATCTTTAACAATGGTTAGGGCTCCATAAAATATAGGGAAAATAGCCGATGAAATTACCAGGCTGTAAACCGAATTAGCCCAATCGTAGAAAGCCCAGGCACGTAATAATTTTTTATGCCCTTTGGGAAGTACATTCATTTATACCGTTTTTAAAAAGCCCTAAAATAGAAAAAGCTGCCTTAAAAGACAGCTTTTTACCATAATTTCTAAGTTATCTTGTATTAATAACTTGTTACGCCATATTTTCTGGCTTCGGCTTTAGCTTCCGGAGCCCATTTTTCTAAATTGTTAATCCTTGTTTGGTTAGACGGGTGAGTACTTAAGAATTCCGGTGGGGCCTGGCCGTCGTTCTTGGCTGCCATTCTTCTCCATAAATCGGCAGCTTCATCGGGATTATAACCGGCTATAGCCATTAAAGTCAATCCAATTCTATCGGCTTCTGTTTCATGACTACGGCTAAAAGGCAACATTACTCCAAGCTGCGTTCCCAAACCATAAGCCTGAGCAAAAATTTGCTGTGTCTCCTGGCTTCTTCCGCTTACCGCTACCGAACCTGCTACCGCACCAAGTTGTTGTAATTGGGCTGCACTCATTCTTTGTGCACCGTGGTCTGCAAGCGCGTGAGCAATCTCGTGTGCCATTACTACGGCCACACCTGTTTCGTTTTCTGCTACAGGTAAAATTCCGGTAAAAAAGACTATTTTTCCGCCGGGCATAGCAAATGCATTAACCGCGTCATCTTTTACCAGGTTGTATTCCCATCTAAAATCTTCCAAAAATCCCTGGTAACCATTGGCATTTAAATACCTTTCGGCAGCAGTTTCTATTTTATTACCTACACGTTTAATCATTTGTGCTTCCGCAGTTCCCCTTATCACTTCATTTTCAGACAAAAATTGATCGTATTGCTCAAACGAAGCTGGAAATAATTGATCGTTAGAAACAAAATTCAAATTCTTTTCTCCAGTAAATGGGTTTGTCTTACAAGCTACTACAAGCAGTAAAACAACCACCATACTCATTGATTTTATAAGTCTCATGTTTATTGGTTTAGTTTTGTTAAAATTACAAAAGCCACGAAAGCCTGCTTATTGTTTTAAGCATCATTTAACAAATAACAAGTTTTCAAAAACAATACCATAATTTACAAACCTCTGTATAAAGCTATTATTTATAAGCCATAAGCAAATAAGAAATATGTAAATTGGCCGTTCTTATCATTAAAAAAATGAGTCAGCAAAAAAAAGATCAAATCCCGGTACAAAGATTATTAGTACCCAATTATATAAGGTATACAGGAAGCTTACTTTCTAAACTTTCCCCCCTGGCCGCCAGTAGATTTGCTGCGCAGCTGTTTTTAACGCCATTTAAATATAAACTTCCGGAGCGGGAAAAAAATATGGATGAGCTCTCCAATCAATACCGAATTAGTATTCCAAAAACACAGCGAGAAATAGTAGTCTATGAATTTGGAGAAAGCAGTAAAAAAATATTATTGGTTCATGGTTGGAGTGGCCGAGGGACCCAGTTGGCCAAAATAGCCGAAGCCTTAAAAGCAAAAGGCTACAGCACTGTTAGTTTTGATGCTCCCGCCCACGGCAAAGCACCCGGACGAAAAAGCATGATGTTAGATTTTATTGATGCCATCCATCTACTGGATAAAAAGTATGGTCGTTTTGATGCAGTAATTGGGCATTCTTTAGGAGGTATGGCTACTCTTAGAGCTGTAAAGGAAGGCCTTGATACAAAAAAGCTCGTAATAATTGGCACAGCAAATAGTATAACCCACATAACCCGTGAGTTTGCCAGGAACCTAAAGATGAATAGAAAAGTAGCCGATAAGATGAAAGCCCATTTCGATAAAAAATTCGGTATAGATTTAGATAGCTATTCCGGCGCTATTTCGGCTAAAGAGGTGAAAACACCCAGCCTTGTAGTACACGATGAGAACGATGTTGATGTAGAAATCTCTTCGGCCCACGATATTCACGAAGCGTTGGAAAACAGCGAACTATATATCACAAAAGGATTAGGACATAGGCGCATTTTGGGCGATCCAAAGGTAATTAACAAAATCACAACGTTCATCGCGGTATAATCTTTGTACTTTTAAAATAAAAACACATAACGGATATTTTATGCATGTACGCTAGCATGCACCGGAGTGGGAATTAAAATTTAAAAGCTATGAAAAAGATAATACCTATTTTACTGACCATTTTTATAATTAGTTGCCAGGGAAATGCGCAAAAAGACCAAAAGAAAAATCAGGATAAATTTGAAGTTACTAAATCTGATAAAGAGTGGAAAGCACAATTAACCGATGCCGAATACCGGGTTTTACGAAAAGCAGCCACTGAACCTTCATTCTCCAGCCCCTTAAACGATATTAAAGAACCCGGAACTTTTGTTTGCGCTGCCTGCGGAAATGAATTATACAAAACGAAACATAAATTTATGAGCGGTACCGGGTGGCCAAGTTTTGACCGACCTATTAAAGGCGGGGTTGCTTATGGTACAGATTCTAAATTGGGATATCAAAGAAACGAGGTACACTGTGCCCGATGCGGAGGCCATTTAGGACACGTGTTTGACGATGGGCCTAGAGAAACCACCGGAAAAAGACACTGTATAAACGGAGTAGCAATGGATTTTAAACCGGAGAAAAATTAAGATTAACTTCAGGGTTTATCCCTTTTTCTGAAAGGAAAATGAAAAAAATAAGATTTCTGTCTACTGAAATAATTTAACACAAGCTGCGGAAATAATTAAAAATTAAATATGAAAAAATACAGCATAGAAAAACCTGAAACCGAATGGAAAGAACAGCTTTCTGAAGAACAGTTTCGGGTATTGAGAAAAAAAGGTACTGAAGCACCACATACCGGCAAATACAATATGCATTTTGAAGACGGGGAGTATTTTTGCGCCGGTTGCGGTGAAAAACTTTTTGATAGTGAAGCTAAATTTGATAGCGGCTGCGGTTGGCCAAGTTTTGATAAAGCCCTAGACGGAAAAATTGAATATGTACAGGATAAAAGTTTTGGTATGATAAGAACCGAAATTCTATGTGCTAATTGCGGAGGCCATTTTGGCCACGTTTTTGATGATGGACCTACAGAGACAGGCCAGCGCTATTGCGTAAATTCTGCAAGTATTAATTTTAATAAATAATAACCTAACACCTATAATTATGAAAAAAATATTTCCAATTTTATTTATGACAACTTTTTTATTCGCCGCTTGTTCTAGTGATGGCGAACGTGGACCACAAGGACCAGAAGGACCGCAAGGACCTCCGGGAGAGGCTCTAATTGGTACAACAATAGAGTATGAAGGTATAGATTTTACGGAAGAAAACGATTATTCTGCTTTGATTGAATTTGATGATATTGAAGTTTTTGAATCTGATGCTGTTTTGGTTTATTTAAAGGATGGTGAAGATGGCACTTCTGATGGTGCGCCAGTTGAAGTTTTTAGACAATTACCACAAACCTATTATGTAGAAGATGGGGAAGTACAATATAATTTCGATTTCACTTTTTTTGATGTGAGAATCTTTATGGAGGGTACTGCCAATTTTTCTAATTTGGATCCTGCTTACACACAAGACCAGGTGATTAGAATAGTAATAGTTCCAGCAAATTTCGCTGAAACTACAGGTGTAGATGTCGCAAATTATAAAGCCGTTATGAATGCACTTGATTTAAAAGAAAGCGATGTAAAAAAAGTAAGTATGCTCAAATAAACCGGGGGTAAAAACCCAGGTCCTATAAAATTTAACAAAGCTGCCTAAAAGCTCTATTTTCATCAAGCCGAATTTATTTCAGTGCGATGATCTTAAGAGACTTTCCAGGCAGCTTTTTTATTTAGATATTAAGAGTAAACTACCTAGGGGTATCACAGCCTTTGGTCGTGCCAATAAAAAACTATTGTCACCTCCCCTAGCTCAACTGATCAGTTAAATTTTATTCCTGGCTTAGAAATATGGAAAAACGCGAAATCTTCAGTATAAAAATATATGAAAACGCTATTCTTGTAGCCTCTTTATTATTTCCCTTTATACTCTCTTTTAAAACTTTTCAGTTTAAGTGATTATTCCTTAAATTCGCAACTTCACTCGCTAAGCGAGCTAAGATTTATTAAGCCTAATAAAAATTTCCGAATATGAGTAAATATGATATCATTGTTTTAGGTAGTGGCCCCGGAGGTTACGTAACCGCAATTAGAGCTTCACAATTAGGGTTTAAAACCGCAGTTGTGGAAAAAGAAAGCCTTGGGGGTGTTTGTTTAAACTGGGGATGTATCCCTACCAAAGCACTTCTAAAAAGTGCAGAGGTTTTTGATTACCTGAAACACGCCGAAGATTACGGCTTAAGCCTTGAAAAAGCCGATAAGGATTTTTCTAAAGTTATTAAGCGTAGCCGCGATGTGGCCGGTGGGATGAGCAAAGGTGTTCAATTTTTAATGAAGAAAAATAAAATTGACGTAATTGAAGGATTCGGAAAATTAAAATCCGGTAAAAAAGTTGTTGTAACCGACAAAAACGACAAAACCAAAGAATACCAGGCCGATAATATTATTGTGGCTACCGGTGCTCGTTCACGCGAATTACCAAACCTTAAGCAAGATGGTAAAAAAGTAATTGGATACCGTGAAGCCATGAGCCTTGAAAAGCAACCAAAATCTATGATAGTGGTTGGTTCTGGCGCTATTGGTGTTGAGTTTGCACATTTCTATAATGCTATGGGAACCGAGGTTACCGTTGTTGAATTTTTACCAAATGTAGTGCCTTTAGAAGACGAGGAGGTTTCTAAACAATTTGAAAGAAGCATTAAGAAAGCCGGAATTAAGGTAATGACCAGTTCTTCGGTAGAAAGTGTAGACACTTCTGGTAAGAAAGTAAAAGCAAAGGTGAAAACCAAAAAAGGTGAAGAAACCCTTGAAGCCGATATTGTACTTTCTGCTGTTGGTATTAAAACCAATATTGAAAATATAGGCCTTGAAGACCTTAAAATAAAGACCGAAAAGGATAAAATTGTTGTAGACGATTTCTATAAAACCAATGTAGACGGAATTTACGCAATTGGTGATGTTGTTCACGGCCCTGCCCTGGCACACGTTGCTTCTGCTGAAGGAATTCTTTGTGTTGAAAAAATAAAAGGCATGGATGTAGAGCCGCTTGATTATGGCAATATCCCTGGTTGTACCTATGCAACCCCTGAAATTGCATCGGTTGGAATGACCGAAAAGCAAGCTAAAGAAGCCGGTTACGAACTTAAAGTTGGTAAATTCCCATTCTCTGCCTCAGGAAAAGCTAAAGCCGCAGGAAAGTCTGATGGTTTTGTAAAAGTGATCTTCGACGCCAAATACGGCGAATGGTTAGGATGCCATATGATTGGTGCCGGTGTAACCGATATGATTGCAGAAGCAGTTCTTGGTCGTAAACTGGAAACTACCGGTCATGAAGTATTAAAAGCAGTTCACCCTCACCCAACAATGAGTGAAGCGGTTATGGAAGCTGTCGCCGCTGCTTACGATGAAGTAATTCATATTTAAAAAGCATATTTTACTAAATAATTTTATATAAAAAACCCCCGAAGCATTAAGGTTTCGGGGGTTTTTGTTTTGTAATTAACAACCTTTAGTTAAATTTATTATTTCGTCAAGCTGAACTTGTTTCAGCTTCTATTATCTACAAATATCAACACATTAGATCCCCGATAAAAAATCGGGGCAGGCTCTGAAATAAATTCAGGATGACAAATAGAGCCTTTTCTAAAAATAGCAATCTAATTATTACTATAACCTGTATACTCGCAATAATCTTCTTTCTGAGTAAACTACCTCGGGGCAAGCCCACGAGGCATTCGTTGAAAACAATTTTTTAATTTCGAGGTAAGCCTCAGGGTATTACACCCCTTTGGCGGTGCCAATAAAATTTATTCCAACAATAAATCACAAAACACAAAGCTGGTATCCCATGATTTTTGGTTCTCTGTAAAGCAATTATCATTTGAGTTTTTAGCAGGTTTATACGATTTTTCAACCAGCTCCCCAATTTTAAACCTAATTGGCTCTTTAAAGATAGGCCCATCAAAAACAAAGGTATGAAACTCTCCATTTTCACCGCAAGGATCTACATCTTTAGGCAAGTCATTTAAAAAGCTTTCATTCAGGACTCTTCCGCAGAAAGATTTATTGAGTTTATCGGTATTTACACAGACCACAATCGCCTTAAATCCTTTATCTATAAACTCTTTTAAGAGTTGAGTGGTATCTTCCTGCCAGAGTGGAAAAATTGCCTTCAAGCCAACTTTCTCCAGTTGGTTTTCGCGGTAACGCTTTAAATCTTCAAGCAGAATATCTCCAAAAACACTATAGGCAAAACCTTCTTGCAGAAGTCTATTAGTTTCAGTTTCCATAATTTTGGTATATTCCTGCATAGAAACTTCTCCATTTAATTTAATTTGCTGCAACGGCAAACCAATATTCTCAGCCTGTTTTTTTAGCATTTCGATTCTAACACCGTGCATGGAGATTCGATTAACATCACTATTTACGGTTGTAACCAGCTTTTCTACTGAATACTTATAATGCTCTTGCAGTTTATATAGCGCTAACGCAGCATCCTTACCACTACTCCAGTTTAGGTAGGCCTTTTTCATTAGTTTACTTTTAAAAAACTCTGAATAGCCAAATCATAGCCTAAAAGGCCAAAACCAAGAATGACTCCTTTAGCATTAGGTGCTATATAAGATTTATGCCGAAATTCTTCCCGGGAATGGGTATTGGAGATATGCACTTCTACCACGGGTGTTTTTATGCCTTTCACAGCGTCTGCAATTCCTACTGAAGTATGTGTATATGCGGCTGCATTTAAAACAATCCCGTCAAAATCTTCATCTGCCTTATGGATTTCGCTAATAATTTCACCTTCAATATTACTTTGAAAATAAGAAAGCTCGGTGTTTTTGAATCTAAACTGCAGTTCAGAAAAATAAGTTTCAAAGCTTTTGTTACCGTAGGTATCAGGTTCCCGGGTCCCCAACAAATTAAGGTTGGGGCCGTTAATAATCATTATCTTCATTTTTACCGATTAACTGGTTATAAGGGTAAAGGTAAAAATAAGATCCAGTTAAATCATAACAAACCCTTCAGAAAAACAAACATTCCAAATTGGAAACTTCATTTTTTGAAGGGTTATTTTTGGTTGGTTAATTGTACTTAAAGACCAAATTCAACTCCTATGTTCACTGAATTAAAACTGCCGCCATCTACAATAATACCTGTGTAAGATCCAAAAAGCCCAATAACGCCAAAGTTGTACCCTACCTGGGGTCTATAGTAAAAACCTCCGTCATTCCCGTCGTTTAAGCCAACGGCATAACCAAGATCTGCACCAAAGAAAAAGCCCTTTGCCAATGAAACTCGACCGGTAGCAGCTATAGGTAGAAAAGAAGGATCGTCAATTTCAAAATCTCCAAATTCAGTATCTATATCTTCTATAAAAAAACGTGTGTATCCTATTTTAGGTCCTATGTAGAGCATATCGGCAACACCCACCATATAAGCAAGATCTGCAGCGATTGCAAAATCACTAATTTCTTCAATATCACCTACGGGTAAACCTATATTAGCTCCCACACGGAGACCATTTTGAGCCTGCATAAAAGTTGTTCCAATTAATGCAAAACAAACAATAAGTACTAATCGCTTCATAATTAAACATTTTGGGTTACTTATCTAAAGTTACCACAAATAGCTAATAGAGCACACTAAAGCAAATATTTACAGGTTTTTACGTATAAAAAAAGCGGAAGTTCAAGACCTCCGCTTTTTTATAGGTGTTGTTATTATGTTATCTTAGAAAGTATACCCTATCCCAGCTTGAAAAGTTGAGTTGTTAATATCTGTATCTTCAATAACATCGGTAAATCCATAAGTGTAACGTCCCTGAACAAAGAAACCATTGTTAAACTTATATTCCAATCCGGCGGCTCCTCCAAATTCAAAATCCTGAGCATTTTCAAGGTTAACATCCCCACCATCTTCTAGCGGTTGAAAGTCTAACTCTTCATTTACCAGGAAGTTAAACGACGGACCTGCCTGCAAGCTAAGTCCATCTACAAGATAAATTTTAGCTAAAACTGGAACCTGAACATAATCTAGTTGATATTCTACATTATCGTCTACATCAGCAAAATTCTCCTGATCTATACTAGCTTCTGTAAATCCCTGGGCTGAATATAATACCTCTGGCTGAATAGAAAAACGATCAGCTAGTGGTATTTCAGCTAAGACACCAATATTAAACCCGGTTCGTGAATCTGGGCTATCAAAATAATCTCCTGTTACGGTAGAGAAGTTCACACCACCTTTTACACCAAAATTCCAATATTCCTGAGCAGACACTGTAGTTGCTCCAAACAATACCATTGCGATAATTAAAATCGACTTTTTCATGACTTTTATTTTTATTTGTTTTACTGAGGCAAATGTAGGAACAGGCTTCTTAAAAAAAAGTTACCTAAACCTAAAGTATTACTAAGATTCAGGCTAATTGTTTATATCTTTAACGTATGAAATGGGCTTCAGCACTACGGGATTATTGTAACTACTTACGCATAGAACGCGGACTTTCAGACAATTCAATCACCAATTACAGGATGGATATTGTCAAACTTATCAACTTTTTAGACGTTAAAAAACTAAAGGTCTCTCCTACCCAAATTTCGGCAGAAATCGTGCAAGAGTTTATTTATGATACGGCAAAGAAAGTCAATGCACGCTCACAATCACGCATAATATCTGGCATACGCGGTTTTTTTAACTATTTAATTTTTGAAGATTACCGAAAAGACAATCCTTTAGACTTAATAGAGTCGCCCAAAATAGGCCGAAAACTACCTGATACTATTTCTACTAATGAAATAGATTTACTTATTGAAAATATAGATCTAAGTAAAGCTGAAGGAGAACGCAACCGCGCTATCTTAGAGACTTTATACGGCTGCGGCTTGCGTGTTAGCGAACTTACCAATTTAAAAATCTCTGATCTTTATTTTGAAGAGGGCTTTATTAAAATTACCGGAAAAGGTAACAAACAGCGCCTGGTACCTACATCAGACTACACTAAAAAGTTTATTAACATTTATAAGGATGAAGTTAGAATTCATCAAAAAATAAACAAAGAAGATTCAGACATTTTATTTTTAAACCGGCGGGGAGGGAAACTTACAAGGGCTATGATTTTTACTATCATAAAGCAACTGGCTAAAAAAGCAGGCATTCAAAAAAAGATTAGTCCGCATACATTTCGTCATTCTTTTGCTACCCACCTATTGGAAAACGGCGCAAACCTAAGGGCCATTCAGCAAATGTTGGGTCATGAAAGCATCACTACTACCGAGGTCTATATGCACGTAGATCGCAAACATCTTCGAGAAGTAGTAGAACAGTTTCACCCCAGGCGCTAAATGCTATTAAATTTGGGTTAAAGCCACTCCAGGACTTCCTATTACTTTTATTTATTAGTATTTTCAGGCAAACGTATAATAGATAAATTCCTGGCAAGCCAACAGAGCATAAAATAAAAGTTTTTATTTAGAGGCGAGCCTTGAACTATTAAATCTCGATTACAAGTATAAAATCGAAGAAAAATTATTTCCAATCAAATTTAAAATAATGAAAACATTAGAATTTAAAAATGGCGATAAAATGTCAGCCATAGGTTTAGGAACCTGGAAATCTGGGAAAGATGAAGTTAAAGAAGCCGTAAAAATAGCATTAAATAATGGGTATAGACATATAGATTGTGCAGCCACTTATGGAAATGAAGATGCTATTGGAGAAGCTTTTTCGGAAGTTTTCAATGGAGGTAAAATAAAGCGGGAAGAAGTTTGGATTACTTCAAAATTATGGAATAATGCTCATAAAAAAGAAGATGTAATCCCTGCTTTAAAACAAACTTTAAAAGACCTGCGATTAGATTATTTAGACCTATATCTTATTCATTGGCCGGTCGCCTTTAAGCCTGATGTGGATTTTCCTGAGAAAGACGAAGACTATTTATCTTTAGAAGAAGCTCCAATTATAGAAACCTGGAATATGATGTTGGAAGCTAAAAAGCAAGGGTTGGTGAAGCACGTGGGAGTATCTAATTTTAGCAGTATGAAGTTAGAAGAACTACTGGAAGAAACGTCTGAAAACCCCGAAATGAACCAGGTAGAATTACACCCTTACCTGCAACAGAACGATTTACTGGAGTTTTGTAGCCGTCATAATATACACCTTACCGCTTACTCCCCTCTTGGAAGTGGAGATAGACCAGATGGAATGAAAGCTAAAGACGAGCCGTCATTATTAGAAAACCCGGTGATAAACCGAATCGCTAAAAAACACGGCGCCAGTGCCGGCCAGATTTTAATTAAATGGAGTGAAATGCGCGGTACTGCGGTAATTCCAAAGTCTACAAATGAAAATAGAATTAAAGAAAATCTTGAAAGCACCGGGGTAAATCTAGATGAATCCGACTTTAAAGAGATAGCAAAATTAGACAGCCATTTTAGGTATGTAACCGGAGAGTTTTTTGTAACCAAAGGTAATTCTTACGAAAACATCTTTGATGACGACGATTATAAAGCTTAAAAAGATTCACAGTAAACTATCTTAAGTCGCAAGCCTATGGGTATTGTAGCCTTTGGCTGTGCCAAAAAAAATGCCTTAGAAAAATTCTAAGGCATTTTTTTAATTAAAAACTATAAGCTTTAATCCTATTTCGCAATATTAACCGCTCTGGTTTCCCTTATTACGGTTACTTTAACCTGCCCCGGATAAGTCATATCGGTTTGAATTTTTTGCGAAATTTCAAAAGATAGATTATTGGCTTTTTCGTCGCTTACTTTTTCGCTTTCTACAATTACACGAAGTTCACGACCTGCCTGAATAGCATAAGCTTTCTTAACACCTCCAAATCCAAAAGCTATCTCTTCCAAATCCTTTAAGCGTTGAATATAAGAATCAAGCACCTGTCTTCTGGCTCCCGGTCTTGCACCGCTAATTGCATCACAAACCTGAACAATAGGAGATAACAATGAGTTCATCTCTATCTCGTCGTGGTGCGCTCCAATAGCGTTACAAACCTCCGGTTTTTCTCCATGTTTCTCGGCCCATTGCATCCCTAAGATTGCGTGCGGCACCTCTGTTTCAGTTTCAGGCACTTTACCAATATCATGCAGTAACCCGGCACGTTTAGCAAGCTTAGGATTAATTCCAAGTTCTGAAGCCATTACACCACAAAGTTTTGCAACCTCACGAGAGTGTTGTAATAAATTTTGCCCGTAAGAAGAACGATATTTCATTCGGCCAACCAGTTTGATCAATTCGGGGTTTAATCCGTGAATTCCCAGGTCTATTACCGTTCGTTTGCCTATATCTATGATCTCTTCATCTATTTGTTTACGGGTCTTTTTAACCACTTCTTCAATTCTGGCCGGGTGAATTCTACCGTCGGTAACCAGCTTGTGTAAAGACAACCTGGCAACCTCTCTCCTTACCGAATCAAAGCAAGATAGAATAATAGCCTCTGGTGTATCATCTACAATAATCTCTACTCCGGTAGCGGCTTCTAAAGCCCTAATGTTTCTACCTTCCCTACCAATAATTCTACCTTTTACATCATCGCTTTCTAAATTGAAGACCGAAACACAATTCTCTATAGCTTCCTCGGTTCCAATTCGTTGAATAGTATTGATAATAATCTTTTTGGCCTCCTGTTGCGCCGTTAATTTTGCCTCTTCTACCGTGTCCTGAATAAGCGCCATAGCATCTGTACGGGCACTATCTTTTAAAGCTTCAGAAAGTTGCGCTTTGGCTTCTTCGGCCGAAAGACCAGAAATAACTTCCAATTGCTGGATTTGGCTGTTATGAAGTTTATCGATTTCCTGCTGTTTCTTCTCTACATATTCCAGCTTGTGATTGTAATCCTGTAGCTTATTCTCAAACTCTTTATTCAGTTTTTTGTTTTTGGAAAGTTCTCCGGAAACCTGAGATTCTTTATCCCTAATACGCTTTTCAGCATCATTCATCTTCTTGTCACGGCTCATGATTACTTTTTCATGTTCCGATTTTAACTCGATAAACTTTTCTTTAGCCTGAAGTATCTTATCTTTTTTGATACTTTCTCCTTCAGACTTCGCCTCTTTTAGAATGTTTGCTGCCGTCTTTTTGGCATTTTTAATGGTTTGCGAAGCTCTTTTCCGCTCTAACTGTTTGGCGATTGCAAAACCTATTGCTACACCAACTAATCCAATAACTATATTTAGTAATATTTCCATATTTAAGATTTAAGTAAAAAAAAAGCCTGTATTAGATAGGTTTTTGTATTAAACTCCTTAAAAACAAGTTTAGGGCTAACAAGCTGATCAAGAATCCGCTCATCCCGAAAAATCGGGAGCGGCGCGCTTTTACAACTTAGACTCACCCTTTTTAAAGAATCTCTGTTGAGTTTATCAAAATATCACTAATACAGGCAGTAACCTTTATTTATTTAAAGAACGTTTATTACACTAAATGCTTCTGTAACAAATCATTAAGTGATTTGAGTTTATCTTCTGCTTGAAGTGTTTCTTTAGATCTATCTATATCCTTTTGCTCGGTTTGGGCAGCAAATTGTAAAGCGCACATAGCCAATACATCTTGCTTATCCCTTACGGCATAACTTTGCTCAAACTGCTTAATCATAGCCTCAATTTTCTTAGCTGCTTTTCGCAAACCTTCTTCCTGTTCGGGATTAATAGTTAAAGGGTATACACGATCTGCAATAGAAAGTTTTATTTTTAATTTATCGGCCATATTTATTATTCAGATAATTGAACAATACATTGATCAATTTCTCTTATTAAGCTGTTTAATTTAAGCTTAGTTTCTGTTTTAAATTCGCTACTGCCAAGCATTGCATTGGCGGCTTTAAGGTTTTGAACTTCTAAATTAGAACCTTCTAATTTATGAGCCAATCTGTTGTTTTCTTCTTTTACAGAAGCCATTTCTGCCTCTAAAGCACCATGAACCTGCTTTAAATTTTCATACTTATGAAGCAGTTTACTGATCCTATTTTCAAGGCTATCAACGATTTCTGTCAATTCACTCATAAAAGCCAAATGTAATGCTTATCCCCACAAAGTTAACATTCGCACTTTAATATGCCAATAGTTTTTTCGTCTATTTTTAAAATTTGGCAGGACATATCCTAAGTTTCTAAGCACTAAGGATTTAATTTTCACTTAAAGTTTGATTAACTTTACCGGTTCATTTAGACCTCAAATAATAATTTTATATGAAAGTTGTTTTAAGCGTTTTTCTTTTTTGTTTTAGCGCAGTTTTACTTGCCCAGTCAAACGTACCAAAAGATTATTTTAAAAACCCTTTAGATGTCCCTCTGGTATTATCCGGGACTTTTGGAGAATTAAGATCTAATCATTTTCATAGTGGCCTGGATATTAAAACCCAACAGCGGCAGGGATTAAAAGTAGTAGCCTCAGCAAAAGGTTATGTAAGCCGAATTAATATTCAGCATTATGGCTACGGAAAAGCTCTTTATATACAGCACCCTAACGGCTATACCAGTGTTTATGCCCATTTAAAAGAGTTTTCTCCTGAAATTGAAGCATATGTAAAAAAGCGACAATACGCCAAAGAATCTTACGAAATAGAACTTTTTCCCGAAGCAGGTGAATTACCTGTAGCTGCTGATGAACTTATAGCTTACAGTGGTAATACAGGCGGTAGTGGCGGCCCACACCTCCATTTTGAAATTCGTGATGGTAACCAACGCCCTATGAACCCAAAACTCTTCGGAATATCTGTATCTGATGGCCGCGCCCCCATTATAGACGGTGTATACGCCTATCCTTTAGATGCCGATGCTCACATAAATAATTCTCGTGAAATGCAGAAAATAAACCTTACTCCTTTAAAAGACGGTAGCTATATCGCTTCTGAAATAGATGCCTGCGGAAATATAGGTTTTGGTGTTTCTACTGTAGATCAGCAAGATGGGGCACCTAACAGAAATGGAATCTATCAAATTGAAACTGAGTTAAATGGAGACCAAATACTCAACCTACCCTTTAACCGATTTTCCTTTTCGGAAACCCGTCATTTAAATCAACTTATTGATTACGGGCATTACAGTAAAACCAAAAAGCGCATACAAAAGCTTTTTGTTGAAGATAGCAATCCACTAAGCCTATATTCAAATGTGGTTAATAAAGGGGAGCTTCACATTCAGGATAGCTTAAATTACAATTACACAATTAAAGTGAGCGACTTCGCCGGAAATAAACGAATAATAAGAATTCCTATTCAGGGAGCACACGTAACTGACTTACCTCCTAAAGAAGAAGAAAAAACCGATTATTTTGCACAGGTAAATCAGCCGTTTTCCGCCGAAGCCAACGGAATGGACATTTACATTCCCAAAGGAAGCCTTTACACAGATACTTTCCTGGACATAGAATTTAAAGATGATAAAGTAAAAGTTCACAACGAGCACACCCCGCTTCACAAAAACATTAGCATAGGATTTGATGTGAGCAACTATTCAGCAGAAGAAAAAGAAAAACTATTTATTGCCAGGCTGGGTTATAGAGACCGTTTTAATTACTCTTCAACTTACAAGAAAGCAAATCGTTTCACCACCAGAACAAGAACCTTTGGGGAATATACGCTAGCTTCAGATGTTACCCCTCCAAAAATATGGCCCAAAAATTTTAATGACGGCCAATGGATCTCGAACAACAGTACTTTACAAGTTGGAATAAGTGATGATTTATCGGGAATAAAAAGTTATCGCGCTACAGTTAATGGTAAATTTATATTGATGGAATATGAATATAAAAATAATACATTAACTCATGACTTTAGTGATGATGTAGTGACTGAAACAGAAAATCAGTTAAAAATTATTGTCACTGATAATGTTGGAAATAGCAACACCTATGAAGCCACGTTTTTTAGAAAGAATTCTTAACCGGGATAAATAGATTTTTAATGAAAGAAAAGGCTATCTGAAATATCAAATTTTCGTCAAGCTGAACTTGTTTCAACTTCTAGCATGAACACTTGAAACAGCTTAGATCCTGAAATAAATTCAGGATGACGCGTTAAAGATATTTCAGATAGCCTCTATTTTAAGCCTTTCAAAATTGATGTTTTAAAAGGTTGAAGCACCTACCTAAGCTCTTCTCCACTTAGCGGTTTCTTCAAAAACATGTTCCAAAATCTTTTTATCCTCTGCTGTAAAATCCAGGTTTCGGCGCCTCATCACAATTTCTACAACCTCAAAAGCTTTTTGTGTTTTATAAGTAGTAAATCCAGCACTACCTCCCCAACTAAAACTAGGTATAAAATTCCTTGGAAACCCAGAACCAAAAATATTGGCACTTACACCAACCACGGTTCCGGTATTAAACATGGTGTTTATACCACACTTACTATGATCTCCCATTAATAATCCGCAAAACTGTAAACCAGTTTTAGCAAAACCTTCTGTTTCGTAGTTCCAGGTTCGCACTTCGGCATAATTATTCTTTAAGTTAGAGGTATTGGTATCGGCGCCAAGATTGCACCATTCACCTAAAACTGAATTCCCCAAATAGCCATCGTGGCTTTTATTAGAGTTTGCAAAAAACACAACATTGTTCATCTCACCTCCACCCCTACAACCGGGGCCTAAAGTAGTAGGGCCATATATTTTAGCCCCCATTTTCACCAGGGCTTCTTCGCAAACTGCCAACGCTCCTTTAATTAGGCTACCTTCAAGCACTTTTGCATTTTTACCAATATAAATAGGCCCTGATGATGCATTTAGGGAACAATTTTCCACTTCTGCACCTTCTTCCAGAAAAATACGTTCCGGGTTTTTCACAAAATTAGAGTCTGGAATAGGTTTTGAACTCCTGCCCTGTGTTACAAACTCGAAGTCCGCTTCTATGGCCGCTCCATTTTTTAAAAAGATATCCCATTTATTGTCTATTTGAATTACAGCTCCTGCCAATTCCAGTGCCTCATAAGCATCTAAATCAACCTCCTGGTCTTCGTAAGCATGAAAAGCAACAATATCTTCCTTATAAAAAATAGCCTGATTGGGCTTCAGGGTTTTTACCTGCTCTAAAAATTCGGGATTAGGCAAAAACGAAGCATTAATCATTACATTTTCCTGCAACTCTACCATAGGCCACTTTTCGGCTAAGTAATCTTCGGTAATTGTAGAAGTGGTAGTTTTTAAAAGTAACTCCCATTTTTCTCTAATGGTAAGAATCCCCACCCTAATATCGGCAACTGGCCGTGTAAAGGTAAAAGGGAGTAATCGGTTCCTGGCAGAACCGTCAAATAATATATAATTCATCCGCACAAATTTTAGAACTCAAAGTTACAAGTAAAATTAAAACTGAAAAGTTTCGCTTTTTAAAATGTTCCTAAATTTGTAAATACGGCTGGTTAAAAAGTTTTAAGCAAAAAAAAGTCGCCTTAAAAAGACGACTTTTAGTATTATATATAACAAAAACTTATTTCTTAAATTTCTTGTATTTGTTTTTAAACTTATCGATACGTCCGGCGCTATCTACCAATTTGGTTTGCCCGGTGTAATATGGATGAGAAGTTCTTGAGATCTCCAACTTAATAAGTGGATATTCTGTACCGTCTACTTCAATAGTTTCTTTAGTGTTTGCGGTAGATTTAGTAATGAATACATCTTCGTTAGACATATCTTTAAATGCTACTAATCTATAATTTTCCGGATGGATTCCCTGCTTCATCGCTTTAGTTCTTTTAATTTTTCGAAGTGCAAATTTAAGGATTTCAATTATAAAAACAAGTATTAGACAAAATTATTTTTAATTCCTATGCAATGTAACGTTTTATTATATTTGCTTACTAACCGGTTGTAACTAAACAATCTTAAAATTATGGAAAATTCTAACGCAAATTCTAAAAGTATAATTCTTAATTATGGTCTTTTACTTGGTATCTTATCTATAGTTCTTGGTGTTATAATGTATGTTACCAACGCCTACTTAAATCCTAGTTGGATTTTTGGTACAATTGGTTTTATACTTATAGTTGCAGCTATCGTTTTAGGAATAAAAGCTTACAAGGCTCAAAACAACAATTATTTATCTTTAAAAGAGGCTTTTAAATTAGGCCTGGGCATTGCACTAATTGGTGCTTTAGTAAGCGTGGTTTGGCAATTAATATTAATGAATATCCTTGAACCAGATTACATGAGTCAAATGGCAGAGGTACAACGAACTCAAATGACAGAAAATTTTCCTAATATGAGCGAATCCCAAATTAACGACGCTATGGAGATGAATGCCAAATTTTCTTCTCCCTGGATTATTGCCGCATTTGCAATTATTGGCAACTTGTTTTTTGGTTTTATTATTGCTCTTATAGCCGGTTTAATTATGAAAAATAAGAATCCACAAGACGTATAGATACATGCAAATTTCCGTCGTTATTCCTCTTTTAAACGAAGAACAATCTTTAACTGAATTATACAATTGGATCGCAAAAGTAATGCGATCCAATTCCTTTTCACACGAGATTATTTTTATTGACGATGGGAGTACCGATGGCTCCTGGAATACCATTGAGGCCCTTGCAGAAAATGATAATGCAGTTAAAGGCATAAAATTTAACCGAAACTACGGGAAATCGCAGGCCTTACACGCAGGTTTTCTAAGGGCACAAGGCGATGTAGTGATTACCATGGATGCCGATTTGCAGGACAACCCTGAGGAAATCCCTGAACTTTACCAACTTATTAAAGAGCAAGGCTACGACCTTGTTTCGGGCTGGAAAAAGAAACGCTACGATTCGGTAATCTCAAAAAATATTCCTTCAAAAATTTTTAATGCCGCCGCCAGAAAAACTTCGGGAGTAAAACTGCATGATTTTAATTGCGGACTTAAAGCTTACCGAAAAGAAGTAATCAAAAACATTGATGTTTACGGTGAAATGCATCGCTATATCCCGGTTTTAGCAAAAAATGCAGGCTATTCAAAAATCACCGAGAAAGAAGTACAGCACCAGGCCCGAAAATTTGGTAAAACAAAATTTGGCGCAGAACGTTTTATTAACGGCTTCCTAGACCTCATTAGCATTTGGTTTCTTTCTAAATTTGGTAGAAGGCCTATGCACCTATTTGGTGCTTTAGGGGTACTTATGTTTATATTTGGCTTTTTCTCTGCCGGATGGATTGGTATATCTAAACTCTACAAACTATACCATGGGCTTCCCAATGTTTTAGTTACCTCTAATCCCTGGTTTTATATAGCCCTGGCAGTAATGATAATTGGTTCTCAGCTCTTTCTTGCCGGTTTCCTTGGCGAACTCATTTTACGCTCCAAACGAGAGAAAGAACGCTATTTAATCAATAAAACCACCTCTAATTTATAATGCCATTAAGGCATTAATCCTTATTTTTGTTCTCCTAAACAGATAATTATGGCTCAAAATAAACCAGAAATCCTGGCTAAGGCTCAAGCCTGGCTTACCGATATATTTGATGAAGATACCCAAAAAGAGATCAAAAATCTTATAGATAACAACCCCACCGAACTAGAGGATTCTTTTTATAAAAATGCCGCTTTTGGTACAGGAGGTATGCGCGGAATTATGGGCGTAGGCACTAACAGAATCAATAAATATACCCTCGGAAAAAACACCCAGGGACTCTCAAATTTATTAAAAACTGAGTTTCCCGGAGAAAAATTAAAAGTAGTTATTGCCTACGATTGCAGGAACAACTCAAAAGAGTTGGCACAGATGGTGGCTGAAGTATTTTCGGCAAATGAGATTGAAGTTTATCTGTTTTCAGAATTAAGGCCAACCCCCGAGCTTTCTTTTGCTGTTAAGTATCTAGATTGTCACGCAGGGATCGTATTAACCGCCAGCCATAACCCGCCTGAATATAACGGCTATAAAGTGTATTGGCAGGATGGTGGCCAATTGGTACCTCCCCAAGATGCAAAACTTATAGATGTAATTAATAAGTTAGACTACAACCAGGTTAATTTTGAAGCCAAACCAGACTTTATAAATAAAATTGATAGCGATGTAGATAAGGCATTCCAGCAAGCTTCGGTACAAAATGGCAGTTTCGACACCACACCTGCGGCAAAAGACGACCTAAAAATAGTTTTTACCTCTCTACACGGAACGGCTTGCAAAACCAATCCGCAAATTTTAGAAAAGGCAGGTTATAAAAATGTTTTCCTGGTGGAAGACCAAAAAGAACCTAACGGCAATTTCCCTACGGTAAAATCGCCAAACCCTGAAGAACCGGAAGCCTTGCAAATGGCATTAGAACTGGCTGAAGAAAAAAATGCCGACATTGTAATTGGTACAGATCCCGATGGAGATCGCCTGGGTGTGGCTGTACGTGATTTAAATGGAAAAATGATTCTCCTTAACGGAAACCAAACCATGCTAATGATGACCTGGTTTTTACTAGAGAAGCATAAAGAACAAAACAAGCTTTCTGAAAATTCTTTTGTAGCCTCCACTATTGTTTCTACTCCTATGCTTAAAAATATTGTGGAAGCCTATGGCGCACAATATCACGAAGTTTTAACCGGGTTTAAATGGATTGCTAAATTGATAAAAGATAATCCTGAACTTGATTTTGTGGGTGGTGGTGAAGAAAGTTTTGGATTTATGGTAGGCGATTTTGTACGCGATAAAGATGCGGCAACTGCTACCCTACTTGCCTGCGAAATTGCGGCACAAATGAAAGCAAAAGGAACTTCTTTTTACCAACAATTATTGCAACTTTATACAGAGTATGGCCTTTACCGCGAAGAACTTACTTCCTTGGTAAAAAAGGGTATTAAAGGCGAGGCCGAAATAAAACAAATGCTCATAGATTTAAGGGAAAAGCCCTGGAAAGAAATAGACGGGGAAAAAGTAGTACTTATTGAAGATTACCACACTTCTATTGCAACAAACTTTCAGGAACGTGGAGAGCAAGAATTAACTATCCCAAAATCTAATGTGCTTATCTACTATACCGAAAATGGCACAAAGATCGCTGCCAGGCCTAGTGGTACAGAGCCAAAAATCAAATTTTATTTCAGCGTGAATTCGCAACTGGATAAAATTGAAGATTTTGAAACGGAAAATGCAAAACTTGCCGATAAGATTCAGCGAATTAAAAACGAATTACAACTGGGCTAGTTGCTCGTATCTATGACGTATTTAAGAAAGATCCTCAGGTTTGCAAAACCCTATAAAAGTTTTGCAATACTCAATATTATTAGTAATATTTTTTATGCGCTATTTAGCACCCTGGCGTTTATCTCTTTTATTCCAATGCTTAGGGTTTTGTTTGGCCAGGAGAAGCCCGTATACGTAAAACCGGTATGGGACCGAAATTTTGGTAGCTTAAAAGATTTTGCCAACGAGTACTCCAACTATTTCCTAAATCAACAGGTTGAGGAATATGGGCAACTTGCAGCACTTGTAAGTATTTGTATCACCGTAATCGTACTATTTTTTCTTAAAAATTTATTCAATTATTTAGCCTTATATTTTATTGCCAGCCTTAGAAACGGAATGCTTAAAGACATAAGAAACCGCATCTACGATAAAATTGTAGAATTACCAGTTTCATACTTTTCTGAAAAACGCAAAGGAGATTTTATTTCCAGGATTACCAGTGATGTTCAGGAAATTCAAACGTCATTTTTAAGTATGTTAGAGCTTTTTGTAAAAGAACCGCTTACACTTATCTTCACGTTAGTGGCAATGATTGCATTAAGTCCTAAACTCACGCTTTTTGTGCTGGTATTTCTACCAATCTCCGGGCTACTAATTTCTTCTATTGGAAAAAAATTAAAATCGAAATCTACCCAGGCGCAGCAGGAAAATGCAAATTTTCTCACCATAGTTGAAGAATCACTTTCAAGCTTAAAGATTATTAAAGGCTTTAATGCTGAAAATAAATTTAAGGAAAAGTTCTATAGCAGTACAGGTCGTTTAAATCGAATCTTAAATACACTTTTACATAGGCAAAACCTGGCTTCTCCAATGAGTGAGTTTTTGGGAGTGGTAGTTATCACTATCGTTCTTTGGTTTGGAGGACGAATGGTTTTATTTGACAACACATTAGAGCCTGAAACTTTTATTGGTTTTCTTGTCTTAACCTATAATATTTTAACCCCGGCAAAAGCGATCTCTAAAGCAACCTACTCTATCCAAAAAGGAAATGCCAGTGCAGAACGAATCCTGGAAATTTTAGAGACAGAATCAACGATACAAGACGATAAAAATGCCGTAAAAAAAGAAAGCTTTGATAATACTATTAAAGTAGAAAACATCAACTTTAGGTATGAGAAAGAGAATGTATTAAAGAATTTCTCTATGCAGGTTGAAAAAGGGCAAATGGTGGCGCTTGTTGGCCAGTCTGGGAGCGGAAAATCTACCATTGCCAACCTAATAACACGATTTTACGATGTTAATGAAGGCGAAATAAAGCTGGATGGGCATAATATAAAAAGAATCACTAAAAAATCACTCAGAGATTTAATGGGATTGGTTACCCAGGATTCTATTCTATTTAATGATACGGTAAAAAACAACATTTCCCTGGGGAAAGACCACGCTACCGAAGATGAAATTATTGAGGCTTTAAAAATAGCCAATGCCTGGGAGTTTGTAAAAGAGCTGCCTGAAGGATTAAACACAAATATTGGTGACAGCGGCAATAAACTAAGTGGCGGTCAAAAACAACGACTCTCCATTGCCCGTGCCGTACTTAAAAACCCGCCAATCATGATCCTGGACGAAGCCACTTCTGCCCTTGATACCCAAAGTGAAAAACTTGTACAAAAAGCCCTGGAGAATATGATGAAAAACAGAACATCTATCGTTATTGCCCATAGGCTTTCCACCATTCAAAACGCCGATAAAATTATAGTGCTACATCGTGGAGAAATTGTAGAACAGGGAAAGCATCTCGAATTACTAGCCCAAAAAGGCACGTATCAAAAATTAGTGGAGATGCAATCTTTCGAGTAAGCTACCTCTGAACAAACCCACGAGGCATTCGTTGAAAACAAATTTTTAATTTCAAGGCAAGCCTCGAGGTAGTACACCTTTGGCGGTGCCAATAAATGAATTCAAAAATCAAACTCTGAAAATATTTAAATTTCCGGTATCGCTCAATTAAGCGATGAATAGCAGGATTAATGAAAGAATTGTTGTTTGGGCATAAAAAAAGGATAGAGCAAACTCTATCCTTTTTTAAATTATTCTCATTTTGGGGCTAATAAGAATACTTGATTTAAATCAATCTTGTTTGGGGCAAAAAATTCAAATCTTATTTATAAGGTAAATATAGGTTAGAAAAATTTATTCACCAAACAAAAAATGCATTTTATCTTATTTTTACGCATTTAGTCGGAAAATCACTAGAATGTATTGAAAAGAATTTCGGGCTAAATTCTTTTAGAGACCGACTTTAAGAAGAATAAAGTTTTAACTACCTTTGATTCCCGTTATACGAGGTTCACCAATTTTATTAAGACTAGCGTCCCTTTGAAAACGTCCGAAAATCTACTTATTAAACGTTTACAGGATAAAGAAACTTCAGCCGAAGCTTTTAAAGAACTGATTTCTTTATACAAAGAGCGTTTATACTGGCATATAAGAAACATGGTTAAGGACCATGAGGATACCCATGATGTTCTTCAAAATACCTTTATTAAGGTTTTTAAAAATATTCAAAACTTTAAAGGAGAAAGCAAATTGTTTTCCTGGATGTACAGGATAGCAACTAACGAGGCCATTAGCTTTTTAAACAAAAAAGCTAAGCAGCATCAAATTTCTTCAGAAGAATTACAGCAACAACTTATTGCCAATTTAGAAAGTGACGTGTATTTTGAAGGTGATCAAATTCAGCTTAAATTACAAAAAGCAATTGCCAGTCTTCCCACGAAACAACAACAAGTATTTAATATGAAATATTTTCAGGAACTAAAGTATAGAGAAATGTCTGAAATTCTTGAAACTAGTGAAGGTGCTTTAAAAGCTTCCTATCATCATGCTGCAAAAAAAATTGAAGAATACTTAAAAACAAATTAAACCTTTTGCCGTTTTTATAGTCAAATACTCAAATGAAGAAAGATAAAATATCATATTATTCCAATTCAGGTTTTAAAGCTCCACAAAAATATTTTGAGGGCCTGGAAAATGAATTGCTGAATAAAATACATTTTAACGAAGGCTTACGCGATATAAAACATGCGGGGTTTACCGTACCTAAAGGATATTTTGATGAAATGGAAGATGAGCTGCTAAAGAAAGCAACTCCAAACAAACCTAAAGTACGTAGTTTAATTACAAAAGAGGCCTTTTTATATGCAGCGAGTATAGCAGCAATAATCATTGCTTTTGCCAGTACTTTTTATATAAACCCTGAAAATCAAACCAGTTGGGAAAATGTAGAACTTTCTGTTATGGAAAGCTATATAGATAACAACAATATAGAATTCTCTACCGGTGAAATTTCAAACTATATTTTTCAACAGGGCTATATAATAGATGACACCGATTTAAATAAAGTAGACTCTGAGGCGATGATAAATTATCTTGATGAAAGTTTAGAAGAACCCCTTTATATATTAGATGAAGATTAATATGAAAACCCTACTTATAATATTATTGATGTTTTCTGGATTATGGCAAATGCAATCACAGGACAAACATGATGGACATCGTGAGAAAATCAAAGAGCTAAAAACAGCATTTTTCACACAGGAATTAAACCTCGATAAAAATAAGGCACAAAAGTTTTGGCCAATTTATAATGAATACGAATCTAAATTACATCAACTAAGAAAACGGGAACATAGAGATCTTCCCAACCTTGAATGTATTACCGAAGATGATGCTGAAAATATGCTGGAAGAATATGTAGCGATAGAAAAGCAGGATTATGTACTTAAAGAAAAGCTTTTTAAAGATTTAAGAGAAATAATGTCTGCCCAGGAAATTATTAACCTTCATAAACTGGAAGATGAATTCCATAAAAAGTTAATTAAAGAATACCGCGCCCGTAAAGAGCGCGAAAATAAGCAACAAGAATAGATAAAAGTTAGTTTTTTGGTTAGTTAGTAGTTAGAATCCCGGTTGGTTTAAGTCTTCCGGGATTCTTTTTTACCTAAATATAAGTTTTGCAATTCGGCCTTTTCCGGCGGCATAAGCAATAGAATCGTTCTTAAACCTCAAAGTGTAAAAACCTTCACTAGATAGTTCCTCCCAGGTCTCGCCCGAATCTCTAGAAATAGAAATACCGCTAAATCCGGTAGCAATTATCTTTTCTCCCCCACTATTTGGCACAAAACGAACGCTACTTTTATAGCCAGGCTTCTGCCCTTCTGCAACCAGTTTCCAGGTTCTCCCAGCATCTTTTGTTATGGCTTTATTTCCATTATTACCCTCGGGATTGGTATAATCTCCTCCCATAATAACCCCAAAATTCTCATCATGAAAATCTATCGTATAGCCACCGGTAGTTGCTTTTCCGTCAACCAATGGAGTGTTAAAAATTTCCCAGGTCTCGCCCTTATCGGCTGAAAAATATACTCTCGACGTCTTTCCGCCAGATAAAATCCAGGTTTTATCACCCTTAATAGCAATGTTAGAATTACTTGCGGCAAAAGCCGCTTCGCCTTCAACAACTTCCGGTAACAGGTCACAATTTACTTTTTGCCAGGTTTTTCCTCCGTCACGTGTTATTATTATAGAAATACAATTATCTGTTGGATCGCCCATCGCAATTCCTTCCCTATCATTCCAAAAGGCCATAGCATTATAAAAGGCCTTTTCGTTATCTTCTTTATATACCAATTCCATAGCTCCCGAATCTCCTGTTTTATAAAGCAAAGCAGGACTACCTACACTTAACATAAAAAAATCGGTATTTGTGGCAGCAACTGCTCTATATTCCGGAACCAGGCTGTCCAAGGTTTGTGTATTGGTTCGCCAGGTTTTATTATCAAAATTATACATTCCAAAACTGCCCCTATTGGCTGCAAAAGCTAAATTATTACCAATTATTTCTATAGCTCTAATACTTAAGGAGTCATCTTCAAGAATAGGCTCTATCTTTACTGAAGAATAATTTATTTGAGAACTTTTCTCTGGTTGTTTTTCGGTTTTATCCTGGTTTTTACAGCTACTAAATATGGCAAGCAGGCAAAAAACTATAAGTCGTTTCATAAAAGTATTTTTTATAGGCACCGCCAAAGGACATAATACCCCGAGGTAATTTACTATTTTGTAATCAAAGATAATTTTTTCTAACGCAATTAGCCCAATTCTAATTCAGGTAAAAAATGCAGATTGTATTGGGAAAAATCTTGATGATTTTATATATCAATTATCGGGAAATTACGCCTCCAATAGTTATAAAAATCTGAAATAAAGTAGATTTTGAGCTTTGGTTCTAAGCCTCTATACATTAAATCTCGATTATCGAGTAAAAAACATACCTTTGCAAACTCAAAATTTAATTATGCGGTTACACAGGAATTTGGTTTTTGCGACCATGGATGCCTTAAATGAAATTTTTAATAATGGTAAATATGCCGATAAGGTTATTGAGCAAACCTTAAAACGAGATAAACGCTGGGGTTCCAGGGATCGTAGTTTTATAGCTGAAACCGTTTATGACATTGTTCGCTGGAAAAGACTTTACGCTAAAATTGCTGAAGTTAAAGAACCTTTTGACCGGGAAAACCTATTTCGTCTCTTTACCGTTTGGGCCACTTTACGTGGTATTGCTTTACCAGACTGGCCACAATTTGAGGCTACGCCTACCCGAAGAATTAAAGGTAAATTTGATAGCCTAAGTAAAATTAGAAAATACCGCGAATCTATACCCGACTGGATGGACGAACTTGGGGTAAAAGAACTGGGAGAAAAGCTTTGGGAAAAAGAAATAGCTGCCCTTAACCTACAGGCACCAGTTATTCTTAGGGCCAACACCCTTAAAATCACCAAAGATAAATTACGCAGTGTTCTTAAGGATGAAGAAATTATTTCTGAGTCTCTAAAAGGTTACAAAAACGCTTTAAAATTGGAAGAACGTGGTAATGTTTTTAGAACCCAGGCTTTTAAAAGCGGCTTTTTTGAAGTTCAGGATGCTTCTTCCCAATTAGTAGCCGAATTTCTTGAAGTAGAACCCGGAATGCGGGTGGTAGACACCTGTGCCGGTGCCGGTGGAAAAACGCTTCACTTAGCAGCTTTAATGGAAAACAAAGGCCAGATTATCGCGACCGATATCTATGCCAATAAACTCAAAGAACTTAAACGCCGTGCTAAACGTGCCGGAGCCCATAATATAGATACACGAAGCATTGACAGCACTAAAGTGATTAAAAAACTTTATGGAACCGCAAATCGTGTATTAATAGATTCCCCCTGCAGCGGACTTGGTGTTTTAAGCAGAAATCCGGATGCAAAATGGAAATTACAACCCGAGTTTATAGACAAGCTTATAAAAACCCAGGCCGAGATAATTGAAACCTATTCTCGTATTGTAAAACCGGGAGGAAAAATGGTGTACGCAACCTGTTCTGTTTTGCCTTCAGAAAATGAAAAACAAGTAGAAAACTTCCTTACAAACACCGAAGAAGGTAAAAAATTCAAAATGCTTAAAGAGCAAAAAATACTTTCTTCAGAAACCGGTTTTGATGGTTTCTACATGGCCCTTTTAGAGAAAAAAGCTTAAGGGTTTTTACCCGAAATCTTTAACTGAATCAATTTCAGGAAAAATCCAGGTATTTTCCCTGAAATTGATTTCCGATGAAAAAATATTACGCATTTCTTCTTACTATCCTGGTTTATTCCTGTGCCGAAGATGATACTTCTATTGAAATTCCGCCGGAAGATAATTTTTCAACTGAAATTTTCTTTTCAGAATATATAGAAGGTAGCTCCTTTAATAAAGCACTGGAGATTGTAAACCTTACAGGCAAAACAATTAACCTGGAAACTTTAGCCTATTCAATAAAAAAACAATCTAATGGCGATGGGGATTGGATGGGCGAAGTTATGCTTAAGGGTAACATAGCGCATAACGAAACTTTTGTGATAAGTAACGAGGCTGCAGATATTCCTGAAATTACCAACAAAGCCAATCAATTAAAAACCGGGGCTCCTTTAGATTTTAATGGAAACGACCCCGTAGGGCTTTTTAAAAATGGCCAATTAATAGATATTATTGGAATTCCTAATACTTCCGAAGAATTTGCCAAAGACCAAACATTAAGAAGAAAACAAGCTATCAATGAAGCATCTACCGAATTTCGTATAGAGGATTGGGAAGTTCATGAAATGAATAATATAGAGGGGCTGGGAGATTATTAAAATTTCACCTTTTAATTCACCAAAACTAACTTTATCATTTGGAGAAATGACTTTTTTAAAGCCTAAAAATGACTTCTGAATACCGATTTGGCTACGATCTTTTCGACCATAATCAATTAAGAAATCAGCTATATGAATTGCTGCAAAAAAACTCCATTTATTTCTATGCCAACATCATAAAATATTTCCTTTAAAAAACCTAAATTTGTGCTTTCTCAAACAACACAAAACAACATAGAATGATCCTTTTCTTTGGAGACCAAACTACTAAGGTTTATGCAGTAGAAACGCATACCAACCTTACGGCTCAAGACATCACGAAATTAAATTGGCTATTTGGAAATACACAACAAATCAATAAATCTGCGCTTGCAGATTTTTTTGTTGGTCCCCGGGCAGCCATGATCACCCCCTGGAGTACCAATGCGGTTGAAATTACCGAAAATATGGGAATCCATGGTATTATTAGGATAGAAGAGTTCTTGCGAATAGATAAGAATTACCACGATTTTGATCCTATGATCTCACAGAAATATGAAGGTCTGGACCAGGATATTTTTGATATTCATATCAATCCTGAGCCAATCATGGAAATTGATGACATTGAAGCTTATAACCAGCAGGAAGGCCTGGCCCTAAGTACTGATGAGGTTGCTTATTTGCAGGGATTGTCTGAAAAATTAGGCAGAAAACTTACAGATTCTGAAGTATTTGGGTTTTCACAGGTTAATTCTGAACATTGCCGCCATAAGATCTTTAACGGCACTTTTGTGATTGATGGAGAAGAAAAACCAAGTTCGCTTTTTAAACTAATACGTAAAACTTCTGAAGAGAATCCCAACGAAATTGTTTCGGCATATAAAGATAATGTAGCCTTTATTAATGGGCCACGAGTACAACAGTTTGCTCCAAAACTTCCCGATGTACCGGAGTTTTATGAAAATAAAGATTTTGATTCGGTGATTTCCCTTAAAGCCGAAACCCATAATTTCCCAACTACAGTAGAGCCCTTTAACGGAGCTGCCACCGGAAGTGGTGGGGAGATACGGGATAGACTGGCAGGTGGAAAAGGCTCTTTGCCACTAGCCGGGACTGCGGTTTATATGACTTCTTACTCCAGACTTGAAAAAGACCGAAAATGGGAAAATGGTATGAAAGAACGGGATTGGTTATACCAAACCCCAATGGATATTTTGATAAAAGCCTCTAACGGGGCTTCAGATTTCGGGAACAAGTTTGGGCAACCTTTAATATCTGGTTCGGTACTTACTTTTGAACATACAGAACACCAAAGAAATTTAGGCTATGATAAAGTAATTATGCTGGCCGGTGGAATTGGGTACGGCAAAGCCAACCAGGCACAAAAAGATGTTCCAAAAAAAGACGATAAAATAGTGATTCTTGGTGGTGAAAATTACCGAATTGGAATGGGCGGTGCCGCAGTTTCTTCGGCAGATACAGGAGCTTTTGGAAGCGGTATTGAATTAAATGCCATTCAGAGAGCCAACCCCGAAATGCAAAAACGTGCTTCTAATGCGGTGCGCGGAATGGTTGAAAGTGAAGAAAATCCTATTGTTTCTATTCACGATCATGGTGCCGGCGGCCATTTAAACTGCCTTAGTGAATTGGTTGAAGAAACCGGCGGAAAAATAGACCTGGATAAATTACCGGTTGGTGATCCTACCCTTTCGGCAAAAGAAATTATAGGAAACGAATCTCAGGAACGAATGGGATTGGTTATTGGCGGTAAAGATTATGAAATACTGCGCCGGGTTTCTGAACGCGAACGCTCTCCTATTTACCAGGTGGGTAATGTAACCGGCGATTACAGGTTTACTTTTGAAGGTTCAGAATCTAAACAAAAACCTATGGATTTGGAACTTTCCGATATGTTTGGAAGTTCACCAAAGACCATCATGGAAGACAAGTCGGTAACAAGGGTTTATGAAGATGTAGTTTATTCTTCAAATCATATTAAAGACTATTTAAACCAGGTACTTCAATTAGAAGCTGTGGCAAGTAAAGACTGGCTAACCAATAAAGTAGACCGTTGTGTAACAGGTCGTGTAGCCAAACAGCAAACCGCTGGCCCTCTACAACTTCCGTTAAATAATTGCGGTGTAATGGCATTAGATTATAATGGAAAAGAAGGGGTGGCCACCTCTATTGGTCACTCTCCTGTTTCTGCATTGGTAGACCCGGTTGCGGGTTCTAAAAATTCGATAGGCGAGGCACTTTCCAATATTGTTTGGGCCCCATTAGAAAAAGGCCTAAAATCTATCTCACTTTCAGCCAACTGGATGTGGCCCTGTAATAATGAAGGTGAAGATGCCAGACTATATGAGGCGGTACAGGGAGTTTCAGATTTTGCGATTTCCCTTGGAATAAATGTTCCTACCGGAAAAGATTCCCTTTCCATGAAACAGCGTTATAAAGATAGCGAAGTACTTTCACCCGGAACCGTTATTATTTCTGCTGCCGGGCATTGTGACGATATTACCAGAGTGGTTGAACCGGTGTTGCAAAAAAATGGAGGCGACATCTACTACATCAATTTATCACAAGACAGCTTTAAACTTGGCGGCTCTTCTTTTGCGCAAATTTTGAACAAAGTTGGAAAAGAAGTACCTACAATAAAAGACGATAAAAAGTTTGCAGATGCATTTTATAATATACAGGGATTGATCAAACAGGATTTAATTCTTGCCGGTCACGATGTGGCTTCAGGAGGATTAATTACCAGCCTCCTGGAAATGTGTTTTGCCGATAATAACCTGGGTGCCAATATAGATCTTTCGGCATTAAATGAGGAAGACAGTGTTAAATTGCTCTTTAATGAAAACTGCGGAATTCTATTCCAGGCAAAAGACGAAACAGCTGAAAAAGTATTAAGTGATAATAAAATTGAGTTCTTTAAAATTGGAAGTGTAACCGAAACAAATACACTTAACATTAAAAACAATACAGAAAATTTCAGTTTTAATATTAGTGAATTAAGAGACACATGGTATAAAACCTCCTTTCTTTTAGATCAAAAACAAAGTGGCTTAGACAAAGCAACAGAGCGCTTTAACAATTATAAAAATCAGCCGCTGGAATTTAAATTTCCAGAGCATTTTACAGGTCGTATAGCCTCTACCGAAGGTACCGGTAAAAAGATAAAGGCTGCGATTATTCGTGAAAAAGGATCAAATTCTGAACGTGAAATGGCACGCGCAATGCACCTTGCAGGTTTTGATGTAAAGGATGTACATATGACCGATTTGATTTCGGGCAGGGAAACACTTGAAGATATTAAGTTTATTGCTGCCGTTGGTGGTTTCTCTAACTCTGATGTTTTAGGAAGTGCCAAAGGTTGGGCCGGTGCCTTTTTATATAATGAAAAAGCAAAAACAGCCCTCGACAACTTCTTTAGTAGAGAAGATACGCTCTCTCTGGGAGTTTGTAATGGTTGCCAACTTTTTATAGAATTAGGCTTAATAAATCCGGGGGACGAAGAAAAACCCAAAATGCTTCATAACGCCTCGCATAAATTTGAGTGTAACTTTACTTCGGTAGAAATAAAGGAAAACAAGTCGGTGATGCTTTCCAGCCTGGCCGGTAGTAAACTTGGTATATGGGCAGCGCATGGAGAAGGAAAGTTTAGTTTTCCTTATAAAAAAGAGCATTATAATATTGTTGGAGAATACGGCTATGATGCATACCCAGCCAACCCTAATGGCTCTAACTACAACACCGCCATGTTAACCGACGATTCGGGGAGACACCTGGTGATGATGCCACACCTGGAGCGTTCTACTTTTCCATGGAACTGGGCTTATTATCCAAAAGATAGAAAAGGAGATGAAGTAAGTCCATGGTTAGAAGCCTTTGTAAATGCAAGGAAGTGGTTAGAAGAGAAATAAAATTTTAACAGAAGACCTTGTTTACAGAAAATCTTTTTATTTGAAATCTCGATTATCGAGTAAACTTTTTAAAAGAGGCTGTCTGAAAAGTCTATTCTCGTCAATCTGAACTTGTTTCAGCTTCTAACATGTTTTTAATTACTAACACGTTAGATCCCCGATAAAGAATCGGGGCAGGCTTTGAAATAAATTCAAGATGACGTTTTTAAAATCTTTTCAGACAGCTTCTTTTCTTTATAAATTAACCGGTTGATTATCAATTTCATATTACCGATCATTCTTTAAACTTTTCCAATCTCATTTATTAAGATTTTATATTCTTATTAAAAAATCTGGTTATATTTTAATTTTTCAATTTGAAATAGAGCGCAAATTTGCTATTTTGCAAGGTATATAATAATTCCACACCCAACATGAATAAACCAACAAGACTATTTGATTTCCCTTATTTTCAACTGGAAACACATGCTTTAGAAAAGGCCCTGGTCACTAAATATAATGGTACCTGGGAGGCTCTTTCTACCCAGGAATATATTGATAAAGCCAATGCTATAAGTCGCGGGTTATTGCGTCTTGGGATTAAACCAAACGATAAAATTGCTATAATATCTACCAGCAACCGAACGGAATGGAATGTTATGGATATTGGGGTGTTACAAACAGGAGCGCAAACGGTACCTGTATATCCTACAATTTCTGAAGAAGACTATCAATATGTATTAGACCACAGTGAAGCGGTATTTTGTTTTGTTTCAGACTCAGAAGTTTTAGAAAAACTTAATTCCATAAAACAGAATACAAAACTAAAAGAGGTTTATAGTTTTGATGAAATAGAAGGTACTAAAAACTGGAAAGAAGTACTGGATCTTGGAGAGGACAAAAGCAACCAGGATGAGGTAGAACAACTAAAAAAAGCGGTAAAGCCAGATGATATCGCTACTTTAATCTATACTTCGGGAACTACGGGAAGACCAAAAGGCGTTATGCTTTCACATAAAAACCTTGTAAGCAATGTATTGGATAGCTCGCAGCGTGTTCCTTTTGAAAGGGGCACCTATGTTGCGCTTAGCTTTTTACCGGTTTGCCACGTATTTGAGCGTATGATATTATATTTATATCAATACTATTCGGTTTCTATTCACTTTGCAGAGTCTATAGATAAAATTAGCGATAACCTTAAAGAAGTAAAACCACATGTAATTACAGCTGTACCCAGGCTTTTAGAAAAGGTTTACGATAAAATAATTGCCAAAGGCTCTACTCTGGGCGGAATTAAACAAAAATTGTTTTTCTGGGCGGTAGAATTAGGTTTAGAATATGAACCTTACGGTGCTAACGGATGGTGGTACGAAACCCGGCTTAAGCTAGCCCGAAAATTAATTTTTTCTAAATGGAAAGAAGGTTTGGGGGGAAATATTGAATTAATAGTATCTGGTTCGGCGGCTCTTCAACCCAGACTTGCTCGTGTTTTTGCCGCTGCAGAAATTCCGGTAATGGAAGGCTACGGCCTAACCGAAACTTCTCCGGTTATTGCGGTGAATGACCAAAGAAATAGAGGTTTTAAAATTGGAACTGTTGGAAAACCTATAGATAATGTAACCGTAAAAATTGCTGAAGATGGAGAAATTTTATGTAAAGGTCCCAACGTGATGAAAGGCTATTATAAGGAGCCTGAAAAAAGTAAAGAGGTCTTAACTGAAGATAATTTTTTTCATACCGGCGATATTGGGGAAATTGATGACGAAGGCTTTCTTAAAATTACCGATCGTAAAAAAGAAATGTTTAAAACTTCGGGCGGAAAATATGTTGCACCCCAGCTTATTGAAAATACCATGAAACAATCTCGATTTATAGAGCAAATTATGGTTATTGGAGATGGAGAAAAAATGCCTGCTGCATTCATTCAGCCAAACTTCGAGTTTATAAAGGAGTGGGCAAAACGAAAAAATATAGACCTTGGCGATGCCTCTGAAAAGACAATCGCCGAAAACGAACAGGTTAAAACCCGTATTCAGGAGGAAATAGATTTTTACAATGAAAGGTTCGGTAAATGGGAACGTATAAAAGTGATAGAACTCACAGGAGAAGTTTGGGGAATTGAAGAAGGCCACCTTACCCCTACTATGAAATTAAAGAGAAGAAATATTAAAGACCGTTACAAAAAATTATACGATAAAATTTACCAATCTATATAATAATGTTAAACCCTTCTCTCCGAAGGGTTTTTTTATACAATTCCTTTAAATTTAATTGGTAAATTACCTAATGGCTAGCCAACGAGGCATTAAATGAAAAGATTTTTTATTTCGAGGCTGGCCTCTGAGCATTAAATATTGATTATCGAATAACTAAAGCATGCCTTAGCAATACTATTGAGGAAAATAATCTTTATTTATAGACAGTTTACAAAGAATTTAAGTATCAATTACCTCATAACTTTCATTAACATAATTATTTATGTTATTTTTATTATGCGTGCATAATATATTTTATTAACTTTGAATATCAACACTTAAGAATGAAGGAAAAAACAATAGACTATGTTTTACGAGCTACCTGGATGGCGGTATCTAAAATGTACAATGAAGAAGCCGGTAAAGCCGGAAGCACTATGTCTACCGGTTTTGCTCTGTTAAGTATAGATCCTGAAAACGGGACGCCATCTACTTCCCTTGGCCCAAAAATGGGAATGGAAGCTACAAGCTTATCTAGAATATTGAAAACAATGGAAGAGAAAAAATTGATCCTCCGTAAGAAAAACCCAAAAGATGGCAGAAGTGTGCTTATATATTTAACCGATTTTGGTCAGGAAATGCGAGAGTACTCCAAAAAAGTAGTTTTGCGTTTTGATGAGGCTGTAAAGGAAAACGTTTCAGAAGAAGATTTAAAAACCTTTATTAAAGTAGCCAACACAATTCTGAACCTTATTTCAGAAAAGAAAATTTACCAGAAAGAAATTAAAGTAAACTAAAAACAAGTAATTCTACAGTTTAAAAACCTGTAGTTTTTATTTAATAACGAAAACCTTATAGTTAAAACCAGATTATAATTATGAAGAGAAGAATTAATAAAGTAGCAGTAATAGGCTCCGGAATTATGGGGAGCGGTATTGCCTGCCACTTCGCCAATATTGGCGTAGAAGTTCTTTTGTTGGACATCGTCCCAAGAGAACTCAATGAGAAAGAAAAGAAAAAAGGACTTACTCTAGAAGATAAGCAAGTTAGAAACAGATTGGTAAACGATTCTTTACAAGCTTCTTTAAAGTCTAAGCCCTCCCCTATTTATCATAAAGATTTTGCAAATCGTATAGAAACCGGAAATATGGAAGACGATATTTCCAGAGTTTCCGAAGCCGATTGGATTATAGAGGTAGTTGTGGAAAGACTGGATATAAAGCAACAAGTGTTTGAAAAGCTGGAAAAACACCGTAAAAAAGGTACACTTATTACCTCTAATACTTCGGGAATTCCTATTCAGCAAATGAATGAAGGCAGAAGTGAAGACTTTAAGCAACATTTTTGTGGAACACACTTCTTTAATCCTCCAAGATACTTAAGGTTATTTGAGATTATTCCTGGGCCAGATACCAAGCAGGAGGTTTTAGATTTCTTAAACGAATATGGCGAAAAATACCTTGGTAAGAAATCGGTTGTTGCCAAAGACACTCCGGCATTTATAGGAAACAGGATAGGTATTTTTAGCATAATGAGTCTTTTCCATATGGTGAAAGATATGGATATGACAATAGAAGAGGTAGATAAACTTACCGGTCCCGTTATTGGTCGCCAGAAATCTGCCACCTTCCGTACGGTAGATGTGGTTGGTTTAGATACCCTGGTGCATGTGGCCAACGGACTTCATAAAGGTGTTCCAGACGATGAGGCACACGATCTTTTTGCCTTACCGGATTTTATACAGACCATGATGGATAATAAATGGCTGGGTAGTAAAACCAATAATACCGGGTTTTATAAAAAGATAAAGAAAGAAGATGGTTCTAGCGAAATTAAATCGTTAGACCTGGATAAAATGGAATATCGCGATAGAAAAAGCGCGAAATTTAGTGTACTGGAGCAAACCAAGACAATAGATAAACTGGAAGACCGCTACGAGGTTTTAGTAGGTGACAAGGGTAAAGCCGGTGAATTTTACCGCAAGAATTTCGCTGCACTTTTCGCCTATGTTTCTAACAGAATTCCGGAAATCTCGAACGAACTTTATAAAATTGACGATGGTGTAAAAGCCGGATTTGGTTGGGAGCACGGTCCTTTCCAAATGTGGGATGCCCTGGGTGTTAAAAAAGGTGTTGAAATCATGAAAGCCGAAGGTAAAGAACCCGCGGCTTGGGTACATGAGATGATAGAGAGCGGTAAAGACTCTTTTTACACCGTTAAAGATGGAAACACTTATTATTACGACATTAATAAAAAAGATCACGTTAAGATTCCGGGACAGGATTCGTTTATCATTTTAGATAATATTCGTGAGTCTAAAGAGGTTTTCAGCAATAGCGGAGTTGTAGTTGAAGATCTTGGTGATGGAATCCTTAATGTAGAGTTCCGCAGTAAGATGAATGCCATTGGTGGTGATGTTCTCGATGGGCTTAATAAAGCCATAGATATGGCAGAAAAAGATTATCAGGGATTGGTAGTAGCCAATAATGGTAAAAACTTTTCGGTAGGTGCAAATATTGGGATGATCTTTATGATGGCCGTAGAACAGGAGTATGAAGAGCTTAATATGGCTATAAAATATTTCCAGGATACGATGATGCGTATGCGCTACTCTTCTATTCCTACGGTAGCCGCCCCACATTCCATGACCCTGGGTGGCGGATGTGAACTTTCACTACACGCCGATAAGGTAGTGGCAGCAGCCGAAACTTATATTGGCCTTGTAGAATTTGGAGTTGGCGTTATTCCCGGCGGTGGGGGCTCTAAAGAAATGACACTTCGGGCCGCAGATACTTTTGAAAAAGATGATGTGGAATTAAACCGGTTAAGAGAGCATTTCTTAACCATTGGAATGGCAAAAGTTTCTACCTCGGCCTACGAAGCATACGATTTAAATATTCTTCAAAAAGGAAAAGATATTGTAGTTGTTAATCCCGAGCGCCAACTAAGCATTGCTAAACAACACGCTTTATTAATGGCTGAAAATGGGTATACCAGGCCAATTCGCCGTACCGATATAAAAGTACTTGGAAAACAGGCTTTAGGTGCTTTCCTGGTAGGAACCGACCAAATGAATGCAGGTAAATATATTAGTGACCACGATAAAAAGATTGCAAACAAACTGGCTTATGTTATGGCCGGTGGAGATTTATCTGAACCACAAATGGTAAGTGAACAATACTTGTTAGACCTGGAAAGAGAAGCTTTCCTATCCCTAACCGGTGAACGCAAAACCCTTGAGAGACTTCAGCATATGTTGAAGAAAGGGAAGCCGCTTCGTAACTAGTATGGAGTATTTAGTATAGAGTAGTGAGTGAAAAACTTAAAAGTTTAGAATATGCACAATTTAAATGATTTAAAAGTTTGGATTAAAGCAATGGATATTGCTAAAAAAACTTATCAGCTCTCTGCTAATTTTCCAGCTGAGGAAAAATTCGGTTTAACAAGTCAAATAAGAAGAAGTGCTGTGTCAGTTCCCTCGAATATAGCAGAAGGAGCCGGCAGAAATACTAAGGGAGAATTTAAAAATTTCCTTGGAATTGCGAGCGGCTCTTCTTACGAACTTTATACTCAACTGTTACTTTCTTATAGATTGAATTTGGTGGACGAAGAAAAAGTTGCTCCAATTTTATCTGAAGTAATTGAGGTTCAAAAAATGAATTACGCTTTAATAAAATCGTTAGCTGTTTGAGTTGTCTCAATACTCAATACTAACATCTAAATACTAAGAAATGAAGAAGACAGCATACATAGTAAAAGCATATAGAACAGCCGTAGGGAAAGCCCCTCGCGGAGTATTCAGGTTTAAACGGCCCGATGATTTGGCTGCAGAAACCATTGCATACATGATGAAACAATTACCCGATTTTGATAAAACCAGAATTGACGATGTAATTGTTGGAAACGCAATGCCCGAAGCAGAACAGGGTTTAAATGTAGGGCGTTTAATTTCTCTTATGGGACTGGAAACCGAGAAAGTTCCCGGGATGACGGTTAATCGTTACTGTGCATCGGGACTGGAAACAATCGCTATTGCCTCGGCCAAGATTCAAAGTGGTATGGCCGATTGTATTATTGCAGGGGGGGCAGAAAGCATGAGTTACATTCCTATGGGAGGATATAAACCGGTTCCTAATTACAAGGTAGCCAAAGAAGGAAACGAAGATTATTACTGGGGAATGGGACTAACCGCAGAAGCAGTGGCCGAGAAATATAAGGTTTCCCGTGAAGACCAGGATGAATTTGCGTTTAATTCTCATCAAAAAGCATTAAAAGCACAAAAAGAAGATCGTTTTCAAGATCAAATTGTACCTATTGACGTAGAAGAAACATTTGTAGGCAAAGATGGTAAAAAGCAAACCAAAACCTATACGGTTAATAAAGACGAAGGGCCACGTGCCGATACTTCCAAAGAAGTTTTAGGAAAACTAAGACCTGTTTTTGCCGAAGGTGGAAGCGTAACTGCGGGTAACTCTTCACAAATGAGCGATGGTGCTGCCTTTGTAATGGTAATGAGTGAAGAAATAGTAAAAGAATTCAATCTTGAGCCTATCGCCAGATTAGTAAGTTATGCCCCGGTAGGTGTGGATCCCAGAATTATGGGAATTGGTCCTGTTCACGCCATTCCAAAAGCTTTAAAACAAGCGGGGTTAAAACAGGACGACATGCAGCTTATTGAACTTAACGAGGCCTTTGCCTCGCAATCTCTGGCTGTAATTCGAGAATTAGGCTTAAACCCTGAAACTTTAAATCCTAATGGAGGCGCTATTTCTATGGGACATCCATTGGGTTGTACAGGAGCAAAACTTTCGGTACAAATCTTTGATGAAATGCGAAAACGCAACCTAAAAGACAAATATGCCATGGTAACCATGTGTGTAGGAACAGGACAGGGAGCTGCGGGAGTTTATGAGTTTCTTAGCTAGAAGCAAGAACTAAGACTCAAGAGACAAGACTTAATACTAAAGAGATGCAAAGACATAATTTCAAAAGATTGAAAATTTGGAAAGAAGGAATGTTTCTTACTAAAGAAACTTATAAAATAGTTAGAAATTTTCCCGATTTTGAAAAATTTAATCTTGTGTCTCAATTAATTAGATGTGCGGTTTCTATTCCTTCTAATATTGCTGAAGGAACGAGTAAAAGAACTAATAGACATTTTATACAATACCTTGAAAATAGTCTCGGTTCAGCTTTTGAGTGGGAAACCCAATTAATAATTGCTTATTCAGAAAAATATATTTCAGAAGAAAGATTTAAGGAATGTGAATTGAAAATTCAGGAAATATAAAAAATGATTTCACGATTTATAGACGGATTAGACAAGTCTTGAATCCTGACTCCTGTATTCGGATACTTAATTCCAAGAAAAATTAAAAATAACATCAAAATAATGGAAACAACAGAAAATAAAAATGAGTTTCTCCGCGGTGGTCAATTCCTTGTAAAGGAAACCAAAGCAGAAGATATATTTACGCCCGAAGATTTTACAGAGGAGCAAAAAATGATGCGTGATTCGGTAAAGGAATTTGTAGATCGGGAGATCTGGCCGAAAAAAGAAGAATTTGAGAAAAAGAACTACGCCCTTACTGAAGAAGTAATGCAAAAAGCGGGGGAACTGGGCTTTTTAGGAGTTGCTGTACCCGAGGAATATGAAGGCCTTGGCATGGGCTTCGTTTCAACAATGCTTGTTTGCGATTATATTTCGGGAGCAACAGGATCTATAGCAACTGCGTTTGGAGCCCATACCGGCATTGGAACGCTACCAATTCTACTATATGGAAATGAAGAGCAACGCAAAAAATACGTTCCCAAATTAGCTACAGGCGAATGGTTTGGTGCCTACTGTTTAACCGAACCGGGGGCCGGAAGTGATGCCAATTCGGGAAAAACCAAAGCCGAGCTTACCGAAGACGGAAAAAGCTATAAAATAAACGGCCAAAAGATGTGGATCTCTAATGCAGGATTCGCAAGCGTTTTTATTGTTTTTGCCCGTATTAAGGACGATAAAAATATTACGGGCTTTATCGTAGAGTATGACAAGGAGAACCCTAACGGAATCACCTTTGGGGAAGAAGAAAAGAAATTGGGAATCCACGCTTCATCTA
Organism: Salegentibacter sp. BLCTC; assembly: GCF_015143665.1. NCBI lineage: Bacteria > Pseudomonadati > Bacteroidota > Flavobacteriia > Flavobacteriales > Flavobacteriaceae > Salegentibacter > Salegentibacter sp. BLCTC. The sequence goes on along the minus strand of NZ_WYEW01000004.1, from coordinate 270,974 downwards.
CCCGACAGGTGTTCTTTAATGATACCGTAGTTCCGGCTGAAAATATGCTTTCGGAACGAGGGAACGGGTTTAAAATTGCGATGAATGCCCTTAACGTAGGCCGAATTAAGTTGGCTGCCGCATCTTTAGAAGCACAGCGAAGAGTAACCGAAGAAGCCGTTAAATATGCTAACGACCGGGTACAATTTAAAACACCTATTGCAAAGTTTGGTGCTATAAAATCTAAGCTTGCCGAAATGGCTACCTCAGCTTATGTTGGGGAAGCTGCTTGTTACCGGGCTGCAAAAAACATTGAAGATAGAATAAACCTTCGCTTACAGGATGGCCAGTCTCATGCCGATGCTGAATTAAAGACTTTTGAAGAGTATGCCATAGAATGTTCCATTTTAAAGGTTGCTTGTTCTGAGGATATTCAAAATTGTAGTGATGAAGGTATTCAGGTATTGGGAGGTATGGGATTCTCTGCCGACACCCCTATGGAATCTGCCTGGAGAGACGCCAGAATTGCCCGAATTTATGAAGGCACCAATGAGATTAATAGAATGTTGGCTGTTGGTATGCTTATTAAAAAAGCAATGAAAGGCCATGTAGATCTTTTAGGACCAGCGCAGGCGGTGGGCGAAGAACTTACAGTTATACCTTCTATGGATAAGCCAGATTATAATGAGTTATTCGCCGAGGAAAAAGATATGATCAAAAAACTGAAAAAAGTTTTTCTGATGGTAGCCGGTAGTGCAGTTCAAAAATTTGGTCAGGATTTAGAAGAGCACCAACAATTGCTTCTTGCTGCTTCAGATATACTTATTGAAGCTTATATGGCCGAATCTGGTATTTTAAGAGCCGAAAAAAATGCAAAGCGTTTTGGCGAAGAGGCACAAAAAGAAGAAATTGCCATGGCGAAATTGTATCTATACCACGCTGTAGATACGGTTAATCAAAAAGCCAAAGAGGGAATTGCATCTTTTGCTGAAGGAGACGAGCAACGTATGATGCTCATGGGACTTAAACGTTTCACCAAGTACGACCGAATGCCAAATGTTGTAGAATTAAGAAATACTATTGCTGAAAAACTTACTTCAGAAAATAAATATTGTTTCTAAAAATTCTGATAAATCTATTTTAAAAGACCGTCAAATTTAGACGGTCTTTTTTTTATTGCTTAATTTTAAAAATAATCCATTAGCAATTTTTAAGTAAACTTCATTAAAAAGGTATGAGCAACCAATTAAAATGGTTATTTTTAAGTTTCAGCATTTTTTTGCTACCCATTTCAATATACGCATTTCAAGTAGACTCGGTAGCTAATTCCAAAGAGCTTCCTTCAGAAGAAAAAATAAATGAACCAAACAAATCAAACTATCTCCCTAATAGCTTAGAAGACTACAATGAGGCCTATTATCAACTTACGCGATTAAATAATCCTTTAGGTTTAGCCCCAAACAAATTTAACTTACAAACTCCCCAGGCTACCCTGGAACATTTTGTAATTAACTGTAGGAACAAAAATTTTAAAGATGCCGCTTATGCTTTAAATTTTAATTTGTTCCCTAACAACTTAACTGAAGAAGAAGCGATTAACATTGCTCAAAAACTATATTTTGTCATGGATCAGCGCGTGGCAATTAATTGGGATGGTATTTCAGACAGGCCAGACGGGCAGGTAGATATTAGTACAACTACCAACCAGGCAGTAGCAGGTGCCCCCAGAAGAAGTGTGGTTTTTGGCGAGGCAGCAATAGAAAATCGTGATATAATTTTTAGGCTACAAAGAGTAAAATATAAAGATTATGGGGCTTTTTGGTTAATTTCTGCGAACACTGTTGAGAATACTGAAGATTTATACCAGGTCTACGGTCCTACTTTTTTAGACCGCTATATGCCAACCTGGTCACAGGCAAAAATAGGTACCGTTCCCCTATGGAAGCCGGTGCTAACTTTTATATTGCTAATATTCTCGTATATGTTGGGAAAGGTAGCTATTCTTTTAATTAGAAGAATTGCCCTTTCATTTAACAAACCGCTCATTATGGCTCTATCCAAAAAGTTAGGCGTTCCGGCTGCCTTAGCTACGGGTGTGCTCTTCTTCTATATTAGTCTTAATGAACTCATATCCTATTCCGGGGTCTATTCAAGTACTATTTATGCCCTTTTACTTGCAATTGTAATAGCATCCGGAACCTGGTTTTTTATGCGAATATTAGATTTTGCAATGCGCTACGTTGCCGAACATAAAATTGGCGATCTTACCTCAGAAAACAGTCATGAGTCCAGGCAACTTTTCACCTATTTGTCGGTAGCCAGAAGAATTTTAACTTTTACGGTGGTAATTATTGGCACCTCCATTATCCTATCTCAATTTAGATCTATGGAGAAACTTGGAATTTCCATGTTAGCTTCGGCAGGATTAGCAACCATAATCTTAGGTATTGCAGCGCAAAGCACCCTGGGAAATATTATTGCCGGAATTCAAATTGCCCTTACCAAACCTGCCAGGATTGGGGATACCGTAATTATTGAAGGACGATGGGGCTATGTTGAGGATATTCGTTTTACTTATATGATTGTTAGAACCTGGGATCTTAGAAGACTGGTGGTACCTTTAAAAACAATAATTTCTGATACTTTTGAGAATCTTTCTATAACCAGTCCCCATTCTTTAAATGAAATAGAACTTTATGTAGATTACAGGATAGATGTTGAGAAACTTAGAATGAAATTCAAAGAATTACTCGAAAATTCTGAAGAGTGGGATAAAGAGCATCCACCTATATTACAGGTTACAGAAATGACTGAAAAATCTTTAAAAGTAAGAGCAATTTGTAGCGCCAGTACAGCAGTTATGGCCTGGGACCTACACTGTAAACTAAGGGAACAAATGGTTGCTTATATTAAAGAGTTAGAAAAAGGAATTTACTTAACTCGCTCTCGCGTAGAGGTAAAAGAGCCACATTTCAACTCTAAAAACATTAAAAAACCAAACGAATAATTGACTTAAAGTAGCTGCCGGTTTTAATCTATGAATTTGCAGGAAGAAGCCTTAGATTTATATAAAATAAAATCTGTCTAAACTTCTTCCTATAGTAAACTATCTCGGGGAAAGCCCACGAGGCATTCATTGGAAACAAATTTTTAATTTTGAGGAAGCCCCGGGGGTGTTCGGTGCCAATAAAAAATTAAGCTCCACAATTAGATAATGCTCTTTTAATTAAAACTCGCTAAGCCAGCTTTCCTCTGAGCTTGTTCCAATGCTAAAATTAGCAGCGGTTTCTATCAATGCCAGATGAGAGTATGCCTGCGGAAAATTACCCAACAACCTTTTAGTTTCAAAGTCTATATCTTCACTAAATAGCCCCAGGTGGTTGCTATAAGAAAGTAATTGATCGAACATTTTTTTGGCTTTCTTCTTCTCCCCTATTTTAAATAGACTATCTATAAGCCAAAAAGTACAGATTGTAAAAGAAGAAGTTGGCTCGCCAAAATCATCTTTATTTTTATAGCGGTACATGAGTCCATCTTTGCACAACTCTTTTTCGGTTGCTTTCACGGTACTTACAAATCTGGGGTCTTTAGCTTCAATAAAGCCATATTGCTCCATTAGTAAAGTAGAAGCATCTAAATCTTTAGAACCATAATATTGTGTATAGGCCTGCACTTCTTCATTCCAACCATTTTTATAAATATCATTATAAATTTCGGCACGTAGAGATTTCCAATGTGTATCATTAATACCCATTCTTAAAACCTCTCCAATTTTTATAGCCCGGTCTATTGCTACCCAACATAAAAGTTTTGAGAACACAAAGTGCCGGTCTTCAGTACGTAATTCCCAAATTCCTTTATCAGGCTTTTTCCAGTTTTCTTCTACAATACTTACAATACCGCGTACCACCGTCCAGAGTTCTTCAGAATTCTCTAAAGAGGTTTCAAACTGGTTAAATTGCTGGTAAATTACCTCCATCAAAATTCCATAGATATCATTTTGCTTTTGGATATAAGCCGCATTGCCGGTTCTTACCGGGTGAGAGTTTTTATAACCAGATAAATGATCTAAAATATGCTCGGTGAGCTCTTTTTCGCCATTTATCCCATACATAATCTGGATTTTCTCATCCTTATCGGGGATAATATCTATGATAAACTGAAGAAAATCTTTAGCCGATTTTATATGCCCAAGGCCGGCCATTACTTTAATTACCATAGAGGCATCACGAATCCAACAAAAACGATAGTCCCAATTTCTTTCTTCCCCGATAGTTTCGGGTAAAGAGGTGGTTGCGGCCGCCAAAACAGCACCCGATTTTTTATAACTAAGGCATTTTAAAACCAGTGCACTTCGCATTATTTCATTTTCATAATGCGTATATCGGGTGGTTTTTGCACTCCAATTCATCCAATAGGTCTTGGTTCGTTGAAATTTCAAATAAGAACGATCTAAAGTTTGCGTTATAAGCTTCTCGTGATACCCAATTAAGCAGTATGCGTTTCCGGTTAATTCGATCTCGTTTTGTTCTAAAATGTCATTCAGGTCTAAACTGGAATAAAAGAAAAGAGAGTCGTACTTACCTTCTTTGGTATAGCTTTTAATATAATTTTCCTTTAGATTATTATATGTTTTCTCGCGAGAAAAATCTAAACGAGGATCGTATTTAATTCTAAACTTAGGTCTGCCCCCTGTTAAACGAATAAATCTAATTATATCTGGCGGCGCATAAAAAGACCCGTCTTCTCGTGGATATCTAGGCATAAAATCTATAACCTGAAAAGAATTTTCACCATCATTAAATTGGGTATTTAAAATATTGGTTTCCCAAAGATATTCCTGGGTAATTTTATAGGAATCGTCTACTATAAACTCAAAACTGCCTCCAACCTTCTCATCCAATAACTTGGCAAAAACAGCCGAAGAATCGAAATTTGGCAAACAACACCAGTCTAATGATCCCGTTTTTGAAATCAATGCAGCACTTTTACAATTCCCTATAATTCCGTAATCTAAATTCTCCATATACTCTTAAAATTCTTTAAAAAGACTTGTAGTGTAAAATGATTTTCGGAAATTTAATAAAAATCAAATTCGCAACAACGCCATTCACATTTAATTATGAGTAAAACGATAATAATTTCCAATAGATTACCCTTACAAATTAGTTTAGAAAATAATCATCTGGAGGTCACTCCAAGTGTTGGCGGACTGGCAACCGGCTTAAAATCTTTCCATAAGGATGGTGATAGTATTTGGATAGGCTGGAGCGGACTCACAAAAGAAGAAATCCCGGAAAATCTTTTGAAAGATGTTAAAGAAAAAGCCCGAAAAGAAAATTGTGTTGCGGTAAATCTTAGTGAAGAAGAAATTGAAGGTTTCTATTTTGGATTCAGCAATCGAACTATTTGGCCGCTTTTTCACTATTTTATGGAATATACCGAAGCCGATAAAGAGCACTGGGAAACCTATAAAAGCGTAAATAGAAAATATGCAGATGAAGTACTGAAACATTATAAAGACGGTGATCACATTTGGGTGCACGATTATCAATTGCTTTTAGTCCCTAATATGATTAGGGAAAAACAACCCGAAGCAACTATTGGTTTTTTTAATCATATTCCTTTTCCTTCTTATGAAGTTTTTAGAACACTACCCTGGCGTGATGAAGTGTTAAAAGGTGTACTGGGCGCCGATTTAATAGGCTTTCATACCTATGATTATGAGCGACATTTTTTAAGTTCGGTAAGCCGAATTTTACGGCATCAGGTGAATTTTAATGAAATCACACTTCCGGAAAGGATTGTAAAAGTAGATTCTTTCCCCATGGGTATAGACTATAAGAAATTTGAAAATGCCGCCCATGAGCATTTTAAAAATACTGAAGAACAGCGTACAGAATTACAAAGGCGGTTAGATCATCATGCAAGCGAGACCCCTAATGCAAAACTTATTTTAAGCATAGACCGCTTAGATTATACAAAAGGAATTGCCAACAGAATTCGTGCCTTTGAATATTTCCTGGATAACCACCCAGAGTTTATTGAAAAAGTGAGATTGGTAATGCTTGCAGTGCCCTCAAGATCTAATGTTCCTCAATATCAACGATTAAAAAGGGAAATAGATGAGTTGGTAGGAAGAATAAATGGAAAATTTTCTACAGTAAGCTGGACTCCCATCTGGTATTTCTATCGTTCTATGCCTTTTGAAAACTTAATAGATCTTTACACCAGTTGCGACATTGCATTATTAACGCCAATAAGAGATGGAATGAACCTGGTAGCCAAAGAATTTGTAGCTACCCGAATAAACCAAACCGGGGTGCTTATTTTAAGCGAAATGGCCGGGGCCGCTCACGAAATGAATGAAGCATTAATAATAAACCCCAATAATTTCCAGCAAATTTCAGAAGCTTTAATCCAGGCTATAGAAATGCCAAAAGAAGAACAACAGCAACGAAATAAAACACTTCAAAAGCGATTAAAACGTTACAGCGTAGAAAAATGGGCCAATGATTTTATGAAGGCACTAAAAGACACAAGTCAGGATCGAGAAGCATTTAAAGCTACAAGGATATCTTCTAAAGTTTCAGATGAAATTTTGGAGAAATTTAAAAATGCAGAGAGTAGAATCCTATTCCTTGATTACGATGGAACTCTAGTGAACTTTACAGACAAGCCTGAGAAGGCGAAACCCGATCAAGAATTAATTGATTTGGTTCATAAATTAAACGAATCCAAAAATACCGATGTAATCCTTATTAGTGGCCGGGACAAAGACACCCTGGGTTCCTGGTGGCAGGAAATTCCTGTAGAACTTATTTCGGAACATGGTGTTTGGATGCGTCAAAAAAACTCGGAATGGGAACTTTCTGAAAATGTAAATAACGATTGGATGAGTACGGTAAGACCGGTAATCGAAACCTTTGTAGATAGAACACCCGGTACTTTTATTGAGGATAAGAATTATTCATTGGCATGGCACTACAGAAAAGCCGATCCGGAATTAGGAGAAATAAGGGCTAATGAACTTTCTAATGTTTTAAAAGAGTTGATTTCTAATCACGGACTTAGCGTTCTTGAGGGAAATAAAGTGCTTGAAATAAAAAGTAGCGGAGTTAATAAAGGAAAAGCTTCCAACAAAAAACTAGTTGGTAAAAAGTACGATTTCATTTTTGCTATTGGAGATGATTGGACAGATGAATATATGTTTGAAGAACTCCCTGAAGAATCTTTTACGGTTAAAGTTGGGATGAAAAAAACCAGTGCCCGCTATTATGTAGAAGACACCTCTAGAGTAAGGAATATTCTGAATAAATTTGCGGAAAACTCTTAAGCTTTGAAACTGTTAAAATCCTTGACATTTATCAAAAAAGTTTATGCATAACTTAACTCCTAAAATATGGCAAACATTCTAATATCTTCTACTTTTACATTGAACAATTATACGAACCAAACTTAAAAACTTAGATCGATGAAATCAGGAAAAATGTTATTAGGATTAATATCAGGAGCAGCTGTAGGTGCAGCTTTAGGAGTATTATTTGCCCCTAAAAAAGGAGCAGATACGAGAAAGGCGATTTCAGATTCAAGCAATGAAGCATTGGAAGGAACTAAAGGAAAATTCAATGAATTTTCAAATTCTCTAAGTCATAAAGTAGATGCCTTAAAGAACAAAACCAAAGCTAGCCTTTCTAAATCTAAAGTTGACGAAAAAGCACACGAAGCAAAAGCTGAAATTCATAATATGAAAGCCAGCTAAATTCTATTTTAAATAGAATGTGATAAAAAATCCCGGTAAAATTTCCGGGATTTTTTATTTATAGTATTACCAAATTCGCAATTCTTTGTGATATCAAAGAAACTTTGGGTACTTTAGAAGCTTAAACCACAATTGTTTTATGCTTAGAAAAATACCCACCCTTGCCCTAGCCTTATTTTCAGGATTACTAATTCAGCAAACAAACGCACAAACCGATCAGCGCATTTACGATATTATTGAAAATGTATCTGCCGATAGTATTGAAGCTAACATTCGTAAACTTGCCGGTTTTGGTACCAGGAATACCTTCAGTGACACCGTCTCTGACACACGCGGAATTGGAGCAGCACGAAGATGGATAAAATCAGAATTCGACTATCTTTCTAAAAATTGCGATAATTGCCTGGATGTTTTTTATCAAAAAGATTTTGTGACCACAGCAGATGGAGACCGGATTCCTCACGATGCCTGGGTGGTAAATGTAGTAGCTGTTCAAAAAGGAACAAAATATCCTAATCGGTATATCATCATGAGCGGCGATATAGATTCTCGTGCCAGCAATACCATGGATTTTAAAACCGATGCTCCCGGCGCCAACGATAATGCCAGTGGGATGGCCGGTACTATGGAAGCCGCCAGGGTTTTATCACAATACGAATTTGAAAATAGCATAGTGTATGTAGGACTTTCGGGAGAAGAACAGGGGCTTTTTGGAGGTAAAGGCCTTGCCCAATATGCTAAAGCCAATAATTGGGAAATTATTGGTGTTCTTAACAACGATATGATTGGAAATATTGAAGGAGTGGACGGCGTAATTGATAATCGTACTTTTAGAATATTTTCTGAATCCGTTCCTCCAAATGAAACAGATAGGGAAAGAAACAGACGTAGGTTTTACGGCGGCGAGGTAGATGGTATTTCACGTCAACTTGCTCGCTATGTACATACAACCACAGAAACCTATATGCCCGAAATGAACCCGATGATGATTTATCGTTTAGACAGGTTTGGCCGGGGTGGTCACCATCGTCCTTTTAACGATCTGGGGTTTGCCGGAATAAGAATTATGGAAGCACATGAAAATTATAATCGGCAGCACCAGGATATTCGTACTGAAAATGGAATAGAATATGGCGATGTGGTAGCCGGTGTAAATTTTGATTATGCCAAAAAGCTTACCGCAGTAAACGCCATAAATATGGCAAGTCTGGCCTGGGCTCCACCCGCCCCAAAAAATGTAGAGATTGGAGGAATTGTAGAACCCTCGGCAACATTAAGATGGGATAAAGTTGAAGGTGAAATTGCAGGTTATAAAATTTATTGGAGGGAAACTACCGAAGCACAATGGCAATACTCGCGTTTTGTGGGTAATGTAAATGAATTTACCCTGGATGGAATCGTAATAGACAACTACTTTTTTGGAGTTGCAAGTGTAGGAAAAGATGGTCACGAAAGTGTGGTGGTTTTCCCTTCAGGAGTTTTTCGTTAAACTTTAACAAGAAAACAAAACTGGAAATTAATTCTCCTCGGAAAAATCCGATAAAAAGCATTAAAAAAACTTTGATAAAGAGACCTCACAGATTTGAAAATCTGCGAGGTTTGCTTTGATTATATTCTACATTATATCAATCTATTAAAGAAAGTTGGACTCGCTTCTTATCCTCATCAACCGATAAGATCGTCACCTCCATTTCCTGATTTAATTTTACCACGGTATTTACATCACTCACAAATTCATTCGCCAGTTTAGAGATATGTATAAGTCCGCTCTCTTTTATTCCTATATCCACAAAGCAACCAAAATTGGTAATATTATTCACAATGCCGGGTAAACGCATACCCGGTTTTAGATCGGCAATGGTTTTTATAGAAGAATCAAAGCTAAAAGGCTTTTTCCTGGCCCGGGGATCTACACCCGGTTTTTCTAGCTCTTGCAAAATATCTTTTAAACTGGGGACTCCTAAATCTCCCGTAACATAATCTTCGGGCTTTATATTTCCCAAGACCTTTTTGTTTCCTATAAATTCCTCAGGATTTAAACCATTTCTTTTAGCCATTTTTTCAACTATAAAATAACTTTCGGGGTGTACTGCCGAATTATCTAAAGGATTTTCAGCATTTCTAATTCTTAAAAATCCGGCTGCTTGCTCAAAAGCCTTTGCACCAAGTCTTGGTACTTTTAGCAACTCCTTTCGACTCGCAAAATGGTGATTTTCTTTTCTATATTCCAGAATATTTTGCGCCAATCCGGGGCCAATTCCTGAAACATAAGAAAGTAATTCCTTGCTAGCCGTATTTAGGTTTACTCCAATTTTATTTACACAACGCTTAACCACTACATCCAGCTTTTCCTTAAGTTTTGTTTGATCTACCTCATGTTGGTATTGCCCTACCCCAATAGCTTTAGGGTCAATTTTCACCAATTCAGCAAGCGGATCACTCAATCTTCGGCCAATAGAAACAGCGCCACGAACAGTAACATCATAATTAGGAAATTCTTCCCTGGCTATTTTAGAAGCCGAATATACCGATGCGCCAGCTTCATTTACCGTAAAAACCAATACTTCTTTAGGTAAGTAAACATTTTTAATAAACTGTTCGGTTTCCCTCGCAGCGGTACCGTTCCCTATAGCAATAGCTTGAATTTTATACGCATTTACCAGGCTTTTAATTTTCGCTGAAGCAGCATCGATTTTCTTTTGTGGCGGGTGGGGAAATATGGCTTCATTGTAGAGTAAATTTCCTTGCTCATCTAAACAAACAATTTTGCAACCAGATCTAAAACCGGGATCTATAGCCAGAATTCGTTTGCTTCCCAAAGGTGCTTCCATTAATAATTGCTCGAGGTTGGACGCAAAAACAGCAATCGCATCTTCATCGGCTTTTTCTTTTGCATCATTAAGAAATTCGGTTGCAAAAGATTTTTTAAGCAATCTCGCAAAAGCATCTTCTGCTGCATTCTTTAAGTACTTTACTCCCGAAAAGCCCTTATTTTTAATTACTGCCTTTTCAATTATGGCTAAAGCATCAAATTTATCGACTTCAACTTTAAGCTTAATAATCCCTAATTTTTCGGCACGATATATTGCTAAAAATCTATGGGAAGGGATTCTTTTAAGTGGTTCTTCCCATTTCTCAAATTGTGTAAATTTTGGTGCCTCAGGATGTTCTTCCTCTTTTTTCACCCATTTTGTACTTAGCAAGGCCTTTTGAGTATACAACCTCCTAAGAGAATTTCTCACATAAGTATTCTCATTAATCCATTCGGCAATAATATGCCCGGCACCGACGAATGCTTCAGATTTACTTTTTATTGTTCCGGAAATAAATTGTTGTGCAGATCTCTCTATATTCGGTGAGTTCTGGGCCATTAACATTTTAGCCAGTGGTTCTAAACCGGCTTCCCTGGCAGTATCTGCTTTGGTTTTTCGTTTCTTTTTGTATGGTAAATAAAGGTCTTCAACTTCAGCTAAGGTTGTGGCCTTATTTATTTTATCGGCCAAAGCCTCGGTCAATGCCTCCTGTTCTTTTATAGATCTAAGGATGGCATTTTTTCGGGTTTCCAATTCCTTAAAAGTACTAAGCAGTTGAGAAATCTTTTCTATTTCAGTTTCATCTAAATTTCCTGTGGCCTCTTTCCGATAACGAGAAATAAACGGAATGGTGGCATCGGCTTCTAAAAGTGAGATGGTGTTTTGTATGCTTTTAGCAGCCAGCTTTGTGCGAGATTGTATATAGTCCTGTACTTTCAATTATTGCAATTTCAAATTATATAATATGTAGGTTTTAGCAAATATAGGGTTCAAAAGAATTAAATAATCCCTTCTTCCCGTGAATGTTCTATAGCCTTATGGCTATGTTTAAAGTAACAAATGCTAACCCCCAGACTTTCAATGTTTCTAAGAATTTCAGTGATATTAGGTTTTTTCTTTCTACCCGTTTGCCTAATATAAACCGCTTTTAAGCTCTGCGGAAAAATTTTACAAATACGCTCATAAATATCAGCATCTTTCTGAGAGTCATCGCCTAGTAGAACGTAGGGAATATTAGGATAAAAAGATATTATATCTTTTATTTTTTCAAATTTATGATCGTGGCTTCCCCGCCCGGTAAATAAAAAATCTGAAATCCTGGTTTTAATCTTTTTAAGTTTTATGACCGCTTTGGGTAGTTCATGCATTTTAGCGAACTCATTCACAAATTCATATAAATTCCACTCACTACTGGAAACATAGAAAAAACTATTGGAGGCATGTTCTAAATCCTGGCCAGCCCGGCTTAATTGTTTGTAATGTTCTACCACATCGTCAAATGTCTGGCGTTTATTGATATTCTTGGACAACATGACGTAAAGTTTCTTAAAAACACTGTTGCTGTGGGAGATTAAGAATGTGTCGTCTATATCTGAAATAATACCATATTTAGAAGGATGAGGCTTTAAAAACTCACCTTTTTCTATCATTCCAAAATTTTTAATATTACAGCTCACCTCATATTCGTGCCAACCACTTTTTAAATCTTCAGAAAATGGAATGGAAAACCTAAAATAGCCATCTTTTAAGGTTTTAGTAGTAACCTCAATATCTCTAAACCTTAAAGTGATCTCTTTATTTTCTAAAGGACTAATGCGAAACATATGAATAATGGCCACCGCATGTTTAAGTCCGCGCCTATCCATCTTATACTTATCTGGCGCCCACGATTTAAATAAATGTCCATATACATTAAGCTCCTGGTCATTTACGTAACCGCGATAAAGTTTTAGATCTAATTTCAAAATTTTAGAATTTTATTGAATTTTTCTAATTCCAAAATAATTAATTTTAAGAACATATTTGAAGCTATATGAAAGAAATAGATAAGGTTTTACTGATTGTAAATCCCATTTCGGGCGGGATTAATAAAAGAAATATCAATCAAAAAATTGAGTCGGAGGTTAGTAAATTAAATGCAGAGCTAGAAGTTTACCAGACAACCGGTGAGAATGATCAAAAGAAAATTAAAAATTTGGTCGCCTCAGAGACCTTTGATAGGATTCTAATTGCCGGTGGCGATGGAACTATAAAGCTGGTAGCCGAAGCATTATTACCGCACAAAACACCTATTGCCATAATACCGGCCGGTTCAGCTAATGGGCTTGCCCTTAATTTAGGTATTCCAAATGATCTACAAGAACAACTAAATATTGCCTTTGGAAACACGGTAACCAAAATGGATGTATTGGAGATTAATGGCGAGCTATGTTTGCACATGGGAGACCTGGGAATAAATGCCGAGTTGATAAAAAACTATCAAAAATCTCGAATTAGGGGAAAAATGGGGTATCTTCTTCAGTCTATCCCCACCCTATTGTATAGTAAATATCCATTTGAATTTGAGATTCAAATGGAAGATAAAAGCTTTACCAAAGAAGGAATCTTACTGGCTTTTGCCAATGCAAAAAAATATGGCACCGGTGCCAATGTAAATCCTAAAGGAAAAATTAATGATGGTGTTTTTGAGCTTCTTTTGTTTAAGAATTTCAATATGCTTGAAATCTTAAAAACTCTACGTAACGAAACCGAAGTGAATTCTGAATTTGTAGAGATAATTCCTTTAAAAGAAGCACGAGTCTATTGTAAAAATCCGGTTTCATTTCAAATTGATGGTGAATATATTGGTGAAGAAGAAGAAATTTATGTCAAAATTTCTCCTGAAAAACTGTCAATAATGACCTAAAAATATCGTGAAACAATCTGTATCACTATTTAAACAAACATTTATATAGCTTCTCAACATTGCTTCAAAAAAGGGAATATGTTAATTACCCCGTGTCAAGCCAAAAGGGATTAAATATTATTTGATTTCGAGGCAAGCCCTGAAGCATCAAGTCTCAATTATGGGTTGAACGCAATTAGCCAAACATTATAAAAAAGCCCTCAACAAAAATTATTGCGAGGGCATATTTTTATATACTTAGCTTCCTAAACTTAAAGAGACATGGCCTTTCCGCCACCTAAGTCCTCAACCGGACCGCAAGGAATATATTCTCCCGGAATGGGATCGTACCACATTACATTCTCACCAATTTCTTCACTGGTTTTATAAGCCCATATTCCCATATTACGTACTTCTTGCAAATAGGCAAGAGAACCGGCATCGGCATCTAACGTAATTTCCAAATCTTTATCCTGTGGATCCTGGGTCTCGGTATTTCGTTTTGCTATCTCATCCCTCTCTGCTTGCGTAGCTTTTAAATATTTGGCCACAATTTGTTCATATTCTTCTAAACTGCCTTCACTTTCTTCTTTATTAAACTGACTTTTAAAAGCTCTGGAAAAAGCATCGGCAGATTCTTTAAAATTCTTCTGGCGTTCTTCAGAAGCTACTTCCTGCATATAAGAATCTATAAACTCAGCAATGTTTAGGTCTTCTGCTCCTGGTGTATCTGTTCTAGGTATAATTACCTCCAATATTTGTTTTAAAGCAAAACCATTAGAAACGCTTAGAAAAACGGGTTCCCAATTAGAACCGGATTCACCTTTACAACTTTGCAAAAGATTTAATGTTGCAGGGCCAACAACTATAGCTCCGGCTCCAAGTCCTATGTTTTTTAATGCCTGTCTTCTGTTCATAATCCTAAAATTAAGCGTTAGATGTTCTAAAGTTCTTTGAAGCATGGTCTGCCGCTCTTGCGGTCATCGCCATATAAGTTAATGATGGGTTTTGGCAACCGGCAGAGGTCATAAAAGATCCATCGGTAACATATACATTTGGAACGGCATGTATTTGGTTATTAGCGTTTAAAACCGATGTTTTAGGATCTCTTCCCATTCTGGCTGTCCCCATTTCGTGTATTCCAAGACCAGGTGCTCCTAAATAATCATAAGGCCTAACATCCCTAAATCCACCTTTCTCAAGCATCTCAACAGCCTGGTTTACCATATCCTTTCTCATTTTAAGTTCATTTTCTTTAAACTCGGCATCAAAAGTTACAGTAGGAAGGCCCCATTCATCTGTTTTGTTATAATCCAGGGTCATTTTATTTTCATGATAAGGCAAAGTCTCCCCAAAGCCCATTAATCCCATAGTCCAACCTCCGGGTTTTACAATGGCTTCTTTCAACTCTTTGCCATAAGAGGCTTCAGCAATGCTTTGGCTCCAGTCTCCCCTACCGGCACCTCCCTGGTAACCATATCCTCGTTTAAAATCAAGATTATCTCCGGCTTTTAAGTTTCTAAATCGCGGTAAGTAAATGCCGTTTGGTTTTCGGCCTTTATAATATTGATCTTCAAAACCATCATACTTTCCTGAAGCTCCGGCTCGAAAATGATGATCCATTAAGTTATGACCTAATTCCCCGCTATCGTTCCCCATACCATTCTCAAACCTATCTGATTTTGATTGCATTAGAATACTTGTGGAGGCAATAGCAGAAGCACAAAGAAAAATCACGTTCGCCTTATATTCAATTTCCTCCTTAGTTTCGGTATCTATAACTTTAACTCCTGTAGCACGTTTTTTATCGGCATCGTACAGGACTTCGCTAACTATAGAGTTTGGTCTTAATGTCATATTGCCCGAACGCTCGGCTGCCGGCAAAGTAGATGAATTACTACTAAAATACCCGCCATAAGGACAACCTCTAATACAACGATTTCGGAATTGACAATTAGAACGACCTTCAAATTCCTTATTACCTGTAAGATGTGCAACACGCCCTGCTGTTAACACCCTACCATCACTAAAATTCTCTGACATACTTTTTCTAAGGTGGTCTTCTACGCAATTAAGTGGCATTTGTGGAAGAAACTTTCCATCTGGCAACTGACTTAAACCAAGATTTTCACCACTTACCCCTATATAAGACTCTACATAGTCATACCAGGGTGCAATATCTTTATAACGAATGGGCCAATCTACTCCGTGACCATCAGTTTTATTCGCAGTAAAATCTAAATCGCTTAAACGATAACTATGTCTTCCCCACATAATAGACCTACCTCCCACGTGGTAACCACGCATCCAATCGAATCTTTTAGTTTCATTATAAGGGTGCTTAATATCATCTACGAACCAATGTGCACTGGCTTTATTGGTAGTGTAACCTGTACGGGATTGCTTCTCCTGGCGTTTCTTTTCCTCCCTTGTTAACTGTCCTTTATGCTTATAATCCCAGGGATCATCGTTCATTGTAGGATAATCTTCAATATGTTTTACCATACGTCCCCTTTCCAACACCAGGGTTTTAAATCCTTTTTCACTAAGCTCTTTCGCGGCCCAACCACCGCTAATTCCGGTACCTACGACTATTGCATCATAAGTGTCATTTTCATAATAATTGCTCACTCTCCTGTAGTTAATTAATAATTTAGTTAATCGAATCCTTCCAAATATATAAATTTATGCTTATAATTTTACTTCTTTAAAAAAAAGTATACTTTTAAGATTCCAAAAATATCAGTAAAATTACATTTCGTAACACTTAAACTTATCTTATGAAAATTACCTCAACCAATTTTTTTTCAATTTCCCTTATGTTTTTATTATTCCTCGGAATTTCTTCCTGTAAAGATCAAAAATCACAAAAAGAAAGTACGGCAACCACCGAAGCTAGTTCAGAAGTAACTAAAGAACCTTTTTTTAAACTTTCTCTAGCACAATGGTCTCTTAACAAACCTATTTTTGCAGGCGATTTAGACCCTATGGATTTTGCTGAAAAAGCAAATGAATTGGGTTTTGAAGGTATTGAATATGTGAGTAGTTTTTATGCGCAAAAGATTAAAGATGCCGAAAATCCTGAAGAAGCTTTGCAACAGGTCTTAAATACTCTAAAAGTAAAAAGTGAAGAATTTAATGTAGAAAACGTATTAATAATGGTTGATGGTGAAGGCGAATTGGCCAGTCCAGACCAAAACGAACGTGAAAAAGCAGTTGAAAATCATAAAAAATGGGTTGATGCCGCTAATTACCTGGGAGCCGAGTCAATTAGGGTAAACCTTTTTGGTACCGACGAACCGGAAGAATGGAAAACCGCTGCAACTAAAGGATTAAAAGCCCTTAGTGAATATGCAGCAGAAAAAAATGTTAACATTTTAGTTGAAAACCACGGTTACCTATCCTCCAATGCTGCACTATTAGTAGAAGTTATTGAAGATGTTAATATGGAAAATTGTGGGACACTACCTGATTTTGGAAATTTCTGCCTTAAAAGAAAAGGTGGTGAGCGTTGGGACGCCTCTTGCGTTGAAGAATACCCCAAATACCAGGGTATAGAAGAAATGATGCCTCACGCTTTAGCCGTAAGTGCAAAATCTTACGATTTTAATGAACAAGGCGAAGAAACCACGCTGGATTATGAAAGAATACTTAAAACTGTATATGACGCAGGATACACCGGATTTATTGGTGTAGAATATGAAGGTCAAAATTTATCTCCAGAAGAAGGTATTAAAGCCACCAAAGAGCTTTTAATAGAAGTTGGAAGTAAACTAAATAATCAATAGAAGTAACCGGAGATAATGAAAATTTTAACCAGAATTCAACTTTCAACCATGATGTTCCTCGAATTTTTTATTTGGGGCGGATGGTTTGTAACCTTAGGAACATTTTTAGGACAAAATTTAAGTGCTACCGGTGCACAAACAGGTATGGCTTTTTCTACACAATCATGGGGGGCCATTATAGCTCCCTTTATAATTGGATTAATCGCCGACCGCTTTTTTAATGCCGAACGTATTTTGGGCTTCCTTCATCTTGCAGGTGCAGTTTTGCTTTATATGATGTTCCAATCTGAAGATTTTACTAATTTCTATCCCTTTGTATTAGGTTATATGATTATTTATATGCCTACCCTGGCTTTGGTAAATTCTATATCCTTTTACCAAATGACAGACCCTTCCAAACAATTTTCCGGAATTAGGGTTTTTGGAACCCTTGGATGGATTATTTCGGGAGTGGTAATTAGTCTTGTATTTGGCTGGGACTCTGCTATAGCCCGCGAAGAAGGAATGCTAAAATATACCTTTTTAATGGCTGCAGTTGCTTCTGCTATTTTAGGCTTATTTAGCTTTACACTGCCTAAAACCCCTCCCAGCAGTAAAGGGGAAAAAGTTACGTTATCTGATATTTTAGGCCTGGAAGCACTTGCTCTACTTAAAGGAAAAAACTTTTTGATGTTTTTTATTTCATCGGTTTTAATTTGTATCCCATTGGCCTTTTATTACCAAAATGCAAACCCATTCCTTTCAGAAGTTGGTATGGAAGATCCAACTTTTATGATGTCTATTGGCCAAATTTCTGAAGCCTTATTTCTTTTGTTATTGCCTTTCTTTTTTAAGAAATACGGATTCAAAATTACTTTACTTGCCGGAATGTTAGCCTGGGTGGTACGTTATTTACTATTCGCTTATGGCGATGCCGGAGAACTTACTTTTATGCTAATTATAGGAATTGCACTCCACGGTATTTGTTACGACTTTTTCTTTGTTTCCGGGCAAATCTATACCGATTCCAAAGCCGGGCCAAAAATTAAAAGTGCTGCGCAGGGCTTGATTACCCTGGCTACTTATGGTGTAGGTATGTTAATTGGTTTTTGGGTAGCAGGACAAATAAGTGATCTTTATCTAAACGCCGATGGTAGTCACGACTGGCAACAAATATGGGTAGTTCCCGCAGGATTTGCTTTTGTAGTAATGATAATATTTGCTATTTTCTTCAAAAATGAAAAAATAGAAAAAAAAGATATTGAAATATAACACAGTAAAAGAATAGAATAGTATGGGTAAAAAAATAAAATTAGGAGTTTTAGGCGGTGGTGGTGATTCCCTTATCGGAATTTTACACCGGGTAGCCTCTTCTATGTTTGATAAATTTGAGTTTGTAGGAGGCGTATTCAATCCTGAGTTAGACGAAAGCAAAAAGTTTGCGAAGGAATTGGGGATTGGAACCGATAGGGTTTATCAAGACCTGGATCATTTAATTACAGAAGAAACAAAACTACCGGAAGATGAGCGTATAAAAGTGGTTTCTATTCTAACGCCAAATTTCCTGCACTTCCCTATGGCCAAGCAGCTTTTGGAAAATGGATTTCACGTGATTTGTGAAAAACCAATGACCACTACTTTTGAAGAAGCTAAAATTCTTGAAGAAACCCTCAATAAATCGAAAACTATTTTCGCGGTCACCTATACCTACACAGGTTATCCAATGATTCGCCAGATGAAAGAAATGATTGCCACAGGCGAGATTGGAGAGGTTCAAAAAATAGATGTACAATATTACCAGGGTTGGATAAACCCTATAATTCATGATAAGGATCAAAGAAACAGTATTTGGAGGCTCGATCCCGAAAAAGGTGGTATAAGCTGTTGTATTGGTGATATTGGAACACACGCCTTTGATATGATTGAATACGTTTCGGGGCTTGAGGTAAAAGAACTTTTAGCCGATTTAAACTATGTGTATTCAGATAATAAAATGGATGTAGATGGTACTGTGCTGCTTCGCTTTTCAGATTATGTAAAAGGAGTACTAAGGTCCAGCCAAATTGCAACCGGGGAAGAGAATAATTTTGCCGTAAAAATCTACGGAAAAAAAGCCGGCTTAAAATGGGAACAGGAAAACCCAAATTACCTCTATAAATTGGAAGATGGGCAACCAATAAAAGTTTTAAAACCCGGGCACGAGTATAATTCAGCACTTTCGCTAGACGGAACAAAACTACCTCCGGGACATCCCGAAGGTATTTTCGATTCTATGGGTAATATCTACAAAGGAGTAGCAAAAGCTATTAATGGCGAAAAATATCATCCGGCAGAGTTCCCTACGATGAAAGATGGAGTACGCGGAATGAATTTCATTGAAAAAGTAGTAGACTCCCATAATAAAGGGAACGTTTGGGTGAAATTAGACTCATAAAATTTTAGTAAGATGAACCAGCATAATGCTGGACATAAAATAAGTAATATACAGGTAAGTAATTTAAACCTGTAAAAATTCCCACTTTGGGTTCAGAATTATAAAGAGATGAAAACAGTAAAAGGACCTGCGGTTTATTTAGCACAATTTATGGATTCGAAAGCGCCATTCAATAGTTTGGATGGTTTATGTAAATGGGCTGCAGATTTAGGATACAAAGGAATACAAATCCCCACCTGGGAATCGGCTCTAATAGATTTAAAGAAAGCCGGTGAAAGCAAAGAGTATTGCCAAGAAATTAAAGGAAAAGTAGCTTCTTATGGTCTAGAAGTAACCGAGCTTTGTACTCATTTACAGGGCCAACTTGTAGCGGTACATTCAGCTTATGATACTATGTTCGATAATTTCGCTCCAAATGAAGTTAAAGGCAATCCAAAGGCAAGAACCCAGTGGGCCGTAGAACAATTAAAAAGCGCAGCTCGTGCCAGCAGGAATTTTGATTTAGATGTGCACGGAACTTTTAGCGGTTCACTGCTTTGGCATACCGCGCACCCCTGGCCACAAAGACCTGAAGGCCTGGTTGAAATGGGGTTTCAGGAACTCGCAAAACGATGGTTGCCTATTTTAAATGAATTTGATGAACAGGGAGTTGATCTTTGTTACGAAATTCACCCGGGTGAAGATTTGCATGATGGGGTAACTTTTGAGCGTTTCCTTGAAGCCACAAATAATCACAAAAGGGTAAATTTACTGTATGATCCCAGTCATTTTGTGCTACAACAACTAGATTATATTTCGTACATAGATCATTATCACGAATTCATAAAAATGTTTCATGTAAAAGATGCCGAATTTAACCCTACCGGAAAAAAAGGTTCGTTTGGTGGCTATGGTGACTGGATAGACCGTGCGGGAAGATACAGACATCCGGGAGATGGCCAGGTAGATTTTAAAACTATATTTTCTAAATTAACCGAATATGGCTGTGATGTTTGGGCCGTTCTTGAATGGGAATGCTGCATTAAATCGCCAGAACAGGGTGCGCGTGAAGGTGCGCCTTTTATTAAAAGTCATATTATTGAAGCTACCCAAAAGAAATTTGACGATTTCGCAGGCAGCGAAGTTGATGAAGAGAAATTAAAGCGAATCTTAGGAATTAACTAAATTTATAAAATAAACCCTATAATATTTCAAATATAAATTAAGAAGAGTTGTAGTTCTCTTAAATAAGTTACCTTCTGGAAAACTAACGAGGCAATAAATGATTTTATTTGATTTCGAGCCAAGCCTCGGAGTCCTGAAAATTATTCGGATAAATCTCTATTATTGAGCAAAAAACCAAAAACCAATGAAGAAAAATATTTTAATTTTAGGAACCTTAGCCATATTATCTACCTCCTGTAAATCTGATAAAAAAGATGAAAAAACACAGGAAGCCGATAAAACTGTAGATACTACCGCCATGGCAAATAATGAAGATAATTGGACCCATTTGTTTAATGGCGAAAACCTTGAAAGTTGGAAAGCTTTTAATGCCGATTCAATATCAGACCAGTGGCAGGTAAAAGATGGGGCTATCGCTTTCACCCCGGCAGAGGGAAAAAGAGAAAGCACAGAAAACCTTATTTCTAAAAACTCATATGCCAATTTTGAACTCTCATTAGAATGGAAAATTTCAGAAGCAGGAAACAGCGGGATTATGTGGGGCGTTCAGGAAAGTGAGGAGTTTTCTGAACCTTATTTAACCGGTCCTGAAATTCAAATTTTAGACAATAAACTGCATCCTGATGCCAAAAACGGTCCCATAAGGCAGGCCGGAGCTCTTTATGATATGATGCCACCCAGTGAAGATAAATCACGTAATGCCGGAGAATGGAACAAAACTGTTATAAAAATTAACCATAAAACCAATAAAGGTTCGGTTCGTTTAAATGGTACGCTAATTACAGAATTCCCGGTTCATGGTGAAGAATGGGATAAACTGGTAGCAAACTCTAAGTTTAAAGATTGGGAACACTTTGGAAAAACCAAAGAAGGCCATATTGCTCTTCAGGACCACGGAGACAAAGTGTGGTTTAGAAATATTAAAATTAGAGAATTAGATTAACCTGATTCCTATTTTATAATTGGGGCTGTTTGAAAAGATTTTAAAACCGTCATCCTGAATTAATTTCAGCTTGACGAAAATATACTCTTCAGACAGCCTCTTTTTTATTTTAGTACTTGTACTAAACAATTTGTAAATTATCAAGAAACCTGTTGGGAAACCTACAAGTTTTTAAGTAAACTACCTCGGGGTAAGCCCACGAGACATTCGTTGGAAACAAATTTTTAATTTCGAGGCAGGCCTCGGATTATTGCACCCTTTGGCGGTGCCCATAAAAAGATTTTTAGGTTTCAAGACATGTCTCGAGGTCTTGATACTTAAAGCTTATGAAGTAAAAAATAAAGTAATGAGAACCGAAAAAGTAAATTTTAAAAACAACCAGGGTAATGATTTATCGGGCTATCTAGAACTACCAATAGACCAGGATCCTCATAATTTTGTTCTTTTTGCTCATTGTTTTACCTGCAATAAAAATTTCTTTGCGGCTAAAAATATAAGTAGAACCCTCGCACAAAACGGTTATGGCGTCCTAAGGTTTGATTTTACCGGACTGGGTGAAAGCAAGGGCGATTTTGCAAATAGTAATTTTTCAGGAAACATAGAGGATTTACTTGCGGCTGCTGCCTATTTAGAGCAGGAATTTAAAGCACCCGGCCTTTTAATTGGGCACTCCCTTGGTGGTGCCGCAGTATTATTTGCTGCAAAAGACTTACAATCGGTTAAAGCAGTAACTACTATTGGCGCTCCCTCTACCACCGCGCATGTTCAACATTTAATAGAAGACAGTGTTGAAGAGATTGAAAGAAATGGCAACGCAACAGTGAATATTGGCGGAAGAAGCTTTAACATTAAAAAACAATTTTTAGAAGATATTGATAAACATGAATTAACCTCTTATCTAAACAAGCTTAAAAAATCGCTTTTAATTATGCATTCGCCGCAAGATAAGATTGTAGGCATTAAAAATGCCGAAGAATTATATATAGCAGCAAGACATCCAAAAAGTTTTGTTTCTTTGGATGGGGCTGAACATCTTTTAAGTAATAAGGAAGACGCAACTTATGCCGGTAATGTAATCGCCACCTGGGCTTCAAGGTATTTAAGCATTCCGAATAAAGAAATTCCAGAATCTAATGCCGATGTTGTAGCGGTCTTAGAAAAAGAAGATGCTTTCACCACAAGAATAAAAGCAGGAAATCATAGTTTTTTGGCAGATGAACCTATAAGCTTTGGAGGGAAAGATTATGGGCCTACCCCCTATCAATTTTTATCTTCAGGTCTGGCTGCCTGTACTTCCATGACGCTTCAAATGTATGCTAAGAGAAAGAAATGGCCCCTTGACGATGTAGAAACCCACGTGTATTACTCAAGGGAACATCAAAAAGACTGCGAAAATTGTGAAAAAAGCGATACCAAAATCGATACATTTAGAAGGGAGATTAAGCTCTATGGAGATTTAGACAAAAAACAAAAAGAGCGTTTACTGGAAATTGCAGACCGTTGCCCCGTGCATAAAAGTCTTACTTCAACCACAACTATAAAAACCAAATTGATCTAAACCAGGCTAAGGGTTGTTAACCTATCCTTAAATCTTTTGGCTATACCCTGCGATAAAATTAATTTAGCATTGTTAAATCTAAAACCAATCATAGATTATGAAACGAATAAGTTTATCATTAGTATTTTGCGCCTCTTTATTTATTATAGGTTGTAAAAACGAAAAGAAAGAAAATGAAACAGAAAATGCTGCCGAAACAGAAATGAATTCTGAAATGGATAGCATGGAAAAAGAAGAAGAAATTAAAGAGATTACCGTGCCTTTAGAGCCTAAAAGTGGAAGTGACTTAGGCGGAGAAGTAACTTTCACTCAGGAAAATGGTGAAGTTACTATGGAAGCGACCATTACAGGTTTGGCTGAAGGAAAGCACGCAATACACATTCACCAAAAAGCAGATTGCTCTGCTGAAGATGGAACCTCTGCCGGGGGCCACTGGAACCCAACCAATGAAAAACACGGGAAATGGGGTGATGCCGAGGGCTACCACAAAGGCGATATAGGAAACTTTGAAGTTGATGCCAATGGTGAAGGAACTATTACTATGACAACCGATGAATGGTGTATAGGTTGTGAAGACGATAACAAAAATATTGTTGGAAAAGCGATTATTGTACACGATGGTGTAGACGATTTTACTTCTCAACCTTCTGGAGCTGCGGGAACCAGAGTTGGATGTGGAGTTATAAAAATGTAATCTTTTTTACATAATTTTTAATAAAAAGCGGCATTTTGCCGCTTTTTATTTTTTTGAGGCGAGAGATTTACATACTTTTACTGGGCAAGCCACATACTACTTTATGCAACAAGATGCTTTAATTCTAGAACTTCAAAACGGTAACCAGCGTGCCTTTGAACGTATTTATCATTTGTATTCAGAAAGCACCTATGGTATTATTTATAGTATAGTTAGGGATGAGAGCATAGCTGAAGAAGTACTACAGGATGTATTCTTAAAAATTTGGGACAAAGCCCCAAGCTATAATTCTAATAAAGGCCGGTTTTTTACCTGGATTCTTAATATTGCCCGAAATGCTGCCATAGATAAGATAAGGTCTAAAAGTTTTAAGAACAATCAACAAAACCTTACGTCTGATAATTTCGTAGATATATTAGAGGCAAAAACAAATTTCTCTGAAGCAGTAGATGCTATAGGCCTAAAAAAGTATGTTAAAGCTTTAAAACCGGTTTGTAAGAAATTAATAGATTATCTTTTTTTTAAGGGATATACACAAAAAGAAACTTCAGAAGAATTAGATATGCCACTGGGTACGGTAAAAACCCGTAATAGAATTTGTATCGATAAGTTAAGAGCAATGGTTATTAAGTAATGGATATTAAAAAGTACATATCATCTGGAATCCTGGAACTTTATGTTTATGGCGCGCTTTCTGAAAAAGAAAGTCGGGAGGTAAGCCGTGTGCTTAAAAAATACCCCGAAGTTAAAACCGAAGTAGAGGAGATTGAAAAAGCTCTACTCAATTTATCGGCTGCTACTGCACCTAATAATGCAGAACATTTAATTACCAGTATAAAAGATAAATTAACCGGAACATCTGCAAAAACTACTCCTGAAAGACCGGTTAGAACCATAAGTTGGATTACCTATTCCGGTTGGGCAGCTAGTTTATTATTACTTATAGGACTTTTTACCTTCTTTAACCGTACCAATAATTTAAGAGAAGAATTACGTACAGCACAAGCCAGAAATTTGCAAATGGAAGAGCAAATTGCCAATGCCAGGGAGAATGCAAAAGATGCTGAGGAATTACTGGCAATTATTAGGGATAAAAATGTACAGCGCATCCCATTAAGGGGGCAGGAAGTAGCTCCGGAAGCTTATGCCTCGGTATATTGGAACACCCGTGATAATACCGCTTATATAGATGCAAAAGACCTTCCTGAACCACCAAGAGGAAAAGTTTACCAGGTATGGTCCCTCACCATGCAACCACTTACCCCTACCAGTATAGGTTTACTGGCAGATTTTAAAGCCGATGACAATAAAGTTTTTAGTCTTGAAAACCAAAACCAGTCTGAAGCCTTTGGAATTACTTTAGAACCTGAAGGTGGTAGTGAGACTCCAACTATGGATCAGCTATATGTTTTAGGTACCGTAGCCGCTCCATAAACAAACATCTTATTATTTATTAAAAAGGAGACTGAGCCCTTAGTGAAAACTAAACTAGAAACACTTTCTAGAAATAGAACATTGATAAACAAAAAGCCAGTATCTCTTAATTCTAATTCATAAAAAATAAAGGCCTGCTGTAAATCATACAGCAAACCCTTACTTAACCAACCAAAAAAAATTCAAGAAAACCGGGGCTAGTAGCAAATTAGATTTGAATTACCCCACTGTCTAAAGATATATACGTAAAAACACAGCTTTGGGTTTTGTTTACTTAGATTTTAACACTGTTATTTAAGAAATCCAGTTTTTAAAATCTCGCACACGCTCCCTGCTTACGATTAGTTGAAACTCTTTAAAAGTTTTCAGCTTAATCTCTAATCGACTATTGGTATAGCTAATAATATCTTCTATACAGTTAATATTAACGATAGATTTTCTATTAATTCTAAAGAAATTTTCAGGATCTAGTTCGTTTTCCAGATTTTCTAGCGAGAGTTCTACCGGGTAATTCCTTCCGGTATTAGTAGTTAGGTAAGAAGTCTTATTTTCTGAATAAAAACAACAAATATCTTCGGTATTTATAATCTTTAAATGCTGGCCCACCTGAATCGTAAAACGAGATTTATAATCTGGCTTTGTTCCTGTTTCCAGGATTTTCTTGAAAGCATCAAAATCTATTTTTGGTGAATTTTGCAGATAATTTTCTCTAAACTTGGTTACAGCATTGGTCAATTCTTCCTCATCTATAGGCTTCAACAAATAATCTACGCTGTTCAGTTTAAAGGCTTTTAGTGCATATTCATCATAGGCTGTGGTAAAAATAACGGCACTATTTATTGTTACTTCTTCAAAAATTTCAAAAGAGATGCCATCACTTAATTGAATATCTAAGAAAACCAGGTCTGGTGCAGTATTTTCCTTAAACCAGGCAATTCCTTCATTCACCGAATGCAACATCACGTTTACTTCTAAACCGATTTTATTTAGCATTCTTTGCAAACGCCGGGCAGCAGGTTTTTCGTCTTCTACAATTACTATTTTCATTACTCCCAACGCTGCTTTTCTTCTTTTTCCATGTATTCCCTTACTTTCCGTTCTTCCCATTTCTTTCCAAAAATAAAATTAGGTCCGAAAACACTGGCCCAATGAGCAAACAATCCTATCCCCCAAAAGAAGATGGTGCTATAATTTGATAAATTAGATATGCCACTTATAAATCCTTCCCCCTGAGTGGTGACAACAAAAATGGCGATATTTACGAACAGATAAATTATCAGATGAACATAAAAGCCTTTAATATCCTTTACCCTTTTTTGAGCTGACTTATAACTAAAATTCTCTTTATAATTAGTTCTCATTATTCCCAGGATTTTGTTTTTAGTTTATCTTTATCCATTATTTCCTGAATCTTGCGCTCTTCCCACTCTGAACCATATCCAAATACAGAGAACCCATGAATTGTTAGCCCAATCCCCCATCCAAATAACGGAAACCAGAACCATTGGAAGCCCCAGTATGTGCTATAATTTATAAAAATTAAAAATGGGATCACCACGCAATAAGAGATCAAATTCCCATAAAATTCTTTCATCTCTTTTACTCTTTGCTTTGCTTTAAAATAAGCATTTTCCTTATTGATTTCGTTTGTTTCCATAATTGATATTTGTTTGGTTAACACAGGAATTTTTACCCTAAAAATTTCTTCAGTTTGATTTATTAATACTTTTCTTTGCGTAATTTCATTGTACCTATTTACAATATTTTGTAGACCCACGCCTTTTCTATTACTCAATATTTCTTTCTTCTGATAATTGTTCTCGACTATAAGAAATTCGTCTTGTTCATAAATTTTTATTTTCAGAGGGCGGTTTTCACTTACAATATTATGCTTAATGGTATTTTCCAATAGTAGCTGAAGGGAAAGAGGCACCACCTTGGCTTCTTCATTGGAAATTTCTTCGGGTATTTCAAATTCAATACTGTTTTCGAAACGCATTTTCAATAATTTCATATACGTACTGGCAAATTTTAATTCTTCCTCGAGACTCACTAACTCTTTATTTTTTTGCTCCAGGACATATCGATAAATTTTAGACAAGCCGGTTGTAAATCGTTGCGCCTGATCTGGATTTTCATCTATAAGTGAAGCCAGCACATTAAGACTATTGAATAAAAAATGCGGATCTAATTGATTTTTAAGTGCATCAAATTTTGCTGAAGCAGCACCGGCAATAATTTTCTGTTCTTTAACCTTTTTTTCTTGCAAAGCCTTATAGAAATATATAAGATGGAAAAACAGGGAAATTATGGTGGTAAAAAGTAGCGGAAACAGGTAATTATTTATTCTCTCATTTGTCCAAAACTCCTGTAATGGGATTCCGTTA
Organism: Salegentibacter sp. BLCTC; assembly: GCF_015143665.1. NCBI lineage: Bacteria > Pseudomonadati > Bacteroidota > Flavobacteriia > Flavobacteriales > Flavobacteriaceae > Salegentibacter > Salegentibacter sp. BLCTC. Next base: position 243,155 of record NZ_WYEW01000004.1, on the reverse strand, counting down.
TAAACCACGTAATGCAAAACCCGGCAAAAGAAATAGCCTATTAAGGTTATAATAATAGACCCAAATGCTCCAAACAGGACTTTTTTTAAAGTGGCTTTTTCCCAGGTTATTTTTTCACCAAACCACCAAAAGTAAAGTCCGTTAATTAAAGTGAGTATAAAGCTGTATGTAAAGAAGATAAACCAGACTTCTAAATTCCGGAATTTCTCGAATTCAAAACCGCCAAAAATTAATTCTAAACAGATAATAAATACCGCAACCCCAAGACTTATTTTTAATATTTTCAGAATAAACTTCATCTATTTTTAAATTAGAACACTAAAATGGGTTAAAGCAATTTATACTACTAATTATTATTTCTGAATTGTAAAAAAACGAACCTGAACTGTCATTTCTTTAGAATCGATTTAAACTGTTAATCAAAAAACATGGTTTACATATTTCTTAACATATAAATCAATAATTTAGGACTTCAACCAATACCTAAATTATGAATATTTTTGAAGCTTTACGACAGGAGCATGAAATACAGCGACATCTTGTTGCCAAGTTAGTAGAAACCCACGGCGATACCCAAGAGCGTAAAAAGATTTTTGAACAATTAAAACACGAGTTAAAGATTCATGCAGATGCCGAAGAAAGGCATTTTTATATTCCTTTAATAAAAAAAGACCTTACCCAGGAAAAAGCCAGACACAGTGTAGCTGAACATCACGAGATGGATGAGCTTATAGAACAACTGGAAGACACAGAGATGGATGCTTCCAACTGGCTTAAAATCGCAAAAGAATTGGAGCATAAGGTAATTCATCATTTAGATGAAGAAGAACAGGAAGTTTTTCAAATGGCCGGAAAAGCGCTAACCGATAACCAAAAGCTTTCCCTTGCCGAAGATTACAATAAAGAAATTAAGAAAATGAGATAATTGAAAAAGCCAATTAATAAGCTTTCGGAATAAAGTAAATTAAGGAAAGTCAGGCTAAGGAAAAGAGATTGTTTGAAAAAGTTTATTCTTGTCAAGCTGAACTTGTTTCAGCTTCTAACATGTTCTTTAATTATCATCATATTAGATCCCCGATAAAGAATCGGGGCAGGCTCTGAAATAAATTCAGGATGACGTTTTTAAAAAATTCTCAAACAGTCTCTTTCTCTTTTTTCTTTTTATATCTCTTCTTTATCTAATTTCATTTGTTTTTCATAGCCTTTAAAAGGCCTAATAATTAGTCGGGCTGCTTTATCATAATTCCAATAATTATAGAGCCAGTTAAAGAAAGTCACCAAACGATTTCTAAAGCCAATAAGAAACCAAAGGTGCACAAACATCCAGATAAACCAAGCCATAAAGCCGCCAAAAGAGCCTTTATCTAAATCTACTACTGCCCTATTTCTTCCTACCGTGGCCATAGTCCCTTTATCTTTATATTTAAAAGGTTCCAGGGTTTTACCATTCACAATATTCATAATATTAGCGGCCAGGTGTTTTCCCTGCTGAATTGCCGGCTGAGCAACCATTGGGTGCCCCTTTGGATAATCTTTGGTTTGCATTAAAGCAATATCACCTATGGCAAAAATATTTTCGTATCCTTTAATTTGATTAAAAGCGTTCACCTCATATCTATTGGCCTTTTCTACCAATGCCCCGGCCTTTAAACCTTTAACCGGTGCCCCTGTTACCCCGGCTGCCCAAATAAAAGTCTCTGTTTTTAATTTAAGATCGGTATTGGTGGTTACCAAATGCCCATCATATTCCTTTACCATAGTATTTAAATGAACTTTCACACCGAGTTCTTCCAAAAACTTATGAGCTTTCTTAGAAGATTTTTCGCTCATTGGGGGTAAAACCCTGTCCAGTCCCTCTAAAAGATGAATATTCATTTCATTAGGATTAATATCGGGATAATCGTTAGGGACAATATGGTTTTTAAGTTCGGCTATGGCACCGCTTAATTCTACCCCGGTTGGTCCGGCACCCACTAGAACAAAATTTAGCAGTGCTTTTCTTAATTCAGGATCATCGGTAATTACCGCCTGTTCCAAATTCTCAAGGATCAAACTACGAATATTTAGGGCCTGTGGAACCGTTTTCATCCACATTCCGTTTTTCTCAATACTTTCATTTCCAAAGAAATTGGTCTTAGATCCCGTTGCGATTATCAGGTAATCGTAAATTAAATCTCCAATAGAAGTTTCAATAAGGCTTTTTTCAGGATTTATAGATTTTACTTCAGCCATCCTAAAAAGGCATTTCTTGCTGTTTCGTGTAATTTTACGCATCGGGTACGCAATAGAATCTGGCTCTAAACCGGAGGTAGAAACCTGATAAAGCAAAGGTTGAAATGTATGGTAATTATGCCGATCTAGAATTACAGTTTGTACGTCCTCGCCTATCAATTTTCTTACCATGGCCATTCCTGCAAAACCGCCACCAATAATAACGACTCGAGGTAAATTTGTTCTTGGAATATTCATAAAACTTGGTTTTTCTCCAATAATTAGAGATTATAAAATACCACAATTATCGCGGTAGTGCCTTCAAATTTAAGTTTTCTGGTTCTTTAGTGGAAAAAATAAAGTGTCATTAACGCGAATTTATACTTTTTTGTAACATTGCAGGTACTTGCGCTACATATAAGTTGCTAACCAATTATTGTGAACAAGGAATTAGAACATCAATTTGTAACCAACCTGGAAAGGCACCAGAATATTGCACATAAAATTTGCCGTATTTATACGAATAATCAAGATGCGCATAACGATCTTTTTCAGGAAATAACCATTCAGCTCTGGAAAGCTTACCCAAAATTTAGGGGCGAAGCAAAATTTAGTACCTGGATGTACCGGGTGGCACTTAACACTGCTATTACGTTATACCGAAAGAAAAAAAGAAGTATACCTACACAAGATTTTGATACGGTAGATTTTAAGATTAAAGCAGAAGAATATGACGATGAAACCGAGCAACAATTAAAAGTAATGTATGCCGCAATTCAGGAATTAAATGATATTGAAAAGGCACTTGTTTTTTTATATCTGGAAGATAAAAATTACAGGGATATTTCTGAAACCCTTGGTATTACTGAAGTAAATGCAAGAGTGAAGATGAATAGGGTAAAAACAAAATTAAAGAACATTTTAAATCCGTAGTGAATAATGGATGGATTGGATTTATTAAAAAAAGACTGGAAAAAACGGGAAAGCAGCTTACCCCATCTTTCCTATAACCAAATATACCAAATGCTATGGAAGCGATCTTCTTCTATAGTAAAATGGATTTTTGTAATTAGTATTATTGAATTTTTATTCTGGGCACTTATTACGGTTTTTATGGCAGACCATGAATATTGGGAGGAAATGGAGCGTATTCATCTAAAAGAATTTACCGTAGCCACCTATGTAATTAATTACGGCATTACTTTTTTCTTTATTTTTTGCTTCTATAAAAACTACCGAAAAATATCTTCTACAGATAATGCAGCTCAGTTAATGAAAAATATTTTACGAACCAGAAAAACCGTAAAGTACTATATAGGTTATATTTTGATTTCTACAGCATTAGTTGCTTTAATCTACACCTATTTTATGATGGATTATCATATTTCAAGCACTACAGTAGAAGATATCGAAAAGTACAGTTTTACTCCTTTACAATGGCTCATGTTTGCAGCAATAATGATTGGAGGACTTGCTGTGTTTCTTGGATTAATATGGCTATTTTACCGGGTTATTTATGGAATTCTACTGCGAAGATTAAATAATAACTATAAAGAATTAAAAAAATTGGAAGTGTAGATTCTCATTTAAAAGCTACTTTTATTTTACCTAATTCATATTAAAAGTTGGGAGGTCTACTAAGCTTAGACCCTGAAACGAGTTCAGAATGAGATTTCTTACCAGGCCAAAGGGTTTATTTAAATCTCAGTGGATAAAATAGAAAACGGCTGTTTGAAAAAACCAAACAGCCGTTTTTATATAACTATTAAAAACTACTTACACATGAAGCGCACGATTTTCGGTAGCGGCAAGAGCAGCTTCCTTAACGGCTTCAGCATAGGTTGGATGTGCGTGGCTCATTCTGGCAATATCTTCTGCAGATGCTCTGTATTCCATTGCAACAACAGCTTCAGCAATAAGATCGGCGGTACGTGCACCAATCATATGTACGCCTAAAACCTCATCGGTTTTTTCATCAGCAAGAATTTTCACAAATCCGTCTGTATCGCCACTTGCCCTGGAACGTCCAAGGGCGCGCATTGGGAATTTTCCTTCCTTATACTTCACACCTTCTTCCTTAAGTTGTTCTTCGGTTTTTCCTACTGCGGCAACTTCAGGCCAGGTATAAACAACACCCGGAATTAAATTGTAATCAATATGTGGTTTTTGTCCCGCAATATTTTCAGCAACAAAAGTTCCTTCCTCTTCGGCCTTATGGGCCAGCATCGCACCTTTTACCACATCGCCAATAGCATAGATATTATCTACATTGGTTTGCAAATGTTCGTTTACTTCAATTCTGCCTTTATCATCTATTTTTACTCCGGCAGCATCAGCATTTAATCCGTCGGTAAAAGGCTTACGTCCAACAGAAACAAGGCAGTAATCTGCTTTTATTTCAATTTCCTTATCCTTTTTATCATCTGCCTTTATAATAATCTCGTCTCCCTTACGCTCTACCGATTTCACCTTAGTAGACGTATGGAATTTTACACCTTGCTTTTTAAGCACCTTTTGAAGCTCTTTTGAAAGCGCAGCATCCATAGTAGGAATAATTCTATCTAAAAACTCTACTACGGTAACCTCGGCTCCCAAACGACGGTAAACCTGGCCTAGTTCCAAACCAATTACACCACCGCCAATCACGACCATGTGTTTAGGAATTTCTTTTAATTTTAAAGCTTCAGTAGAAGTAATCACTCGTTCTTTATCCAGCTCGATAAAAGGGAGGTTAGCCGGTTTTGAACCTGTGGCAATAATGGTTTTAGCCGCCTCAATGGTTTCGGTTTCCCCATCGTTTTTTGTAATATTGATATGGGTTTTATCCTTAAAAGAACCTACACCTTCAAAAACATCTATTTTATTTTTATCCATCAGGAACTTCACCCCATCACAAGTTTGACTTACCACTGAAGATTTACGCTCCATCATTTTCTCAAGGTTTACTTTTACCTCTCCCGGAATATCTATCCCGTGCTCTTCGAAATGTTTTACAGCATCGTGGTAATGGTGAGAAGAATCCAACAATGCTTTACTTGGAATACACCCTACGTTAAGACAGGTTCCTCCCAAAGTTGAATATTTTTCTATGATAGCAGTTTTCATTCCCAGTTGTGCGCAGCGTATAGCGGCCACATAGCCTCCGGGGCCAGAACCTATAACTGCAACATCATATTTACTCATAATTTTAGTTTTTGTATTATTTTTCTAATAAAGTAAACACAAAAGTACAACTATTCAAATCAATGACCAATGAAGGAATTATACATTCTAAAATTTAGAAATCAAAGGTTTATTGCAGTTGTATTTTTTACAGGACTAATTACAAAGGTGCTTTGGGTACTGCCAATATGGTCTAAATTAGTAAGCTTTGTCACCATAAATTCCCGATAAGCTTCCATGTCTTTTACAAGGACTTTTAAAATATAATCATATTCTCCACTAACGTGATAACATTCCAAAACTTCGGTAAGTTTAGTGACCTCAGCTTCAAACTTGGTGAGATAAGACCGGGAATGTTGAATAAGTTTTATTTGGCAGAAAACCATAAAATCCTTTGCTACCTTTTGAGGAGCAACAAGCGCTACGTATTTTGAAATCACCCCCTCCCTTTCAAGTCGCTTTATACGTTCAAAAACCGCGGTAACCGAAAGCTGCAACTTGTTGGCAATTTCTTTATTGGTCATTTTACTATCCTGCTGCAGGTGTTTTAATATTTGAAGGTCTTTCTGGTCTAAATTCATTGTTGATTTATGTTGGAGCATTAATACTATAAAATCGATAGAGCTATATTTTCGCTGAAATTTATCTGGACCTTAAATGAAAAATTTTCTAAAGTATTGGAAATTTAAATTAAATATAGAATTTAATTCTAAAAAACTCAATTTAAACAGTTTTATTTACTAATTATATAATTTTAAATTGATTTTAATTCTTTATAAGTATATTTTTATAGGAATTTAAAATAACATAAAGATGAAATATAAACCTGCCGATAAAATTCAAGATCTTCAATACTTTGGAGAATATGGAGGCGTAAATCCTTCTATCTCTGATTCTTCTACCTATACTTTTCTTTCAGCAAAAACCATGTTCGATACTTTTGAAGGAAATGCTGAGGGTTGTTACCTATATTCCAGGCATTCTTCACCATCAAATTTATATTTAGGCGAAGCGCTTGCCGCTATGGAGGGTACTGAAACCGCGAATGTAGCGGCTAGTGGCATGGGAGCTATCACCTCTACCCTACTTCAATTGTGCCAGGCCGGTGACCATATTGTTTCCAGCAGAACGGTATATGGTGGCACTTATGCATTCTTAAAAAATTTTATTCCGAAATTTAATATTCAAACCTCCTTTGTAGATATTACCAATCCCGAACAGGTTGAAGCTGCCATTACCAAAGACACAAAAGTCCTGTACTGCGAATCGGTAAGCAATCCCTTGTTGGAGGTGGCCAATATTGAAGTCCTTGCCAAAATTGCCAAAAAACATAAGCTGAGTTTTGTGGTAGACAATACATTTTCCCCACTTTCCATTAGTCCTAAAGAATTGGGTGCCGATGTGGTAGTGCATAGCTTAACCAAATTTATAAATGGCAGCAGCGATACGGTTGGCGGAGTAACCTGCGGAACCCAGGATTTCATCAATGCACTTCGCAGTGTAAATGATGGCGCAAATATGCTATTGGGGCCAACGATGGATAGTATGCGAGCTGCTTCAGTTTTAAAAAACTTAAGAACTCTACACATTAGGATTAAACAACATAGCAAAAATGCTATGTTTTTGGCTGAAAAATTTCAGGAAGATGGATTAAGAACCGTTTACCCCGGATTAAAAAGTCACCCCGGCCACGAAATCTTTAAAAAAATGATGAATCCCGATTATGGATTTGGAGGATTATTGACCATAGATGTTGGTAGCCTGGAAAAAGCCAACGAACTAATGGAACTGATGCAAGAAAAAAACCTGGGCTATCTAGCCGTAAGCTTAGGTTTTTATAAAACACTTTTTAGTGCACCCGGAAGTTCCACTTCTTCCGAAATTCCAATAGACGAACAGGAAAAAATGGGCTTAAGCAATGGTTTAATTCGATTTTCTATTGGTTTGGACAACGATATAGAACGCACTTATAAAATGATGAAATCCTGTATGCAGGAAGTAGGCATTTTAAAATAGAACAATCACAGAAGTTAACTGAAAGTTCGAATGTACAGTTGATAATCAATGACTGTATTTTCGAACTTTTTCTTTTTTGTATATTCACAAAAAAATAAAACTTTGAAGAAACTTCTACTCCCCCTATTTTTTATACTTTTTTGCATTAGTGCTTTTTCTCAAACCCAAAACGAGATACGATTATACTATGGATTTACCGGTAGTGATTTGTTTACAGAAGACAATCTTGATGGAGCTGCCAGTTATGATATTGAAAACACGTATGAATTTGGGTTTAGGTATTTGCTTGATGTGACCGATAATATAGCCCTGGAAACCGGGCTCAATTACTGGCGGGGAGAAGTATTAATAACCTCGGCGCCTATGCCCGGGCAAACTACGCGCACCGAAGAATTACAAACTACCTCTATACCCATTTTTGCCAACTTTCGTTTTTTAGATTATTTTTTCGCGAATGGCGGCCCCGTGATGGATTTTCAGGGATCGGAAAGTGAATCTGTAGATCCACAAGCGGGAATTGGTGTAGGCTTTGGCCTGGGTGCACAATATGCATTTAACAAGTTTAGTGTTTTTATCAACCCAAACTTTAGAAGGTATGCCGTTATTCCTTTTGAAGAAGAAAGCAATCATCAAAAACTTACTTCATTTGGTGTGCAACTTGGACTGGGCTATAAATTTTAATTAAATTATAGTTTTAAGGAAAACTTGCTCATTTTCCTGTAAAATCGTAAAATTACCAGCGAAAATTAAAATTTAATTAATATAATTTCAACTAAAACCTCGTAAAAAGGTTTCATCTTATATTTCATATCTTAATGGAAAATCTGGACTCGTCTCAAACTGAACAAATTTCTACCAATAAAGAACTTGGCATTTGGCCTGCATTAATTCCTGTTTTTGCGCTTATTATTATGCTTGCTTTTAATGTTTTTGTTTTTGGCGACGACTCCTTAAGTGGCTCCAATCAATTTATCCTGTTATTGGGTGGTGCTGTAGCTGCCGTTGTTGGATATTTCAACAAGGTAAAATATGAGAAAATGATAGACGAAGTTGCCGGTAACATCCAAAGTACGGCGGGGGCTATTCTTATTCTTTTAATGGTAGGCGCCCTGGCAGGGACCTGGCTTATTTCAGGCATTATACCTACCATGATTTATTACGGCCTACAAATATTAAATCCTACCATATTTTTAGCAGCCTGTGTAATTATTTGTGCTGTTATTTCGGTGGCTACAGGAAGTAGCTGGACCACCTCTGCAACCGTGGGTATTGCCTTAATAGGTATAGCCGAAGCTTTAGGCATTTCGGTAGGGATGACTGCCGGGGCCATTCTTTCCGGAGCTTATTTTGGGGATAAACTATCGCCCTTAAGCGACACTACAAACCTGGCACCCGCAATGGCAGGAACCGATTTGTTTACCCATATTAGGTATATGACCATAACCACGGTTCCAACCATAAGCATAACCATACTTATTTTTATAATTATAGGACTTAATTTGGAAACATCAGGGACTACTGACACTTCTGCTATCCTGGCTTCAATAGAAAAATCTTTTAAAATTACTCCCTGGCTTTTTCTCGTTCCGGCCATCGTAATTGCTTTAATCGTTAAAAAAACCTCTCCTTTAATCGCTCTTTTATTGGGAACCCTCTTAGGAGCTATTGCTGCCCTACTCTTTCAACCGGGCATAGTTGCGCAAATTGCAGGCACTACAGATTTAGATTTTGTTAGTGGTTATCGTGGGGTAATGAATGCCATTACGGTAGATACTGCGGTAGAAACCGACAATAAAAACCTAAATGACCTATTTTCTTCCGGAGGGATGGCAGGAATGCTTGGAACAATCTGGTTAATTATTTGCGCTATGGTTTTTGGTGGAATTATGGAAGCCATTGGAGCGCTGGCAAGAATAAGCAGGGCGCTATTGAATTTATTTCATACCACATTCGGCTTATTTGCCAGTACGGTTTTTAGCTGTTTAGCCTTAAATGCAACCGCTTCCGATCAATATTTAGCTATAGTGGTACCCGGAAAGATGTTTGCCAAAGCTTACCGCGATAAAGGCCTGGCCCCAGAGAATTTAAGTAGAGCCTTAGAAGATTCGGGAACGGTTACTTCAGTACTAATTCCCTGGAATACCTGTGGTGCATACCACAGCGGTGTGCTAGGTGTTCCTACCTTAAGTTACGCAGGTTATGCCTTCTTTAATTATTTGAGTCCGTTTATGACTTTACTTTTTGCCGCTTTGGGTATAAAAATTAAAGAGCTAAGTCAATCAACTAAAACTCAAACTGCTTAAAATTCAACAATAATAGGGCTTAAAGGGATAAATAAGATTTAATTATTAAAAAACTAAATACGCATAAACAAAAACTATTACTAAATAGGATTTTAAAATTTGAATAACTTTTTTCTACGGAATCATTCCCTAAATTTGTACTCAAATAAGAAAAAAAGTTAAACCAATAAAAATAGAAGTAATATGTCTTTAGTAGGAAAAAAATTCCCAAATTTAAGCGTAAATGCAATGGATGAAATGGGTGATACCTTTCAATTAAACATTTTGGAAGAAGCTCAGAAAAACAAGAAAAAAGTATTGTTATTCTGGTACCCAAAAGATTTCACCTTTGTTTGCCCTACAGAATTACATGCTTTCCAAAAAGCTGCAGAAGAATTTGAGAAAAGAAATGTAATGGTGGTTGGTGCTTCTTGCGATACACCTGAAGTACATTTCGCCTGGTTAAATACTCCAAAAGATAATGGTGGAATTGAAGGCGTTAAATATCCAATTCTTGCAGATTCTAACAGAAACCTAAGTTCTCGTCTTGGTATTTTAGATATTACCGGTGAATCTTATGATGAAGAGACAGGAGATGTTACTTTAGAAGGAGACAATGTAACTTACCGCGCTACTTACCTTATTGATGAAGAAGGTAAAATTTTCCACGAAGGAGTAAACGACATGCCTCTTGGTAGAAACGTAGCTGAATTTTTAAGACTTGTAGATGCATATACGCACGTACAGGAAAAAGGTGAAGTATGTCCTGCAAACTGGGAAGAAGGTAAAGAAGCAATGAATGCCAATAGAGATGGTGTTGCTTCTTACTTAAGCTTGAATTAAAAAAAAGGGAAAGAAATTGCTATGATAAAAGAATTAGAAAAAGATAATTTAAACGAGATAGTTTCAGATAACGAAACCGTGGTGGTACAGTATATGGCCGGATGGTGTGGTAACTGCCGATTGATGAAGCCTAAGTTTAAGAAATTGGCTTCAGAAAATGAGAATGTAACGTTCTTAATGGTAGATGCCGAGAAATATCCGGAATCCAGAAAACTGGCTAAGGTAGATAACCTTCCAACTTTCGCCACTTTTAGAAATGGAAGTTTCGTAAATCAGGTACAAACCAACAAATTTGAACCGCTAAAAGACCTAGTAAATGAAGTTACCAGTAATTAAACATTTAGCTCGCGAAAATGAGGCTCAAAAACTGGAGCATACCATAGAAGTTCTTGAAAGTTATTCTGAACATCGTTCAGTAAAAGACGAGGAAATGGATGTGATAGGAGAATTGATCTCAAATTTATGCGGTGCTGTAGAAGTTAAGCAAGCAATAGATGGTGGAACACCTGAAAAAGATGCCTGTAACAACTTTATGCAAAAAGTAGTGGGTTCTATAGATCGCTAAAAATCGCATTATTACTATAATTTAAAAGGGCTGTCTAAATTTAGACAGCCCTTTGTTTTTATGATAATTTTAGTAAATCCCCATGCTAGATGTTCTAAATTTAGCAAACCAATTTAATAGTAAAACCCATGTCGCAAATAACACTTAAAGGTGAAAAAATAAACACCTATGGCAACCTACCCGAAAAAGGAGAAAGAGCTCCACATTTTGAACTGGTAAAATCAGACCTTAGTACTGCTACTTTAAACGACTTTCAAGGAAAACGCGTTATTCTAAATATTTTTCCAAGTATAGATACCGGTGTATGTGCAACTTCGGTTAGAAAATTTAATGAACGTGCTACCGAGCTCAAAAATACCGTGGTTTTGTGTATCTCCCGCGATTTACCCTTTGCGCAAAAACGTTTTGTAAATGACGAAGGACTGAAAAACGTACTAAACCTATCGGATTTTAGAGATAGAAATTTCGGCAAAGACTATGGCCTTGAAATTATAGATGGCGCATTTGAAGCACTACTATCACGAGTTGTAATTGTACTAGATGAAAATGGGATTGTGATTCACAGTCAACAAGTACCGGAAATAGGAGAAGAACCAGATTATCTTGCTGCATTAAAAACCCTTTTATAATGCGCAATAGTTTTCTGGGCAAGAGAATAAGAGGAAGCGGTTATGCCATTAAAGGAGCCTGGTTACTATTAAAACACGAGCAAAGTATACAGGTGCAATTTGTAATTGCCATTATTATGTGTATTGCCGGCTACTTCTTTGAAATCACTAAAACCGAATGGATGTTTCAGTTTTTAGCTATTGGTCTTATAATGACGGCAGAAGGCTTAAACTCTGCGCTTGAAGCAATGGCAGATTTTGTACACCCAGATTTCCATAATAAAATTGGCCATATTAAGGATATTGCCGCGGGAGCCGTTTTTATAGCAGCAATTACCGCGGTAATTATTGGTGCAATTATCTATTTCCCCTATATATTTTAATTTATTTGCTGAAATAACTTACAGAAAGCCGGCAATTTAAATTTCAAAAAATATAAGACTTAGTTCTCAAAAAATAATTGCTTAGATTTGACCGTTTAAACATATAGACTAAGCCTGACTAAACTGAAGTAAAATTTCTTTACTTTAGATGGGGCTAATTTGTATTTTTGCTCAAAATCCTTCCAATTATTTATGGCCAAAAAGAAAACCAGGACTAAAACAAATACCGGGAAAAAATCAACTAAATTTTCCTTTAAACTTAATAGGCAACAAAAGGTAGTTTTAGGCAGCTTCTTTATGTTGTTCGGCCTGGCCTTAAGCGTTGCGTTTATTTCTTTTTTATTTAATTGGGAAGTAGACCAGAGCGCACTTGGTGAGTTCACTAATAGAGAAGTAGAAACCAAAAACTGGCTTAGTAAATTTGGAGCTTCAGTTAGCGACTTTTTTATGTATCAGGGATTTGGTATTGCTGCCTTTATTTTTTCAATTTTGGTAAGCTACAGCGGGTTCCATCTTTTTCTTGGAATTAAATCTACCAAATTAAGGGAATCCTGGTTTTGGGGAATTTTAGTTATGCTCTGGTTGGCAATTTTCTTCGGTTTTTTTGCTGCTAAAAATCCGCTTTTAGGCGGAAGGATTGGTTTTGAAATGAACGACTTTCTTCAGGATTACCTGGGCTTCTTCGGCACCATTTTATTGTTGTTCTTCTTATTTATCACTTATTTAAGTTTAAGGCTAAAATTAACACCCGAACTAATTGGGGGCTTTGTAAAGTCTAAAAAAGAAAGTCTCAACAAAGAATTTCAAACAAACAAAACAGAGATATCGGCTACCGATGAAGAAACCGACTGGAAAGAGAAAGTAGTCCCAAAACAGGAAAAAACTTACGAAGACACTACTACCGAAATAAAACTGGAAACCAGCACCCCTAAGGAACAAGCCCCTACTCCTTCTCCCTCTTTAAAAACTGAAAAGAATGAAGATCCCGGTGAAGTAGCGATGGAAGTGGAAACAGCCAGAGAAGAAGAAATAGAAGAAGATAAGATTAGCAATAAAATAGTGAAGGATTTTGGAGAGTTCGACCCTACCCTGGAGCTAAGCAATTATAAGTTTCCCACCCTGGAGCTACTTCAGGATTATGGAGGTGGCATTACCGTAGACCAGGAAGAACTGGAAGAACATAAAAATCGTATTGTAGAAACCTTAAAAAACTATAAAATTGAGATCGCTCAAATTAAGGCTACGGTTGGCCCCACGGTAACTTTATACGAAATTGTACCAGAAGCCGGGATTAGAATTTCCAAAATTAAAAACCTGGAAGACGATATTGCGCTTTCCCTTTCTGCATTGGGAATTAGGATAATTGCGCCAATTCCCGGTAAAGGAACTATTGGTATTGAAGTTCCCAATAAAAACTCAACCATTGTTTCTATGCGTTCGGTAATTGCTTCTCCCAAATTCCAGAATGCCGAGATGGAATTACCAATGGCTTTGGGAAAAACCATTTCTAACGAAACTTTTGTGGTAGACCTGGCAAAAATGCCGCATATGCTTATGGCAGGTGCCACCGGACAAGGTAAATCGGTTGGTTTAAACGCTATACTAACCTCCCTACTCTACAGTAAACATCCCGCGGAAGTAAAATTTGTATTAGTAGATCCAAAAAAAGTAGAACTTACGCTTTTTAATAAAATAGAGAGACACTATTTGGCAAAACTCCCAGATTCCGGAGATGCTATTATTACCGACAATACCAAGGTAATAAATACACTGAATTCACTTTGTATAGAAATGGACGATCGTTACGAACTCCTTAAAGATGCTATGGTTCGTAATATAAAGGAATACAATATTAAATTTAAAGCCAGAAAATTAAATCCGGAGAACGGCCATAAATTCCTACCATATATTGTGTTGGTAGTAGACGAATTTGCCGATTTAATTATGACGGCTGGAAAAGAAGTAGAAACCCCTATTGCCCGTTTGGCACAATTGGCGCGTGCCATAGGTATTCACTTGATTATTGCTACACAAAGGCCTTCGGTAAATGTTATTACCGGTATTATAAAAGCCAACTTCCCGGCCAGAATTGCCTTTAGGGTAACTTCAAAAATAGATTCACGAACCATTTTAGACGGCCAGGGAGCAGACCAGCTTATTGGTCGTGGAGATATGCTCTTTACACAGGGAAATGAATTAAGAAGATTGCAGTGTGCCTTTGTAGACACTCCCGAGGTAGATAAAATAACAGAGTTTATAGGCTCTCAAAAAGCTTATGCACAAGCACATCAACTTCCCGCTTATGAAGCAGATGAGAGTGGCACAGGTGTTGATATAGATGTTAGCGAAAGAGATAAGCTCTTTAGAGAAGCTGCCGAAGTGATCGTTACCGCTCAACAAGGATCGGCTTCTTTGCTGCAACGAAAATTAAAACTGGGCTACAACCGTGCCGGCCGAATAATAGACCAATTAGAGGCAGCGGGGATTGTAGGACCTTTTGAAGGTAGTAAAGCCCGACAGGTTTTAATAACCGATCTTGCTGCTTTAGAACAATTTTTAAATGAAGAATAACACATCTTTAAATACTAAAATGAAAAATTTAATTTTTATTACACTTGCTATTTTCACCCTTAACCTTCAGGCCCAGAACTCTAAAAAGGCTGAAGCCCTACTTAATGAAGTCTCTTCAAAGGTTAAAACCTACGACAATATGGTAATAGATTTCAAGTATAGCCTTCAAAACAATGCTGCTAATGTAAATCAGGAAACACGAGGTGATGTTAGCATTAAAGGAGAGAAATATCTATTAAACCTTATGGGAACTACCCAAATGTTCGACGGGAAGAAAATCTACACCATAATTCCCGAAGATGAAGAAATTAACATCTCTACTTATATAGAGGAAGAGGAAAATAATATAACTCCCTCAAAAATGTTTAGCTTTTATGAAGAAGGTTATAATTATGAAATGGACGTTGCTAAAAATGTAAATGGCCGCAATATTCAATATGTAAAATTAACACCTAAAAACAGTGATGCCGAGGTAAAGAATATCTTATTAGGAATAGATAGCCAAACCAAAAACATCTATAATCTTATACAAACACAAGCTAACAACACACAAATAACTATTACTGTAAAAAGCTTTAAAACCAACCAGGAACTGGCTAAAAACCTGTTTACCTTTGAAGAAGCCCGATACGAAGATTTTTACATCAATAGACTAGATTAAATTGAAAATACTAGACCGGTACATACTCACCAGTTACTTAAAAACTTTCTTTTCAGTTTTTATAATTCTAATGTTCATCTTTGTACTCCAAACCATTTGGTTGTATATAGGTGAACTGGCAGGAAAAGATTTAGATACAGAAATTATCCTAAAATTTTTGCTCTATTTTTCCCCAAAACTGGTACCACTGGTTTTACCACTTACCATCCTGCTTACCTCTATAATGACCTTCGGTAATTTTGCCGAAAATTATGAATTTGCAGCTATGAAGTCTTCCGGGATTTCCCTGCAACGGGCCATGCGTGGTTTAACGGTTTTTATTTTACTGGTAAGTGTAACCGCTTTCTTTTTTGCTAATAATGTTATCCCCGCAGCAGAATATAAATCTATTAACCTTCGGAAAAATATCGCCAAGCTAAAACCGGCAATGGCCATTACCGAAGGTGTTTTTAACGATTTGGGAACCATAAATATTAAGGTTGAAGACAAAAGTGGCGATAATGGCCGGTATTTAAGCGATGTCATTATCCATAAAAAACCTGCCAATAGAAGCGGAAATTTTACCGTTATAAAGGCTAAGGAAGGAGAATTGGCAGGAAGTACAGATTCTGACGTGCTTTCCCTGGTTTTAAAAGATGGTAATTATTACGATGAAGTTCAAGCCTCAGATTATTCCAAAAGAAGGGATAAACCTTTTCTGAAAAGCTATTTTGAAGAATACACCATAAACCTGGATCTTTCTGATTTTAACAATGTAGACCTGGAAGATGAAAGTTATAATAATACCCAGGGCATGCTTAATATTTCAGAACTTCGCCAGAGTATAGATTCTTTTGCCATTTCGCACAATGCAAAGAAAAAAGCCCTTACCGCCAATATGTATCAGCGTACAAGTTTTGATAATATTGAAGTAAACCTAAAGCCTTCAGATTCTATTAAAGAGATTGAAAATACCATTTTAGAAGAGTATGATACCTACCAGGCAATACAAATAGTTAGTTTAGCACTTGGATCTGTAAATGGGGCGCTCTCACACCTCAACATTAAAAAATCTGAATTAAAAAATTCAACGAAACAACTCAACAAATTTGAAATAGCCCTGCATGAAAAATATGTATTGGCCGTGGCTTGTATAGTACTCTTTTTTGTAGGGGCACCCCTGGGGGCCATTATTAGAAAAGGAGGTATGGGCCTACCTATGGTGGTTGCCATTCTACTTTTTCTAACCTATCATTTTATAGGAATTTTTGCTAAAAATAGTGCAGAAGACGGTAGCATTAGCCCGTTTATTGCTACCTGGCTATCCACGCTTATTATGCTGCCACTGGGTGTTTATCTTACCTACCGGGCTACTACAGACCAGGGCTTGTTTGCTTTCGATAATATTACAGAGCCTATAAGAAAACTGCTTAAAAAAGCTGGCATAATTAAGCCAAAAAGAAAAATAGATTAGATATCTTTGCAGGTCAAAATAACACATAACATGGTTCAGGAAACGACTACCCAAAACAACCTTCAACTTCACAGTATAAAAGAAGCTATAGACGATATCCGTGCAGGAAAGGTAATAATTGTGGTAGATGATGAAGATAGAGAGAATGAAGGAGACTTTGTAGCAGCTGCCGATAAAGTGACCCCGGAAATGATTAATTTTATGGCTACTCACGGTCGCGGACTTATCTGTGCCCCTATTACCGAAAAACGCTGTAAAGACCTGAAACTGGAAATGATGGTAAGTAATAATACCGATCCTATGGAAACCGGTTTTACCATCTCTGTAGATTTAAAGGGTAAAGGTGTTACTACAGGAATTTCAGCTTCAGATAGAGCTAAAACCATCCAATCACTCATAGACCCCGAAACAAAACCTACAGACCTAAACAGGCCCGGGCACATTTTTCCACTTAAAGCCAAAGAAGGCGGTGTATTAAGAAGAACAGGCCATACCGAAGCTGCTATAGACTTTGCCAGGCTTGCCGGTTTTGAACCTGCCGGGGTTATTGTGGAGATTATGAATGAGGATGGAACTATGGCAAGACTGCCACAGTTAATGGAAGTCGCTCAGAAATTTGATCTTAAAATTGTTTCAATTGAAGCCCTGGTTGCTTACAGAATGCAACACGACTCACTTATTGAAAAAAAGGAAGATTTTGACCTGGAAACCCGCTTTGGGAAATTTAGGTTAAGAGCCTATAGACAAACTACAAACGGCCAGGTACACCTTGCATTAACAAAAGGAAGCTGGAAGACCGATGATGAAATTCTTGTTCGCATGAATTCTACTTTAGTGAACAACGATATTCTTGGCACCCTTACCAATAATGCCGATAAAAAGTTAGATAGCATGTTTAAGGCCATTAATGAAGAAGGTCGAGGTGCTATTGTTTTCATTAATCCTGCTGTACAATCCCTAAATTTATTGCCCAGACTTGCCGAACTAAAAGAAAGGCAGAAAAAAGGCGAAGTAAAAGCTCCGCCTATAAATATGGACAATAAAGACTTTGGTATTGGAGCCCAGATTTTGCACGATTTAGAAATTCACAAAATCAAGTTACTTTCTAACAGCCAGCACACAAAACGTGTGGGTATGATTGGTTATGGGTTGGAAATTACTCGATATGCCAATTATTAATTCATTTCAATAATTACATCTTCTAAAGGCCTACGTACTTTTTTAAAATCTGAGAACATGTCGTCTTCTGCGCGATACCCTACCGGTAAAGCCAAAACCGATTTTAAATTATGGGCGTCTAAATTTAGAAGCTTATCATATTTTTCGGGCTCAAAACCTTCCATAGGACAGGCGTCTATCTCTTCGGTAGCACAAACAGTAAGTAGCGTCCCCAAACTTAAGTAAGCCTGATTTAATGCCCAGGCGTGAATCTCTTCCTCTGCTTTAGACTCAAAGCTGGCCACCAAAGACTTTTTAAAAGGATCTAAAATTTCATCTGGGGTCTCGCGTATTTGTTTTACTCGTTCAAAATATTGTTCTATAAAATGTTTATCAACTTTCTTTTCTATACAAATTACTAACACATGCGAAGCGGTATTTAGCTGCTGTTGCCCCCAGGAAGCACTTTTCAGTTTCTCCTGAAGCTCTTTATCCCTAACTATTACCAATTTTAAAGGTTGCAGACCATAAGAAGTTGCCGTAAGGTTAAAAGCTTCTTTTAGAATAGCTATTTTTTCAGAAGAAAGTATTTTCTCTGGATTAAACTTTTTAGTGGCATAACGCCATTGTAAAGCTTTAATATTTGTCATCTCTTAAAAATTCTTTTAATAACGCCAAAGGTAAACATTCACCTTCATTGCTTAAAGTATCTACAATAAATTAAACATATAGGTAAACTATTATTTTTTATCTTCGTGTCATAACAGGTGAAGCCTATGAAGCTTTTAAAAAAAATAATCCTTGGGTTTACACTTTTTGTAGTGCTAAGTATCCTCATTATATTTGGATTGGAAGCTTATATTAAAAAGGAAACTTCAAACCTCATTTATTCTGAAATCACCGAATTACCGGAAGCTAAAACAGGAATAATCCTGGGCGCAAGTGTACATGCCGATGGTAAATTATCACCTATTTTAAAAGATCGCGTAGAAACCGCCTATAAACTTTATAAGCTTAATAAAATTGAAAATTTCTTAATAAGTGGCGATCATAGAACTAATGATTACGATGAAGTTAATGCAATAAAAAATTATCTTCTCAAAAAAGGGGTTCCTTCCAGAGCTATTACCTTAGATCATTCTGGATTTGACACTTATGATAGTATGTATAGGGCCAGTATAGTTTTTAATACTGAAGATGCTATTGTAATTACCCAAAAATTCCATTTACCCAGAAGTATTTATATCGCTAAAAAACTGGGGGCAAATTACAAAGGTTTTGAAGCTACTCCTGTTGCGTATACCTCTTCAGAAACTATTAAACGCAGGGAACAACTGGCTAATTTTAAAGCTATTTGGGAGCTTCTTATCAAACAAAAACCTACATCATTAGAAAACCGATTTGAGTAATTTTTTGGCGATTTTTTTTATACCTTTATTATATTAATTAAAACACCTAACACATGATGCAATGGGTAGTTCATATTATAATTGATGCCTTAGTGCTTCTTGCCGCTGCCAATATAATGCCTAAAGTAAAGCTTAAAGGCTTTAAAACGGCAATTATTGTAGCAATTATTATAGGCTTACTCAGTTTTCTTTTAAGTTGGGTGCTCACTCTACTACTAAATGTAGCTACTTTTGGTATTTTTTACTTCCTGGGATTGGGCTTTATAACCCGGGTTATTGCCTACGCCATTATTATTGAAATTGCAGATCAGTTTAGTTCTGATTTTAAAACCGAAGGCTTTCTCCCCTCTTTATGGCTGGCAGTTTTTATAGCCCTTGTAGGTGGGATTGTAGATGCAATACTTTTTTAGGTTTTATTTTTCCAAGACTTTTTCAAGACCGGTTCTTTTGCTTTTTATTTCGGCGGCCCAACCAAATCATAAATCCGCTTACGGGAAGCGTAGCCACAAATAGGCTGGTAAAAAAGGCTATGATCTTACCGGTAATCCCAAAATATTGTCCGGTGTGTAAACCATAGGTCATTTCCTGTAATTTCATTCCGGCACTTTTGCTGGAGTAGTCGTGATCTTTTAGTAGTGACCCGGTTTCAGGATGAAAATAGAAGTTTGATTGATGGTCATAATCCAACGCATCAGGATAGGAACCCGTGATTATTGGTGCGCTTCCACCCTGCTCCCAAACAAAGAACATTTCATCTCCGGGTTTTAATTTTAAAGTTTCAGCTAAAGCAATATCCATTGCAGCTTCAGAATAATTAGCACTTTCGATCTGAATATTTAATTGGTCTTCCGGTTTTTCCTGCCATAAATTTGCAAGATCATAAAAGCCGTGATTCATCCATTCATAGGAAAAACTAAGTCCGGTAATAGCAACAAACAAGGCAATTAGTGAAATATACAATCCGGTTACGCTATGCCAGTCGTAATTTAGACGTCGCCACTTCGCATTCCATTTTATTTTTAGCCGTTTCTGTAGGTTTTTTCGCTTTTTAGGCCACCATAATATTATTCCTGAAACCAGCATAAAAATGAAAATAAGGGTAGAAATACCTACCACCTGTTTTCCTATTTCTGGCGGAAGCCAAAGATGCATATGCAGATCTTCCACAATAAGGAAGAAATCATTTTCAAGATTTTCCTTCTGAAGAAATTCAGCCGAATAAGGATTAAAATAAATATGATGAGGCACTTCATCTATTAATGTATACACAAAAGCCGACCGATCGCTACCCTGGTAAACTACCATTCCCGGTTGGGCTTCAGGAAAAAGACTTTTAGTTTTGTTTTGAAGATTGGAAGGCGCAACATATGCTGAAGTTTCAGGAGTTACTTTTCGGTAATCCCTGGTTATATCTTTAATTTCATCGTGAAAAACAAAGATGCAACCGGTAACAGCTACTATAAAAACAATAAGACCGGAACCAAGTCCCAGCCATAAATGAAGTTTAGCGATAAACTTCTTAAAGCTATTATTTTTCTTTTTATTCTTCATCTAAAAAAGTCACCACCAAAACTCAAAACAATTTTAGTGGTGACCAAAGAAATTCTATTTAATTAAAAATTATAAGTTAAGCTTGCTGCAAAGTTTCTTGGTCTTTGCGGATTTATTGTAGACCAACCGGTATAGTATTCTTCATTTGTAAGATTATTTAACTTCAAATTAATTCCAAATTTATCTACATTATAAAACAAAGAGGCGTTTAGAATAGTATAGGATGGTAGCGTGAAAACTCCTGCGGTTTGGCGATTAAAGATCATATTCTCACTAGCATAATTTCCACCAAAACCAAGTCCGAAACCTTCAAGATTTCCCTGAGTAAAACGATAACTCGCCCAGAAATTAGCTAAAGTTTCAGGCCCTGCAGATTCTGGTCTTCTTCCAAGAAAATCCACCTGATCAGATTCGGTTAGCTCACTATCGTTATGGCTAAATCCTGCTATTAAATTTAAACCTTCGATAGGGCTGGCAGTTACACTGGCTTCAAACCCGCGGCTATATTGTTCGCCATCCTGTACAAGGTTAAAAGGATTTTCGGCGTCTTGCATTACTATATTAGAAACCTGGATATCGTAATAACTTAAGGTAGCTGAAAGGTGATTATTCAATAAATTAAATTTAGTTCCAACCTCAAATTGCTTTGCTCTTTCCGGGTCAAAAACCAAAGTTCTGCTTTCCCCCGTTTCAAGGTTATCTACCTGTCTTGGCCCAACGTTACTAAATCCATCCATATAATTTGCGAACAGCGCTACTTTATCTAGAATTGGCTGATAAACCACTCCAAATTTTGGAGATAGCGCAGTCTGGCTATTGGTTTCAGTTTCAAACTGGTCTAATCTTAAACTGATCATTAAAGCAAGCTGCGGAGTGAAGTTAAGAACGTTAGAAATATACGCGCTATAAATATCTTCTTCAGCAATATTGTTATTTCGGTTAACATTTTCCAATAAACCGGCAGTCGCTTCTTTACTAAGAATTCCGCTATCATTATCTGAAATATAATTTGAAGGCTCGTAAATCCCAAAAACACTTTCGTTTACATTTTGCAAACTTGCATTCCCAATATAAACATCCCCATTTTTTACATAACCGGTATTATTGTCTATCACTTTTCTATTAAAGTAATCCAGGCCAACCACGGTACGGTTACGCATTCCTGCAATTTCGAAATCTCCAATGAAATTCTGTTGAATATCAGTGCTTAAAGTTGTAGAATTTTGATTGCTTATATAGCGAGAAAAAATAAGTCCTTCATTTAGATTAGTTACTTCCCCGGGCACTTCTTCCCTATTCTGTTTAAAGCGGGTGGTTTCGTATAAATATGAATAATTCCCCAAAGCTTTAGCCGAACCCGTTGAAACCGCTGTTTGTGAAGTCCATTGGCCTGAAAGTTCGTAATTCATTTGTGCCTGCAAACTAAAGGTTGGGTTTTCTACCGTAAGATCATTACTAGTGTAAGAATTCTCATTATTATAGCCTAATTCTTCCAGGTTGGTAGCTGTTAGTGGCGCCCCTCTATCTACAAATAACATTAATGGATTTGTACTTTCAGAATCGTAAATTTCAGTATTTACAAAGAACGAAAGTTTATCATTTACCTTATAGCTTAATGAAGGTGCTACAAATAAAGACTTATTAAAACCTGCATCCTGGAAGCTATTTTCACTATGGTACGCGGTATTTATTCTTAAAGCAACGTCACCGGTTTCATCAAGCGGAGTGTTTACATCGGCAGTTATACGATTAAGGCCGAAGCTACCAAGGGTGTAAGAGATATTTCCACCAAAATAATTATAAGGCTTTTTAGTTGTAATATTTATTAGTCCGCCATAAGAAACCAGGCTACTGCCGTATAAAGTTCCCGAAGGGCCTTTTATCACCTCTATATTTTCCATATTTGCAGGATCTGGACTCCCGTTAGTTAGTGCCGGCAACCCATTTACTAAAGTTGGTTGTACAGGAAAACCTCTAAGTGAAAAATATCCTGCGCCATCATTGCCACGCCCGGTAGATTCCCAAAGTTTGGTAAGACCTGATGTATTTTTAATCGCATCGTCAAAATTGGTAATTACCTGTTCTTTTAAAAGCTCAGCGGTAATATTATTATAAACCTGCGGATTTTCGATCTTTTTAAGTGGCATCTTGGCTACGCTCACACTGGTATTTCGGGTGAATTTATTTCCATTCCCATTTCCTCTTAAAACAACTGTACCCAGTTGCTCTTGCTTACCTATTAAAATAATAGGTGGAATTTTTGTGATACTACCCGGCTGTACATTAACCTTTAGGTTTTGGGTTTCATAACCTATATAAGAAACCTGAATGGTATAATTTCCCTCTGGAATATTCTTTAAGCTAAATTCTCCGCGATTATTGGTTTCATCCCCAATTTGAAGACCTTTTACTTCTACATTTACATTAGACAACGCATTTGCCTCGCTATTTACTACACTACCTTTTACTGCCCCGGTGCTTTGAGCAAGACTAAATTGAATAGCAAAAAGAAATAGTATGATGAGGTTCTTTGAAAACTTCATTAGTATTTTTTATTTAGATTGATTTTAAATTCCGCACAAATGTATAAAGCAATTTCAATTGTAAAAACCTTATTTATAATTATTTTAAATAAAAATAATATTGGGGCACCCAGATTTTTAGGTATCAAACATATAGACCATAAATTTTTATACCGCTAAAAATACATTTGATGTTTTCTTAACTGCTCTACATTAGTAATCCCTTATATTTGCAGCTTAAATTAAGGCTATGATAAAATTGATTATTACCGATATGGACGGAACCTTGTTGAACGATCAACATGAAATTCACCCCGATTTTTGGGAAATAGAAGAATTGCTTCATAAAAAAGGAGTTATGTTTTCGGTAGCTAGTGGACGTCAATTTTATAACCTGGAAAGCAAATTCGACAGAATAAAAGACCGAATGCTCTTTTTTGCTGAAAATGGAACCCACGTGGTTCATAAAGGAAAAGATCTTTATGTGAATTCCCTCGAAAAGTCTGCTGCTCTAGATTTTATTAGAAAAGGAAGAGAACTTCCTGAAACTTACCTGGTGCTTTGCGGAAAAAAATCTGCCTATATAGAAACTAAAGACGATAGCTTTTATAACGAAATAAATAAATTTTACAAAAAAATTGAAAAAGTTGAAGACCTCACTGAAGTAGATGACACTATTCTAAAAGTAACTTTATGTAACTTTAATGGTGTTGAAGAACACACCTACCCTCATTTTAAAGAACATGAAAACGAATATAAAGTGGCCATTGCAGCCCAGGTTTTTATAGATATTACCTCACTAACCGCAAATAAAGGAAACGCCATAAGTGGAATCCAAAAAGATTTGAATATATCACCCGAGGAAACCCTGGTTTTTGGTGATTATCTTAACGACCTGGAAATGATGCAAAACGCAAAATACAGCTACGCAATGAAAAACGCACATCCAGAAATTATTAATGCCAGTAAATACATAACTACTTACTCCAATAATGAAAATGGCGTTTTAAAAACCATAGAGGAGTTAGGTTTACTTAAAGAAGAATATGCTGTAAAACACTAAGCTTTAAAAGCAAACCTGGATTACATACCCCAGGCTTGTTTGAAAGTTTAAAACAATTTCCTGTGTAGATTTTAGGGTAATTTATTGTCATTTACCTCAATCCAATAGCCATCGGGGTCTTGAAAATAAATTTGTCGAACTCCGTCTGGTCTATCGGTAAAGGTGTTTTTTTCACCATCTCCATTTTCAAAAGCAATATTGTTAGCTTTTAGGAATTCCATAAATTTCGTGAGGTTTTGAGTATTAAATGCCGAGTGCACACCTTTATTTTTCTCTACAACAATATCACTCTCCACCAAATGTACCTGCACTTCATTACCTAACTTAAACCACTTTATGTGATCTCCAAGTCCGGCATTATCTATTTGCTCCAGCCCTAAAATATCTCTATAGAATGGCACTGAGACCTTTAAATCTTTCACTCTAATAGTATCATGATCCTTTTTAAGCTTATCAGGATTTTCAGGAGATGTAGCTGCAAATAATATGATTACAGCCGAACTTAGATTTTTCATTCTTATTTTTTTTTGAAAATAGTCATAAAGAACATCTTTCCAAAAAAAATCTTTAAAGTGCTACAGGATATTTAAAGTAATATAGAGTAAATTACCTCGTATAAGGCATTAATTAGAAATTTTTTTCGAGCCAAGCCTTGAGGCTACGACAACTATCGGGATAAATTTCAATTATCGAATAAATCATCTTGCGGATATTCTGGGAGTATTTAAGCTCCATTTTGGAGTAAAACCAAATAAGGCCAAATTCGTTGTAAACTTAATCCAAAACTCAGGTTAAACATTTAGTACCGATTTCAAAAAACCGTAACTTGGCTTTGCAATCCCAATAACCAACTATGCTATATATATTATATAATCCGAAGGATAGAGAGAAAATGGAAGAGGATATTTTTCCATTGTTGGAAAATACCGAAAAAGAAATTTTAAGTTATCCTGAAACAGATTTAAAGCTAGATGATAAAGCTACTATAGTTACCTATTTAAGCGATGAGCACTTAAGGGAGTTTTTACCAAAAGCAGCAGAACAAAACCTAAAAATTGCTATTTTACCGCATCCGGAAAACACCTATACCACTAAAGGTTTAGGTATTTCAAATGACCCCGAAAAAGTTATCGAGGAAATTTTAAATAATGAAGAGGTGCACAAACTGGATATGCTCTTCTGTAATGAAACACCCGTATTTCAATCGGTTAATATTGGCAATGTATTTATTTTTACCGAAGAACATCAAAATAACAATGTATTTCGGGAGGTTCTATCTTTTTATAGGAATATAAGACGTTTATCTTCTTTATCCCATAACTCTTATGAAATATCTTCTGAAGATGAGAAGGTAATACACACATCGGCATTAGGAATAGTTGTCGTAGAGCACGCTCTTAGCTCTGTAGTGGCCAGAAGGTTGGTTTCCGAGAGCTCTTTAAACGATGGCATGTTTAATGCACTTATTATTTCTCCTACGAATCTCGTACAGTTAATCTGGTTTTTATTACGCAGTTTAGTTCCCTTCGGAAGGCAGCTGGATAAAACACCCTCGTTTATAGGAAGAATAAAAATTAACAAACTTAGCATAAAAGATAAGTCTACTATTGAATTTACAGTAGATGGCGAAAAAGACCAGGCAGAACTCATAACTTTTCGGGTTGAGCCAGAATCATTGTGCTTAACCCAGTCCAGTAAGTATACCTCAGAGAAAGATGAAGTTAATCTTAAAAAAAGTATTAAGATAAATACCCTGCCAACCGGAGAAAAACGCGAAGAGTTGACCAAACGCAGCCTTCCTATCTACCCAAGGGCTACTACCGAGGAGTTTCAGGAATTATTTAAGGTATTACGAGAGAACTCAAAAACTACTTCTGTTTATGTAGTAATGATGATTTTATCTACCCTAATTGCAACATTTGGGCTTTTTGGAGACTCTTCTCCCGTAATAATTGGTGCAATGATCCTGGCTCCAATTATTTCCCCCATTGTTTCTTTTGCTATGGGTATGGTTAGGTATGACAAAAGGATGCTAAAACAAGGAGTCATTACTATTCTGATAGGAACAGGCGTTTCTTTATTATTTTCAGCCGGGGTAAGTTTAATTATACCAATTAAACTAATTACTTCTGAAATAGACGCCAGGCTTTCCCCTACTCTACTAGACATGGGAATTGCTGTCGCATCGGGAGTAGCTGCTGCCTATGCCCATGCCAAAGAAGGTATTGCAAAAAGTTTGGCAGGTGTTGCTATTGCCGTTGCCTTAGTACCTCCACTGGCGGTTGCCGGTATAGGAGTTGGCTGGTGGGACTGGCAGGTTTTCTCGGGAGCATTTTTACTATACCTAACCAACCTGGCCGGTATTATTATGTTTGCGGGAATCACCTTTCTGGTACTTGGGTTTGCTCCATTTAAAAGAGCTAAATTAGGTTTAATCTATACTTTAATCTTAATTGGAATGGTAATGATCCCCCTATCACTTTCTTTTAACCGAATTCAAAAGGAAGCAAATATTACCAGAAGTTTAGAAGGTGCAACCCTTAACGAACTTGTTATTAGAAATGTAAAAGTAAGATTTAGCACGCCACTTAATATTTCACTTACGCTTGTAAGCTCAGATAATCTAAAAGGGGATGAAATAAGGGAAATTAAAAAGAAAATAGAAGAAGATATTGGCGAACCTATTAGACTGGAAGTCATCCCGGCAAGAAGATTTGAATAATAATTGGTAAACGCCTAAGGCAAAAAATTATTAATTGATCTTATAAGAAATGCCTAATAGTGAATTAAAAAATTAAAAGCATTGAAATTTAACATCCTATCTAATTTGCGTTAAGCTTCTGTAAAAAACCAGAATTAATCATCTATATTTTTTGAATCACAATTACGTATTTATAGATTGCGAACTATTCTAAAACTATAAACAACAATTATGATTAAGTCAAAGAAAATTGCAGGTTTATTATTTGCTTTTGCCCTTTTTAGTACAGCAAGTGTTTTTGCTCAAACCCAGCAATTACCGCAACAACAGCAGCAAGCTGTAGAAGTAGATGTTAGCGACGAAGAGCTTTCTAAATTTGCCGATGCTTACCAAAGAATTAGGATGGTAAACCAAAAAGCACAACAACAAATGGCAAAAAAGGTTGAAGACAGCGGGTTTGATATAAAACGTTTTAATGAAATTCACCAGGCTTCTTTAGACCCAAATACCGAAGGTGATGCCACCGCCGAAGAAAAAAAGAAGCATAAAGCTGTAATAGCGGAAATTGAAAGCATGCAAGGTAAGTTCCAAAAAGAGATGGAAGGAGCTATTGAAGAACAGGGGCTTGAAGTAGCTCGGTATGAAAAGATAGCTATAGCGCTTCAAACCGATACTGAATTACAACAAAGACTACAAAAGTTAATGCAAGGATAATTTCTAATAATATTAGAATTAAGCAAAAAAGGCTGCCTTTACCGGGCAGCCTTTTTTTATGTTTATTTTATAATCTCTTTTTTGGCATAAGCCTATAAGCTTGGTATATTTTAGTTAGATTTTAAAGAAATTAAATTTGATACTTTGGTCTAAAACTTATGTTATAATAATAATTTCAATTTTAATAAGCCTATTAAATTGGAATAATCTCTATGCGCAGAATAAAATGAAACAAAAAGATACTTTAAAATTTGAAAATAAGATAGTACCCGATGAAATTTGGAGGGAAACCTACATTGCACTTTCACATTACCCCGAATTAAAAAACACTCCTATTGAATTCAAATTTAAAAAAGAGATTCAAAAGTCTTTTATGCAGGCACAACCAAAAATTTCAGGATTATTAAAGAACAAAAAAAAACGATCCTACTTTGTATTGATTAGTGAACAAATAGAGATTGAAGACGTGGTTTTTGATGTAAAAAATGTACCTTCAGAAGTCTTAATTGGTTGGATTGGCCACGAATTAGGACATATTATGGACTATCGGGATCGTAGCGCAATAAATATGCTTTGGTTTGGTATTAAATACCTGACTTCAAAAAAATATATACAGGAAGCCGAAAGGGCCGCAGACACCTATGCGGTAAACCACGGCCTTGGGAAGTATATTATCGCAACAAAAGATTTTATCTTAAACCATACCCACCTTGCAGATACTTACAAAGCCCGAATAAAAAGACTTTATCTCTCACAGGAAGAAATCATGGCACTTATTGATGAAATAGATGAAGATTAAAGGCTCTTCTCCTTTACAAATTTCTCAAACCTGGCAAACTTCTCTTCATCCATTACCTTTTCCATTTTTACCTGTCCGCCTTTTTTCTTATTGGCAGCACTCCACTCGGGAAATATATCGGGATCAACCTTTGTAACCTTTACCCCTTTTAAAGCCTTAGAACGGGCTACCTTATAATTCTTATTGGCATTTTTTAAAGATTCATCTAAAGCTTTTTCCAAATTGTTTTCTTCAATATTGGCTTCGGTTCCTAGGTACCAATGGTGATAAAACTCACCGTTAATTCTAACCGCTGCCAGGGTAAATTCCGGGATTCTTATATCGAATTTATTTTCCAGCTCCTTTACGGCATCGTTCATTTTATTCACCGAAAGCTGAGAACCTACTACATTTAAAAAGAATTTTGTTCTCCCGGTTATACGGATTTCTTTTCGTTTTACATCGGTGAATTTTATAGTATCCCCAATTAAATACCTCCAGGCTCCGGAAACAGTACTAATTAATAATACATAATCTTTCTCTTCTTCAACCTCTTCTATAGAAATCACCGGTGCATGGTCTACTATAGAACCATCCTGATTGATATATTCGGCTTTAAATGGCACAAACTCAAAATAAATTCCGTTGTCCAAAATAAGCTTCATGGCGTTGGTCTCTGGCCTTGCCTGTACCGCTAAAAAACCTTCTGAGGCCAAATAAGTATCAATTACAGTAATGGGGCGGGCCAGTAAAGCATTAAAGCTTTTTTCATAAGGCTCAAAGGCAACACCACCCGAAGCATATACCTGTAAGTTTGGCCAAATATCATGAATAGTATCCAGGTTATTATATTCAATAACCTTTTTCATCATTAATTCTAACCAGGAAGGAATTCCGCTTAAAGCTCCTATATCCCAATTTTTAGCATTTTCGGCTATTTTTTGTACCCGCTCGTCCCATTCTTCAATTTTAGAAATTTCTTCACCGGGTTTATAATACCCCCTAAACCAAAAAGGAATATTACTGGCACTAATTCCACTAATTTCTCCTTCTTCATGATCGCCTTCCTTTTCCAGATCTGTAGAACTACCCAGCATCATAATCTCCTTTTCAAAAAAATCTGGTGGAAGGTCAAAATTACTTAAAGCACTCACCTGCTTAATACCCGCTTTTCTAATAGATTCCAACATTTCATCGGTCACAGGGATACGTTTGCTGGATTTTCCGGTAGTTCCAGAACTAACCGCGAAATACGGTGGTCTTCCAGGCCAGGTAACATCATTTTCACCTTCATGAAGTTTATACCACCACTCTGCATTCAACTTATTATAATCAAAATAAGGAACTCGCTCTGCAAAAGCTTTTTTAATATCCTCGGTTTTTAATAAATTTTCAAAATCGTAGTGCTTCCCAAACTGAGTATCTTTCGCTTTTTTAAGTAATTTAACAAGCACCTCCTGCTGTGCCTCTTCCGCTTCCGGCTCAGAAACAATTGTATCGCGAAGATCTATAAGACTTTTTATTATGGAACCTACTATAGGCATAGTTATGGATTTTTATCAGTGTTAATTTTCAGATATGGAAGATAAAAAAAACCAAAATCAAGACTATTAATGTCTTAACAATTATCAAGATTTTAACCTTTTGCAATTTTGAGCTTTCCGAACTTGTTTATATCTCAGTATTCTCCATATGGCGGGGACAGTAGGACTTTAGGCGAAAAAATTTTTCAATATTGATTCTAGTTTTTTAAATTCATAGTTTTTAATTACTACTGTTTCAAATTTTTATTTGGCCTTACAAGCTGAAGAAAATAATTCTATATATTCAAATCAACCTATTAAAATTTTAGTTTCATTTGTACAGCATTTTAAAGCCTAAAAATCTTATTACTTTATATCAATATATGAGTACACCCAAAGTCTCCTTAGGTTCTCTATAAAAATTGAATTTATGATTACCTTACAACGAATATTAAATTGATATTATAAATAAGGTAATAATAAAATCACTTCCTTAAGAAGGGATTATTAAAATGAAAGCACCCCAAACCAACCAACTAAAAACTAAAGCGTTATGAGTACCATTATACTGGTAGATGACCAACCTATAGCAAATTTTATAACAAGAAAACTCTTAGAGATTGAAGGATTTAATAAAAATGTTTTAGATTTCACAAACCCCGAAAAAGCATTGGCCTATCTAAGAGGAAAACAAAATGTACTAATTTTTTTAGATTTAAATATGCCAGAAATGAATGGGTGGGAGTTTCTGGACCATCTAAAATCTAAAGCACAAAGACATAAAATAATTATTCTTACCTCAAGTACCAGCGCAATAGATAAAAACAAGGCTAAGGAATATGATTCGGTAATAAAATATATTGAAAAACCCCTGAACAAAAATAAATTTACCGAACTACAACCATTACTGGAGTCTTTATAAATGAATATTCAACCTAATCACAAATCGCTTTTAAAACTTGCTCACGCCAAAATGCATTTTGGAAAATACAAAGGATATTATTTAAGCGATATTCCCGAATATTATTTGGTTTGGTATCGTCAAAAAGGCTTTCCTGAAGGAAAGCTTGGAAAGCAAATGAGTGAAGTCTTTGAACTTAAACTTAACGGAATGGAGCAATTACTTAGGAATATTAGAAGAAAATTTCCAAAACCTTAAATTTTCCATAGTTATTTAGCTACTTTTTACTTTAAAAATATTAGGTTTAAAATTATCGGCTTTTCTATTCTTCTTTGTAATTTAGCGCCCTGAATAAAACAACGCAACAAACACTTCAAAGATGGCCGAAACCAAGTATATTTTTGTCACCGGCGGCGTTTCTTCTTCTCTTGGAAAAGGGATTATAGCAGCTTCACTGGCAAAATTATTACAAGCACGCGGATTTAGAACCACGATTCAGAAACTCGACCCTTATATTAACGTAGATCCCGGTACACTTAACCCGTACGAACATGGCGAATGCTATGTTACCGAAGACGGTGCAGAAACAGATCTTGACCTTGGTCATTACGAACGTTTTTTAAATGTAAATACTTCCCAGGCAAACAATGTTACTACCGGGCGTATTTACCAAAGTGTTATAGAAAAAGAACGACGCGGAGAATTTTTAGGAAAAACCGTACAGGTGGTTCCACATATTACCAATGAGATAAAAGACCGCATCCAAATTTTGGGGCAAAATGGAGATTACGATATTGTAATTACTGAAATTGGAGGTACAGTAGGCGATATTGAGTCTTTACCTTATATTGAAGCCGTGCGCCAATTAAAATGGGAATTAGGAGATGAAAATGCTCTAATTATCCATCTCACCCTGGTGCCTTACCTTGCTGCTGCCGGAGAGCTTAAAACCAAACCAACGCAGCACAGTGTAAAAACTTTAATGGAAAGCGGACTTAAAGCAGACATTTTGGTTTGCAGAACCGAACACGAACTTTCTGATGATATTCGGCGAAAACTGGCTATTTTCTGTAATGTAAGACAGGAAGCAGTTATTCAAAGTATTGATGCGGCTACTATTTATGATGTTCCTAATTTAATGTTGAAAGAAGGCCTGGATACCGTAACATTAAAGAAATTACATTTACCAGATGATGTTGCACCTAATTTAGATAGGTGGAACCAGTTTTTGCAAAGACATAAAAATCCTAAAGCCGAAATTACCATTGGTTTAATTGGCAAATATGTAGAGCTTCAGGATTCCTATAAATCTATTTTGGAAGCATTTATTCACGCAGGTGCAGAAAATGAAGTCAAAGTAAATATTGAAAGCATACATTCAGAATTTATCAATGAAAATACCATAGATCACAAATTTGCCAACTTAGATGGAATTTTGGTTGCTCCCGGTTTTGGAGAGCGTGGTATAGAAGGTAAAATTGATGCTGTAAAGTATGCGCGGGAACACAAATTACCATTTTTAGGTATTTGCCTGGGAATGCAAATGGCAGTAATTGAATTTGCCAGAAACGTGTTAAAGTTAAAAACTGCCAATTCTGCCGAAATGGACCCCAGTACAAAACATCCGGTAATAGATCTCATGGAAGAGCAAAAAGAAGTGACTCATAAAGGAGGAACTATGCGACTTGGTGCCTGGGATTGCCTACTTACCGAAGGCTCAAAAATACAACAAGCTTACGGTAAAACCGAAATTAAAGAAAGGCATCGCCATCGTTATGAATATAACAACAAATACAAGGAAGAGCTGGAAAAATCAGGGATGCTTAGTACCGGAATTAATCCCGAAACAGGCCTTGTAGAAGTTATAGAATTAAAGGATCACCCCTGGTTTGTAGGTGTACAATATCATCCCGAATACAAAAGTACAGTTGCAACACCGCACCCTTTATTTATAGCATTTATTAAGGCAGCTTACGATTTTTCAAAAAATAGAAAGAATGCCAGTCTGGCATAAAACAAATAATGGCCGACTTATTGACCAAAAGCAAGTTATAGTTTAGAAAAGCATGGAAGAAAAGAAATTTGATGTTCAATCCTTAATTGGATTTATACTTATTGGTGGAATATTAATTTGGATGTTATATACCAATAGTGCTTCAGAGGAAGTAATAGATCCGCAGCAGGAAACGGAACAGGTTGAAACGCCCGAAACCAAAAACTCCAATCAGGTACCAGAACAACAACAGCAAGAATTACAAAGTTCCAATACAGATTCTACCGCACTTGCACAGGCGCGTGAACGCTTAGGTGCTTTTGGCTATTCGGCAAGCCTTCCATCGGCTACAGAAAATACCACTACAGTTTCTAATGATGTTTTAGAACTTAAAATTGATAATAAAGGTGGTTATATTTCAGAAGCAAGGTTAACCAATTACAAAACCTTCGATTCTATCCCGGTATATTTAATTAAGGATGGAAATGCCTCCTTCAACATTAATTTCACCACTACCGATGGAAGAACATTAGACACCGAAAACCTTTATTTTGAACCTGAAGTAACCGAAAGTGGAGATAATAAAATTATCTCTATGAAGCTTAAGGTTTCAGAAAACGAATTTCTGGAATATAGATATGTTTTAAAGCCTGGCGAATACATGTTGGACTTCAGCATAAGGTCACAGGGCTTAAACGGCGTTTTAAACAGTTCTCGTGATATTAACATGAACTGGCAGCTAAAAGGTTACCGCCACGCAAAAAGTATTTCATACGAAAATCGCTACACCGACCTAATTTACGAATATGATGATGGAAACGATGATTATTTAGGTAGCGGTAAATTTGAAGAGCAGGAAGATGAGAACATTACCTATGTAGCTTTTAAACAACACTTCTTTTCTTCAATCTTATTAACAGACACGCCTTTTAGTCGTGGAAAATTTGTTTCTAAAAACCTTGTAGAAGACGAAGAGATAGACACGGTTTATACCAAAGATTTTGCGGCACAATTACCTTTAGAATTAAAAGGCGGGGAACTTAATTATAATATGAATTGGTATTACGGGCCAACAGATTATAAGATCTTAAACGATTACGACCGTAACCTGGATGAAGTTGTACCCTTAGGCTGGGGTATCTTTGGATGGATTAATAAATATGTATTTATACCGTTTTTTGCTTTTTTAAGCGGAGTTTTACCAAGCTACGGTATCGCCATTATTGTTATGACCATTGTAGTGAGAATTGTACTCTCTCCTGTTACTTATAAATCTTATCTATCCCAGGCTAAAATGAAGGTTTTACGTCCTGAAATTAATGAGATTAACGAAAAGTATAAGGACAATGCAATGAAAAAACAACAGGAAACTATGAAGTTGTATAGTAAAGCAGGAGCCAGCCCAATGAGCGGTTGTTTACCGGCTTTAATGCAAATTCCGGTTTTCTATGCCTTGTTCCAGTTCTTCCCGAGTGCATTCCAGTTAAGACAAAAAGGATTTTTATGGGCAGACGATTTATCAAGCTATGATACTATAGCTGAGTTACCGTTTAATATACCATTTTACGGGGATCATGTAAGTTTATTCCCAATATTAGCATCTATTGCCATCTTTATTTATATGATGATGACTACTGGACAGAGTATGCAACAGGCCCAACAGCCGGGAATGCCCAATATGAAGTTTATTATGTACCTGTCTCCTCTAATGATGTTGTTCTTCTTTAACAACTATGCCAGTGGACTTTCATTGTACTACTTTACCTCTAACCTTATTACCATAGGTATTATGTTGGTGATTAAGTATGTAATTATTGATGAAGATAAGATTCACGCAAAAATCCAGGAGAACAAGAAAAAACCTAAAAAACAAGGTAAATTTGCCAGGAAAATGCAGGAAATGATGGAGCAGGCAGAACAACAAAAAAAGCAACAACAGAAAAAGAAATAAGCAAAAAAGCTTAAACACAAAACTCCGGTTTAAAATATTTTAAACCGGAGTTTTTTATTGGTAACGCCAAAAGGTTAATACCCCGAGGCTTGCCTCGAAATTAAAAATTGTTTTTCAACAAATGCCTCGTGGGCTTGGCCCGAGGTAGTTTACTACGCCATACTGAACTCGTTTCAGAATCTATTAAGCTGGAAAAATTAAGTCATTTCAAATCCTAAAATGAATTTAGGATGAGGGTAAATTGAAAAGCTTTTTAA
Source organism: Salegentibacter sp. BLCTC (assembly GCF_015143665.1). Lineage (NCBI taxonomy): Bacteria > Pseudomonadati > Bacteroidota > Flavobacteriia > Flavobacteriales > Flavobacteriaceae > Salegentibacter > Salegentibacter sp. BLCTC. The sequence continues at coordinate 207,879 of NZ_WYEW01000004.1, read as the reverse complement.
AAACCTCTATTAATTCTTATCTCCTAGTAAGGGCACAAATCTAAACTGTCCAAACTCTGTTTTATCAAATTCTGTTGGAGATTTTCTTATAAAAAGCGTCATCGTTTGTACATCTTCTCCCACCGGAATCACCATTCTGCCCCCAACCTTCAATTGCCCAAGAAGGTCATTGGGTACAAAAGGAGCACCCGCAGTTACTATAATTTTATCAAAAGGTGCATATTCCGGCATTCCTTTGTAGCCGTCTCCAAAACTTAGGTGTTTAGGACGATAACCTATTTTATTTAAGAACATTTTTGTTTTCCTGTATAGCTCACGTTGACGTTCTATACTATAAACCCTGGCCCCCAACTCACACAAAACAGCGGTTTGATAACCACTTCCTGTTCCAATCTCCAAAACCTTCTCACCCTTTTCAATTTGTAATTTTTCAGTTTGAAATGCAACCGTATAAGGTTGTGAGATAGTTTGGTCTGCAGCAATAGGAAAAGCCTTGTCCTGGTATGCGTGATCTTCAAAACTACTATCCATAAACAAGTGTCTGGGTATTTTCCCAATGGCACCTAAAACCGCTTTATCGGTAATCCCCTTCTTCTTAACGATTTTCACCAATTGCTGCCTCTTTCCTTTATGTCTAAAATTGTCCTGAATCACTTAATTTCTCGTTTAACGTGCAAAAGTACTCAATAGAAGTCAAAGTTACCAATTGAAATCGGGAGAGATTCACCGCCTTATTGCTAACCTATTTGCTATCAAAATACTATTTTTGTGAAAAATGCTAAAAAATATGTTGAAAGTTGGCGTACTTGGTGCGGGACACCTTGGCAAAATACATCTAAAATTACTCAATCAATCTAAAAAGTATGAACTGGTAGGTTTCTATGATGCCAGCTCAGAAAACGCTAAAAAGATCACAGCGGAATTTGGTTATAAAAAATTTGATACCATAGAAGACCTCATCGCAGCAGTAGATGTAGTAGATGTTGTTACTCCTACCCTTTCCCATTTTGAAGTAGCTAAAAAAACCATTACAATAGGGAAGCACCTTTTTATAGAGAAACCCATCACCAATACCTTTGCCGAAGCCGAAGAACTTATTGCATTAGCAAAAAAACATGGTGTAAAAGGCCAGGTTGGGCATGTAGAGCGTTTTAACCCGGCGTTTAGGGCCGTAGCTTCAAAAATTGACAACCCTATGTTTATTGAAGCCCACCGCCTTGCAGAATTTAACCCTCGCGGAACAGATGTTCCCGTGGTTCTGGATTTAATGATCCATGATATTGATGCGGTTCTAAGCGTGGTAAAATCTAAAGTAAAAAACATTAATGCCAGCGGGGTTTCAGTAATTAGCGATACCCCCGATATTGCCAATGCCAGGATAGAATTTGAAAACGGTTGCGTAGCCAATTTAACCGCCAGCCGAATTTCAATGAAAAATATGCGTAAATCAAGGTTTTTTCAGCGAGACGCTTATATTTCGGTTGACTTTCTGGAAAAGAAATGCGAAATTGTAAAAATGAAGGATGCCCCGGAAACACCTGATGATTATGCTATGATCTTACAAAATGCCGAAGGCGTAAAAAAACAAATCTATTTTGATAATCCTGAGGTTTCCCCAAACAACGCCATATTAGACGAGTTAGAAACCTTTGCCGATGCTATACATAATAATACTACCCCGGTAGTAACTCTAGAACAGGCTGCCGAAGCCCTTCGGGTTGCCAATGGAGTAATTGAAAGTTTTAGCAAGTAAATTAGTTCGTGGCAAGCCAAGCAGGCATGAAATGCAAAGTTTTTTGATTTCGAGGCAAGCGTCGGAGTTCCGATAACTATTGGAATAAACCCGAATTATCGAGTAAATTTTTAGTTGCTTAAAATAAACTACAATTCATATAAAACCACACAAAATGAAGAATATTGCAGTAATAGGAGCAGGCACTATGGGTAATGGAATAGCCCATACCTTTGCCCAATTTGGCTATATGGTAAAGCTTATAGACATTTCTGAAGAAAACCTAAATAAAGGAATGAAAACTATTTCGGGGAATTTAGACCGAATGGTTTCTAAAGAAAAAATAAGCGAAGCCACCAAAGAAGCAACGCTTAACAACATCACTACATTCACTGATATTGCTGAAGGTGTAAAAGAAATAGATCTTGTTGTAGAGGCTGCTACAGAAAATGAGGGCCTTAAACTTAAAATCTTTAAACAATTAGACGAAAACTGTTCGGCGAAAACAATTTTAGCGAGTAATACTTCTTCAATTTCTATCACAAAAATCGCATCGGTAGTTTCCAACCCGGAACGTGTTATTGGAATGCACTTTATGAATCCGGTCCCTATTATGAAATTGGTTGAAATTATTCGCGGTTACAATACCAGCGACCAGGTTACTAAAAGCATCATGGAGCTTTCTGAAAGCTTAAATAAAGTTCCTGTTGAAGCAAACGATTATCCGGGTTTTGTGGCCAACCGTATTTTAATGCCAATGATAAACGAAGCTATTGAAACTTTTTACAATAATGTTGCCGGAGTTAAAGAAATTGATACCGTAATGAAACTAGGTATGGCACACCCCATGGGACCACTTCAACTAGCCGATTTTATTGGCCTGGATGTTTGCCATTCTATCCTGGAAGTAATGTATGATGGCTTTAAAAATCCAAAATATGCACCCTGCCCTTTATTAACCAATATGGTAATGGCAGGAAAGCTTGGCGTAAAATCGGGAGAAGGCTTTTATGATTATTCTGAAAGCAAAAAAGCCGAAAAAGTTTCTTCACAATTTAGCTAAGTGCTAATATTTCTTGAGGAAATAATTATAAAATAAAGCAACCAATTAATGGGGTTTTCTATTAATTTTTAATCGTCAAGCTAAAACAGGCCCACCAGACCGGATGGGTAGGTTAGCTTGACGAATTTAGATTTTATTTAAGCCCCATTAAATAAGCAGAATTTCAATATTTACTTTTGACCAAAATACTTCCATTTAGAGCAGTTAGACCGCAACGGGCAAAAGCCGGACTTGTAGCTACAAAATCTTTTGAAGATTATACCGAAGCTGAAATAAGGGCTATCTTACAGTATAATCCCTATTCTTTTTTACACATTTTAAATCCGGGTTATAAATTCCAGCACGAGATTACCGGTGGACAGCGATTTGAAATGGTAAAAAATCGTTATTTAGAGTTTAAAGAAGAAAATTCATTTATAAAAGATGAAAAACCGGCCTATTATCTTTATAAAATAGTAAGCAGGGAAAGTAGTTGCTGCGGAATTATTGCTGCCGCCAGTGCTGAAGATTATCAAAATAACCTTATTAAAAAACACGAAGAAACCATTGCCCACCGAGAGACAATGTTCAAAGATTACCTTAAAGTGGTAGGCTTTAATACCGAACCGGTACTCTTAACCTATAAGGACAACACCAGGATAGATGAAGTAATTAACAAGGTTATGAAAACTCGTGCCGAATATGAATTTGCCACTGCCAACCGGGAAATTCATTATTTATGGAAAATTGATGAGGAAAATTTAGTAGCGCAAATTAAAGAAGAGTTTGATAAAATGCCCCATCTGTATATTGCCGATGGGCATCATAGAAGCGCCTCTTCCTACTTGCTGGCCCAGGAGTCCAAAAAGGCCAATGAGAACCATACGGGAAAAGAAGCTTACAACTATTTTATGAGCTATCTAATTTCAGAAAGCAATTTAAAGATTCATGAGTTTAGTAGGTTAATAACAGATTTAAACGGGCATACCAAAGAAGAGTTCCTTATTGAGTTAGATCAATATTTCCGAATTGAAAATCACGGTATGGAAGTTTATAAACCCATGCAAAAACATCATTTTAATATGTATTTAGATGGGGAATTTTATTCCCTTTATTTGCGCAAAACAAACTATGAATTTGATAATTCCTTAAGTAAATTAGACCCTTACATTCTGTATAAAAAAGTGCTTCAGCCAATTTTAGGAATCCAGGATTTAAGAAATGATAAGCGTATTTCTTATATTCACGGTAAAAATGATCTTATAGAAATTAAAACCCGTATAGATAAAGGAGAGTTTGCCGTAGGTTTTGGAATGCTTCCGTTAAGTATAGAAGAAATTAAAGAAACCGCAGATGAAGGTTTAACTATGCCACCAAAAAGCACTTATATTGAACCCAAATTATTAAACGGATTAACCATTTACGAGTTTGAAATCAACAAAAAATAGTTGCATGAACATTTCAGATAACATAAAAAAGTTTCAGGAAGATTTACCCGAAGATGTAAAGCTTATTGCTATCTCAAAAACCAAGCCCGTAGACGATATTTTAGAAGCTTATGAAGCGGGCCAAAGAGATTTTGGTGAGAATAAGATTCAGGAAATGACAGAAAAATGGGAAAAACTTCCTAAAGATATTAAATGGCATATGGTGGGGCATGTGCAGCGAAACAAAGTAAAATACATGGCGCCCTATGTGGCTTTAATCCACGCAGTAGATAGTTTAAAATTATTGAAAGAAATTCATAAAGAAGCCGACAAAAATGGTCGGTGCATAGATTGCCTGTTGCAAATTAAAATTGCAGAAGAGGATACCAAATATGGAATTTCGGCTGAAAAAGCTAAAGAGATTTTAGATTCAGATGAATTTAAAAAACTAGATTATGTAAAAGTAAAAGGACTCATGGGAATGGCTACTTTTACAGATGATGAGGCACAGGTAAAAAAAGAGTTCGATCACCTCAAATCGGTTTTTAAAGATTTTAAGGAACGCTATACAGATATGAAAATACTTTCCATGGGGATGAGCGGCGATTACCAAATTGCCATAAATTCAGGAAGCAATATGGTGCGCATAGGAAGCCATATTTTTGGAGCTAGAAATTAATTAAAACAGAAGCATATTTTTTGTACGCAGTTGTAGACATAGAAACTACCGGAGGTAAATATAACGAAGAAGGAATTACCGAAATTGCTATTTATAAGTTTGATGGTTTAAAAATAGTAGACCAGTTTATAAGCCTTGTTAATCCTGAAAAAGCCATTCAGCCTTTTGTGGTTAACCTCACTGGTATAAACAACGATATGCTTCGCAATGCCCCAAAATTTTATGAGGTTGCTAAACGCATTGTAGAAATAACCGAAGATTGTGTTTTAGTAGCACATAATTCAAAATTTGACTATCGTATACTTCGTACCGAATTTAAAAGATTAGGTTTTAATTTTGAAAGAAAGTCGCTTTGTACGGTTGAACTTTCCAAAAAGCTTATTCCGGGTCAGGAGTCCTACAGCCTGGGGAAACTGGTTAGGGCCTTGGGAATTCCATTAAGCGACCGGCATAGAGCTAGCGGAGATGCCCAGGCTACGGTAAAGCTTTTCAAAATGTTATTAGACAAAGACGTAGAGAAAAACATTTTAAAAGACGCTGTAAAGTTAGAACCTAAAAGGCAGGTAGATACGCGACTGGTTTACATTTTGGAAGACTTACCCGGCATCACAGGTATTTATTACTTTCATAACGCCGAAGGTGATATTATATATATTGGGAAAAGTAAAAACATCAAAAAAAGGGTTACCCAGCATTTTACCAGCGAACATCGCAAAGCAAGGCAAATGCAAAACGAAGTTACTTCGGTAAGCTATGAAGCTACAGGGAACGAACTCGCCGCACTTTTAAAGGAAAACCGGGAGATAAAACAAAACAAGCCTAAATATAACAAAGCGCTAAAAAAGAATATCTTTAGTCACGCACTTTATCATTCTACCAATGAAAATGGATATATAAACCTATATATAGCAAGGGCGGGAAAAAAGAATAGTATTACCAGCTTTTCTTCATTAAAGAGGGCTAAAAATGTCCTGGAAAAGTGGGTAGATGAATATGAGCTTTGTCGCCGTCTTTGCCATCTGGAAAAAGGTACTGGAAATTGTTTTAACTATAGTATAGAAAAATGCAAAGGTTCCTGCATTGAAGAAGAATCTTTTGAAACTTATAATCAAAGAGTTAAGCTCCTCATAGACCAGCACTCATACAAGAATCAAAATATGCTTGTTATAGATCGTGGGCGCGAAGTAGATGAAAAAAGCGTTCTATTGGTTGAAGATGGTGAATTTAAGGGAATTGGCTATTTTAACCTGAATCATCAAATTAACAATATAGATATTGTGAGGTCTATAATTACTCCCATGAAAAACGACCGGGACTCCCAGCACATTATCCAAAGCTATTTGCGCCGAAATTCCAGGTTAAAAATAGTTCCACTAAACCCATTGGCTAAATAACCTCCAAATTAGTGACTGGCTTGACTAATTTATTTAAATTTGAATAATTACTAAATCACTAAGTTTTTGCCAAAAATAGAACCAAAATCAGGCTGGAAAGCAAAGCTTCACGAAATTATCTATGAAGCCGACACCCCGGCCGGAAAGTTTTTTGATGTAGCCTTACTTGTTGTAATTGCCATAAGTATAGTGCTTGTAATGCTAGAAAGTGTAGACTCCCTTAACACAAAATACTACTGGCATTTCTATATAGCTGAGTGGATTATCACCTTTATTTTTAGTGTAGAATATATTCTTAGGATAATCTCTATAAAAAAACCAAAACACTATATTTTTAGTTTCTACGGCATTGTAGATTTACTCTCAACGCTACCAACCTATCTCGCCTTTCTTTTTGGAGGCCACAATTTACTTTTTGCTGTTAGAGCTTTAAGGTTACTTAGAATATTTAGGGTACTAAAAGTTACCAGGTATATAGGTGAATCTAACCGACTTTTACTGGCGCTGCGTAATAGCAGGCCCAAAATTATTGTTTTTTTATTTGCTGTACTTATAATCTGTATTATAATGGGTACGGTAATGCATTTAGTTGAAGGTGAAGAAGGCGGTTTTGATAATATACCCCTTAGCATTTATTGGGCTATTGTAACCCTTACTACAGTGGGTTTTGGAGATATTCATCCTATAACCCCCCTGGGTCGTTTTATAGCATCATTTATAATGATAGTAGGTTATGGCATTATTGCAGTTCCTACAGGAATCGTAACTTCAGAAATTACCCGTTCGCAAAGAGGTAAAATCCCTAAAAACACCCAGGCTTGCCCACATTGTAATGAAACTAAACACTTAGACAATGCCGAGTTTTGCCATAACTGCGGAAAGCCACTTAATGAACACTAATTATCTTTTAAATATTGTAGGTCCCACAGCCATTGGTAAGACCTCTTTGGCCATAGAACTGGCAAATAGGTTTGCTACTGAAATAATTTCAGCAGATTCCAGGCAGTTTTATAAAGAAATGACCATTGGTACAGCCGTTCCTTCGAAAGAGGAATTAGAAGCAGCTAAGCATCATTTTATTCAGCATATCTCTATTCAAGACACTTATAATGTAGGAGATTTTGAGACTGAAGCCCTTGAAAAGTTAGATGAATTATTTAAGGAGCGAAATATCGTAATTATGGTGGGAGGTAGTGGCCTTTACACTAAAAGTGTTTTAGAAGGCTTAGATTATTTTCCCGAGGTTTCTTCAGAAATTAGAAAAGATTTGAACCTAAAATTTGAAAAAGAAGGCCTCACTCCTTTACAAAATAAACTACAGGAACTGGATCCAGATTATTTTAAAATTGTAGATATAGAAAATCCTCATCGCCTAATTAGGGCACTGGAAGTTTGTATAAGTAGCCAAAAACCTTATTCCTCATACCTAAACCAACCTAAGAAAACCCGTAATTTTACCGCAATAAGCATAGGACTTGATGCCGACCGTAATATCATCTACGACCGCATAAACAAACGGGTAGATATTATGATAAAAGAAGGTTTAATAGAAGAAGCTAAAAACCTATTCCCAAAACGTGAATTAAACGCTCTAAATACGGTTGGCTATAAAGAACTTTTTGCTTATTTAGAAGGAAACCAATCTCTGGAAACTGCAATTTCAGAGATTAAAAAGAACACCCGTAGATTTGCAAAAAGACAATTAACCTGGTTTAAAAAAGACAAGGAAACCAATTGGTTTAATTATAAAACACCTGTTGAAACCATTCAAAACTTTATTGAATCTAAGATAAATACTTAAAAGGCCCTATAGGTAGTATACTACAGTAGAGGCCATTTATTGTATTTCAATACAGAGAATTTACAGCTGGAAAATAAGCGTACTAAATTAGATGTTCTTTGAGAATATAAAATAACTATTTAAATCTCAATTTTAGCTCCCAGAAGTTTTACAAACTCCCTAATAAAAGCCGAATGCCCCGGCCAGGCAGGCGATGTCACTAAATTACCATCTACTACTGCTTCAGTAGGATCAACTTCTTTATACGTACCTCCTACCAATTCAATTTCAGGCCCTATAGTTGGATATGCTGTAAGCGTTCTTCCTTTTAAAACATTTGCCACTGTAAGAATTTGAATAGCGTGACAAATGGCTGCAACTGGCTTATCTTTTTCAAAAAAATACTTGGTGTATTCTATTACCTTTTTATTCAACCTAAGATATTCTGGAGCGCGACCACCTGCCATTACAAGTCCCGCGTAATCCTCTATATTTATATCATCAAAATTATAGTTAAGCTCAAATAAATGGCCTGGCTTTTCAGTGTAAGTTTGGTCTCCTTCAAAATCGTGAATAGCGGTTTTTACCTTATCCCCTATTTTCTTTTCCGGGCAAACAGTATGAACATTATATCCAAGCATTACCAACATTTGAAAAGGCACCATGGTTTCGTAATCCTCGGCAAAATCTCCGGTTAAAAAGAGTATTTTTTTCATAATTATTATTTTTTAAAATCTTTGCTTAAATTAATGAAATTCAGGTTAAGCTCTGAAAACCAAGCTTTAAAAAATAGTTAAACCTATCTTTACTTTTTGAGACTACCATACCTGGCGCTCATAAAATTAAAATCAGGTTTTGGAAAACGGAATTCTAATTAAGGTTTCCACGCCTGAATTTTTATTTTGAATTTTAAAAGTTGCCTTTTTTCCATAAAGTGTTTTTAAACGATCCCGGGTATTAGAAATCCCTATCCCTTTATCCAATAGTGCTTCTTGTTTTTTGGTTAGTGCCTTACCATTATTATAAACACTAAGTACCAGGTAGTTTTTTTCTTTAAATACCTTAATTACAATTTTTAAATGTGTATTATGGTATGAATAACCGTGCCTTACAGAATTCTCTATTATAGGTTGCAGGAGCAAAGACGGTACTAAATGATCTAAGAGCTTTTCATCTATCTTTTTTTCAATGGTTAAATGATCTGAAAACCTTAGCATAAGAATGTTCAAATAATATTCTAACATTCTCAATTCCTTTTTTAAAGTTACTTTATAATTATCGCCGCTATATAAAATTTCCCGAAGTAAATCGCTTAAATCTGCAATAGTATCCTGAGCCTTTTTGGCATCCATCTCTACCAATACCGAAATTGAATTTAAAGTGTTGAACAAAAAGTGTGGCTGGAGTTGAGAAGACAACATTTTCATTCGTGTATTGGTAAGCTGAGACTCTAACAATGCCTTTTGTTTTTGGGTTTCCTTAACTTGCTTTAAATAGTAATAGGTGTAAATAATAAAAATCATTGCAAAATAGATCAGGAAATTAAGATCTATTACAAATATCATTCGGTCTATACTTGCCTTTAAGCTATAATCGGCAAAACTCATGCGCCCCAATATAATTCCATAGAGGTCGAAAAAAAACCTAATTACAAATCCTATTAAAATTGAAAACAAGGTATGAAGCAAAAAAATCTTTATCCAGGAGTAATTTTTATCTAATAAACGTTTAGTACTTATGGCTATTAAAGTCATATAAACCATAACTATAAACCAATCCATAAGAAGGTTGTGAACTATAATGTTATGCCAGGACTCCACAATTTCTTTGTAAACAAAAGCACGCATGTAGGCCAATTTACCCAAATAGACAAAATTAAATAAAGTATAAAATGCAGCTAAGAGCAAAATAAGCTTGCCATCTATATATTTATTTTTAAATGTTGAAAGGCTCATAGCAAAGTATTTAAATTCCAAGTTTTTCGAATAATTCTTTTTTATGAGATTTACTTATGCGTAATAGTTTATCGTCTTTCATCCTTACGTCTACTTCAGAAAAATCTGAATGTACAATCTCCTTGATATGATTTAGATTAACAATTACTGATCTATGAATTCTAAAAAAAGCATGGTCTTTAAAAAAATCGTTCAGGTTATTTAAAGACTCCCGAAGAACATATTTGTTGTCTTTAGAGAAAATTTCGGCATAATAGCCGGAAGCGCATATATAACTGATATCTTCGGGCTTTAACAAAATTGTTTTATTGCCCTGCCTTACCGGCAATTTTAATGGAATACTCGTATTCGCCTGGTCTTTTTTATAAACTTCAAACAAAGTTTGTAAACGTTTCTCAAAATTTTCCTGGGCTTCATTTTTCGAAATATGCAATACCTTTTTTATGGTTTTAAAAAAACGCTCGTCCCTAAATGGTTTTAAGAGAAAGTCGAACGCATCTACATCAAAAGCCTTTGTGGCATAATTATCATAAGCAGTTACAAAAACAACTACAGGTTTGGGGATTACACGAAGCTTATTTAATACTTCAAAACCATTCATATCTTTCATATTAATATCAAGAAAAACTAATTCTGGTTTGAGTTTATTAATTTGTGTTATAGCAGACTTCCCGTTTGTGCATTCTCCCAAAACCTGAATTTCCTCTACTTCGGCAAGCAGGTTAAGCACTCTTTTTCTTGCCAGTTCTTCGTCATCTACTATAAGTGCTTTCATAATTTTTACATTAAAGGCTTTACCTATGTAATTTATAAATATTTTTCCTGATGACCCCGATTTTCCAACATATAAACATCTGAAAACAAATATTTTGATGCAGTAAAACGAACATTTCTAGCTGTAGGTATTTTATATTTTGATGTAAACTAACTAATATGTGCTATAAAGTAAACCTGCAGGTATAAGAGTATAATATTAAGAATATAGAGTAAACACATAGCAAATGCCTGTAAAGGATTTTTAGTTTTCTATTTAACCAAATCATAACTTTACAGGCATTATTCCAGCTATTTCCTTCTAACAAGCCTTTTAGGCATTACATGGATTTTTTGTATTGAAGACAAGTTTTAAGGACATAAAGCCTGGATTATCGAATAGGTTGAAAGCCCTTACATACCTGCAACAGGCTCTTTATTCAACTCTTTGGGATCAATTTTAATAATTTTAGTTTTGTCATTTTGCACCACTTTAATTCGGTAAAGCTCTTTATCTAATAAACGGCCATTACCTTTGGCCACATAAGAATTCTTAACCATGCTCCAGCCCTTGGTTTGCCTCCACAACTCATTTCTAACCGCAAGAGGCAACGCAATATTTTTAAAATGCTGCCTTGTTCGCTTTAACGCTCCATCTTTAGAGTAGTTTGCTTCAAGAAATCCTTTATCTGTGGAAAAACGCACTAAATAAGAATCGTAATCTTTATACCTTACCTGCTCTATAAATTGAGAGATATCAAAGTAAGATTCCATAAATGCCATAGGGTTTTTCAAAAAATCAATAGTGTGATCATCCTTTATTTTATAAAGATATTCATCAGGATTATTAGTTTCTATATAAATAAGAGGTGAATAGTCTATTCTTGTTTCTTCTAGTTCTGTAATTAGCTGTGCGTGGCTATTAAAGCTAAAGCTCACAAGCATCAAAATAACGATTAGTGTTTTCATAACAATTAATTTTAGGATTTATAAACAGTTTAGGTACAAGCTTGTTTTTAATTATATCCTAAAGTTAAGATGCAATCTATGTGAAATAGCTAGTAATGATACAAGGTGTGTTTTTTTGGTAATGAAACATTCAAAATTTGATATAAGCCTAAAAAATAGTTGTTTATAATTTAAAATATGGAATATAGGCTTAGGTTAAATGGGCAAGCCGTAGGTTTAAAAAAATTTAGGGATAAGCATTCCCAAAGCTAAAAAACCTATAATTGGGAATACAGGTTTTCACGAAGGCACTAAGGCCAGAAAAATATACATAGTAAGCCTGTCTTCTGGTACGCAAGCTATATACTATATCTTTAGCTTTAAAATATAAGGTTTAATGTTCCCAAAACTGCAAAAATAGCAGCAATTACAATCCAGGCAAGAATTAGCAAAATGAAAATTTTAGCTAAAATTGGAAAACCGGCCGTAGCAGTCTTATAATTTTCGATAAATATATTGAAAGGGTTCATAGCACAGAAATTAAGTTAGACTTAAAAACTTTTTATAGGCTATTGTTATAAAGTGAGTATTTTTAGAATATTTTGAGATTTTGAGATTGTAAAATTTCTATCTTTTACTCTTAAAGTAATTTTGTATCATACTTTATAAAATAAATCCTAACTAAAATTCATCCTTAATTTACAGCTAATAAACCTCAAATACCACTGGGGAAATCCCCCATTTAATACTAGAAAATAGTTTCTTTATAAAAGATTCAACCCTATAATTTTATCTCTTTTCAACCTGATTGTTTACATCATTAATATTGAGCAAAAAACCACGCAAAAAATCGATTGAAACCTTTCTGAAAAACTTTTCAATTTAAAGACAAGGCTAAGCACTAAAGCCCCTTCGACTCAAAAAATTCTTCAAAAGAGCTACCTTCTTCCATATTCAGTTTTTTTCTTAACCGATGCCGGGCAACTTTTATAGAGTTTAAGGAGATCCCAAACAAAGTAGCTATTTGCTGCGAAGGAAAGTTTAATTTTATGAGGGCACACAGTCGTAACTCCCTATCGGTAAGCGAGGGATTCTCTTCTTTTAAACTTGGTATAAATCCCGGGTGCACCTGGTTAAAAATGTGGTAAAATTGTTTCCACTCGGTATCTATGGCAAGACTATCTTCTATTTTCTCGATAATATTTTTAAGAAATTCTTTATTCTGGGGGTCTTTTTTTTCTTCGGCGACAAACTTTTCTTTTATTTCTACCAATAAATTGTTTTTATGTACAGTTCTAAGTGTACTGTTGGTAAGTTCTTCGGTTTTAAAATGTAATTCATCACTAAGCCTTTTTTGTTTAAGCAGTTCGTTTTGCCTTTCGGTTTCCAATAAATCAAGTTCATTTTTATAGGCTCTGTCTTTTTCTTTTTCAACTTCTTTGGTCCTAAGTGCAACTATTTTTTTAAGCTTATCTCTTTGTTTAATAATATTTCTATGACGCCATTGTGCAATAAAAAGTATTATTAATCCAATAAAAAGCACCAATAAGACCTGTACTAAACGCCTTTGAAAAAAAGAAGGCAAAACTTTAATTTGAATATTGGCTTCTTCCTGTGATAGCTCACCTGTATCTGTTCGTGCAGCTACGTGTAATGTGTAATCTCCCGGAGCAAGATTAGAAAAAGTAAGTGATTTGCGTTTATTTAATGAATGCCATTGGTTATTGGAGCCCTCTAACTTATAGAAATATTCAGTGCCTTCCTGATCAAAGTAATTAGAACTGGAAAAATTAACAGTAAAAAGACTATAACCTGGCTTAAGCCTTAAAACGCCGGCTTCTTTATTATGTCTAAAAACGGCAGGATCAATCTCTCTTATCCCATCTTCTTCAACTATTGTAAAACTGGTGAAGAAAACCTGTGGTTTAGATATTTCATCTTCCATACTTTCAGGATTAAAATATGATAAACCCTCATTTCCAGCAAAATAAATACGGCCAGTGCTACTATAACTTGCCTGCCCTCCATGAAATGGTGGAATTCCTTCCTGTATTCCAAAATTTCTTATAACGCTATCTTTTATTCTACTTAAACCAAGATTAGTACTAAGCCATACATTTTTATGTTCATCTGTAAGAATACCTCTAACTATTTTTCCCTGTAAACCTTCTTGCTCTCCAATTCTTTCAAAGGTTTTATTTCTTCTGGAATACCTATTTAATCCGAAACCATAAGTCCCTACATAAACCGATAAGTCAGGGCCTTCATTTATGGATAGAATATGATTAGAGCTTAAACTTGTACTATCAGATTTTGAAAACTTAAATACTTGTAGATGCTCCCCCTTTGCCGATAGAAGATTAAGTCCGTTTTGTGTTCCTACCCACATTTCGCCTTTAGCATCTTTATAAATACTAATAACCGTATTGTCGCTTAAACCCTTTGAATTGGAAGTATTTATTTTTTTTAAAACCTCCAGGTCTCTATTAAAAATAAAAATACCGTTTCCAGTACCAACCCACATTCTATTCTTTGTATCTTCCTCAACTGCATAAATAGACTTTAATTCTTTTTGTTCGGGAAAAGTTAAAAATGCTTTTTTCTTTTTATCGTAGACATTTAAACCTCCCCTAAGCGTACCTACCCATATTCTCCTTTCCTTATCTTCTTTCATAGATAAAACAATGTCTCCACTTAAATCATTCTCGTTTTCCCTATCATCTATAAAAATTTCCAGGTCTCCCGTTCTGGGGTTATATTTTCGTAATCCATTTCTTCCTGCTGATATCCAAAGCATATCTTCTGAATCTTCCAATATTCTAGATCCCTGTTTATCCTTACCGAATGCCAGTTCTTCTGGAGGAACATTATATACCTTAATCCTATCCTTAAAATAGCTAATTCCACCGTGTACTGTACCGGCCAAAACTGTATTATGTAAGCCTTTTCCGAAGCAAATAACTGAATTATCACTTAGCCCCCATTCTCCCGGTTTCTGTTTTAAATAAATAAAGTTATCCTGTTGAGGCTGGTATAAATTGATTCCTCCGCCATCGGTGCCAATATAAATTCTATGGTTTTCCCCCTTGTATAAAGCAAGTACGATATTGTTGTTTACGCTCTCCCCTTCCTTTGAATTGGCTCTGTAATGCTCGAGCGTTTCAGACTTTAAATTATATTTAAAAAGTCCATTTCCGCCAGTTGCGATCCATAGCTGTGAAAGGCTGTCTAAAGCAAGATCATTTACAGCAAAAGAGTTATTCAATTTGGGTAATGGCTTTAATTCATTTTCTTTAACGTTAAAATGCCAAACTTCGCCGCTGCTAGTACCTATCCATAAATTGTTATTATCTACCTGTAATAAAGAAGTTAAAATAGTATTGGGAAAATTCTTATTAAGCTTATATGCATCAAAATGGATTATATTTTCGGTGTCCTTTACATAATAAAGCTGATCTCCACTCCCCCCAATCCAAAAATCAAGGGAATCGCTAGTTGAGATACTAAAGATTGCCTGGTTCTTTTTAATTGTAATTCCTTCTGCATCATAATATTCAAAACGATCGTCTTCCCTTTTATAGGTATAGAGCCCCCTACTGGTAGCTAACAGTATTTTGGAATTATCCACAACCTGCAAATCAAAAATTGAAATATTCTCGCCTAAAATATAGGTTCTTATTTTTTCACCATCATACCTGTTTATACCCAACCTTGTAGCTGCCCAAATAACCCCATTCCCATCCTGTACCACGCGGTTTATTCTATTATCAGAAAACCCATCGCTTATATCTAAATGTTTAAACTGTAAAACAGGTTCCTGGGCATACATTATCATTAGATTAGAAAAGAATAAGATGAGAAGCAATAAAAGTCTTAACATTTTCAAAATGTACCCTTTCAAGAATATTTTTTTAAAAAGCAAAAAATCAATAAAAATCATATCACACTTATTTACAGATACTTAAAAATATACGATAACCTAAAAGTAATATTAATGTAACCCAAATGTACTCCTGCAAAGTATAAAATTATTTAACATATTTATAATTTCGTTAAGAAATTGTTATGTACGAAAACGATCTCGTTAAAATATTTAGCATTTAGAAGCAAAAAACACCTTCAAAATCTCTTTTCTAATCTTAAAACCAGTCATTTTTTCACAAACAAAACCAGACAAATATGTAAACAAACCTCGAGCTATTAAAACTTTACCAACTCTATAAAAAAAGAGTTAACTAACTACAAACCAATAAAAATTAAATGATGAAAAAAATTTTTACTTTTTGCATGATACTCCTATCATGCCAATCGTTTTTATTCGCGCAAGAATCCATAACAGTTAAAGGTATAGTGACCGAAACTGAAACCGGAATACCTATTCCAAGCGCAAACATTATACAAAAAGGAACCAGCAATGGGGTTATGACCAACTTTGACGGTGAATTTAGTATTGAAGTCCCTGCTAATGCAATTTTAAATATTTCTTATATTGGATATGCTACTAAAGAAGTTCCTGTAGAAGGCAGAACCAACCTAAACATACAACTGCAAACAGAAGCCGCTGCACTACAAGAAGTGGTGGTGGTAGGATACGGTACCCAGAAAAAAGCTAACCTTACCGGAGCCGTGACCACAGTTGACTCGGATGTATTACAGTCAAGACCTGTTCCAAAAGTAAGTCAGATGCTTCAGGGAGTTGTACCGGGTCTAAATTTTCAAACTTCAGGTCTTGGGGGAGAATTAAACTCCGGACTTAATTTTAATATACGAGGGGCCGGTACTATTGGTTCGGGATCTAATTCTGCTCCTTTGGTTTTAGTAGACGGGATGGAAGCATCGTTAGACGCAATTAACCCACAAAATATAGAGTCGATCACTGTTTTAAAAGACGCTGCTGCATCAGCAGTTTATGGCTCCAGGGCGGCCTTTGGTGTTATTTTAGTAACCACTAAAGAAGGGCAATCTGGTGCACCCAGAATAACCTACTCAAACAATTTCAGGTTCACTTCGCCCATACAAGTTCCAGAAATGATGGACTCTCATACATTTGCTTTATATTGGAATGAGGCTGCCGGCAATTCAGGACAGGCTCCTCCTTTTTCTCAAGAAGTTATTGACAGAATTGTTCAATATCAGGCAGGAGAAATAGATTATGGAACAGTACCAAATGCGGCCGGAGACAGATACCAATATTATACCGGATCCAATGCTAATACAGATTGGTTTGATGAACTTTACAAAGATTTTGCCTTTTCCCAGGAACACAACTTAAGCCTTAGCGGAGGTTCTGAAAACACAACATATTACACTTCAGCAAGATTGGTAGATCAAGGTGGTTTATTAGCGTATGGTGAAGACAGGCTAGATGAATATGATTTTACGGGAAAATTGAGTACCGAAATATCAAAACACGTCAAGTTTAATTATAGTACTCGTTTTTCAAGAAAAAACTATAATAAACCTACCCAGCAAGGTGGTCTTTTCTATCATAATATTGCCCGTAGATGGCCTACTGTTCCTGTAAGGGATCCTAATGGATATTTTACTGATTCCTCTGGAGAAATAATTCAGTTAGAAGATGGAGGAAGAACCGATAATCTCACAGATAAATTATTTATGCAGGGACAGTTCACAATTACTCCGCTTGAAGGCTGGAATATTTACGCTATTGGGAATTATAAAATCACCAATATTAATAACCATGCAGAAGTTTTACCTGCATACGGCTATGATGTTGCCGGGAATCCATATCCAGTTCCGGTAGGATGGAATTCTCCCGGGTACAGTTCTGTATACGAATACAATAGAAAAGAAGATTATTTCAGTACAAATATTTATTCAGATTACGCTTTTGATTTAAATGAAGATCATAATTTTAAAGTGATGGCCGGTTTTAACTCTGAAGTCACTAAATATAGAACCATAGGCGCATCAAGAAGTGGATTGATCACTCCCGACTTACCTACGATAAACACCGCTACAGACGAAAGTAGAGCTACAGAAGGACAGTACCAACATTGGTCTGTAGCCGGATTTTTTGGAAGGTTAAACTATAACTTTAGAGAAAAATATTTATTAGAATTAAATGCCAGGTATGACGGATCTTCAAGATTTATAAATGACAAACGTTGGAACCTTTTTCCATCTATCTCTGCCGGTTGGAATGTTGCAAAAGAAGACTTTTGGAAATGGAAGAAAACCATTCAACTTTTTAAGTTAAGAGGCTCATATGGCGAATTAGGAAATCAAAACACCAATAATTGGTACCCGTTCTATCAATCTATGCCAGTAGGTACGGCCAATGGTAGCTGGTTATTAAACGGCGAAAGACCAAACACCGCAAGTGCTCCAGGCCTGGTTAGCTCTTTATTAACCTGGGAACGAGTAACAAGTTGGAATGTAGGGCTGGATATGGCACTATTAAAAAACAGGTTGAATCTAAGTGCTGAATATTTCAACAGAAAAACCATAGATATGGTAGGCCCGGCACCTGAACTACCTGCTATTCTGGGAACTGCCGTACCGCGAATTAACAATGCCGATATGGAGTCTTATGGTTTTGAATTAGAACTTAACTGGAGAGATAAGATTGGTGATTTTAATTATAGCGTTAGAGGAGTTCTTTCTGATTCTCAACAAAAAGTAGTAAGCTATCCAAACCCTACAAATAATATCTGGGATTGGTACAACGGTAGAAAAATGGGCGAAATTTGGGGTTACACCACGCTTGGAATTGCAAAAACCGATGAAGAAATGCAAAATCACTTAGCCAATACCAGCCAAAGTCAACTTGGTAGTAACTGGGAAGCCGGGGATATTATGTATGCCGATTTAAATGGAGACGGAGAAGTAAATTCTGGTAGTGGTACATTGGGCGACACAGGCGACTTAACTATTTTGGGCAATTCTACGCCTCGCTACAGGTTTGGGCTTGATTTAAATGGTGACTACAAAGGTTTTGATTTTAGAGTATTTATGGAAGGCTTTGGCAAAAGGGATTATATGCCAAACGGCCCTTACTTTTGGGGTGCCAACGGAGGAATGTGGCAGTCTGCAGGTTTCAATGAGCATCTTGATTATTTTAGAAATGAAGACTCGCAGATGGTTCAGGCTGGCTTAGCCGATGTTAACCTGGACTCATACTATCCAAGACCAATTTTTGGAAGTGGTAAAAACCAACAAACTCAATCTCGTTATATCCAGGATGCCTCTTATATAAGATTAAAAAATGTACAACTTGGTTATTCTTTTAATTCGTTTAACGACTCGAGAGTTAGAGTATATGTCTCTGGAGAAAACTTGCTTACCCTCTCTAACATGATAGATATTTTTGATCCTGAATCTGTTGGATTAGGAGGTTGGAGCGATGGAAAAACCTATCCTTACTCACAAGTGCTTTCAGTAGGACTCAATGTTAACTTTTAATCAGTAATAAATATGAAATCAAAAAAATATATAAAATCAGTTTGTTTATTATTCGCAGTTGTTTTTATGACAAGTTGCGAAGTTGATAATTTTTTGGACAGAGAACCACTCTCTGATGTTACACCAAACGATTATTTAAACAGAGAAGCCGACCTGGCTGCTTATACCATTGCGAGGTATAATTTCCCTACTCATGGTGGTTGGAATATTGGAACTTTTGGTAGGGATAATCATACCGACAACCAGGCTACCTCTGGTTATAGTAGAATTTGGGCTCCCGGTGAGTGGCGCGTACCACAATCTGGCGGGGCCTGGAACTTTGGAAACATTCGGCAACTAAATTATTTTTTGGAAAACGCAGTACCAAAATTTGAAGCAGATGAAATTAAAGGTAACCCTGGCAATATTGCACATTACGTAGGTGAAGCCTACTTTTTAAGAGCTTATGAGTATTTTCAAAAAGTTAAGGAAGTTGGCGATTTTCCTATTGTAAAAAATACGCTTGAAGATAATTTAGAGCAGCTTATTGCTGAATCAAAACGTAAACCAAGAAATGAAGTTGCAAGGTTTATCCTTTCTGATTTAGACAAGGCCATAGAGCTATTGCAAAATGAGCCGCCACACGGTAAAAACAGAATTTCCAGACACGCAGCCTACCTCTTCAAATCCCGTGTGGCATTGCACGAAGGAAGTTGGCTTACCTATCATAAAGGCACCCCTTTTGTTCCGGGCGGCGATGGTTGGCCGGGCGCAGGACAAATTGATGGTTTTAGTATAGATATTGACGCTGAAATAGACTTTTTTCTTTCACAGGCGATGGAAGCATCAGCGAACGTAGCAGATGCTATTTCTTTAACCCCAAATATTCCGGCAGAAGACATTGCATTTAATAGCTCCAACAATCCATATTTTACCATGTTTGGATCTGAAAATCCAGGGCAATACCAGGAAGTGTTATTATGGAGAGATTACGACCCAAGTATAGGTATTAATCATAACGTTAATCATTATTTAAACCAAAATGGAGGTAACTCGGGATATACAAGAAGTTTTGTAGATAACTTCATAATGAGAAATGGCTTACCAATTTATGCTGATGGTTCGGGATATGCCGGCGATGATTATATTGAAGATGTAAAAGAAAATCGCGACTTAAGGCTTCAGCTTTTTATGAAAGCGCCAGGAGAACTTAGGCTTACCGATGCCACCGCCACCAATGGGGACCCTCTTCTTATACAAAAACCTGAAATAACAGGTTTACAGGAAACCAAAGATGTTACCGGTTACCCAATTAAAAAAGGTTTTTCCTATCTTCAAAATAATGTCGAAGGAAACAGCGGTTCTACAGGAAGTATTGTTTTTAGAGCTACTGAAGCTTACTTAAATTATATTGAAGCTTCCTATTTAAAAGAAGGTAGCCTAAATACCAAGGCAGCCGGATACTGGAAAGCTATTCGTGAAAGAGCCGGTATAGAACCAGATTTCTCGATAACCGTAGCTGCTACAGATATTTCTAAAGAAGCCGAAAATGATTTTGCCGCCTACTCTACAGGACAATTACTAGATGACCCAGTTCTTTATAATATTAGAAGAGAGAGACGTGGTGAATTAATTGCAGAAGGAATGCGCTTATTCGATCTTAAACGATGGAGAGCCCTGGACCAACTAAAAGAAAATCCACACATTATTGAAGGGTTTAAATTGTGGGGGCCAATGCAGGAATGGTATGTAGACGACGAAGGTAATTCTACACTAATTGAACCGGGGGACCCGGGGGTTCCTAATGTTTCAAGTAGTGAAGAAAGTGATTACCTTATGCCCTACCGAATAAATTTAGGCTCGGGTAACCCTGTAAGTGAAGGATATTCATGGGCCTATGCTCACTACTTGCAACCCATTGCCGTTGAACACTTTTTGATAACCGAAACTTCAGGCAGTTCCGTAATTTATCAAAATCCAGGTTGGTCTTTAAATGCCGGCTCAGGTGCAGCGTTTTAAATCATAACATTAGGGATTAATCATAAGCTGTGATCTTCTTATGTACAATCTGTAAAAGAGGCTGTCTAAATTAAGTTTAGGCAGCCTCTTTTTATACCGCTACTTCTCAAAAAGCAAGACTTAAAATTTATACACTGTCAAGAAATCCTATCTCCACATAAGAGCAATTTTTACTATTTCACAATTATCTGCCAATACCACGTCTCTTCTATAATAGAAAATTCAGGTTTTTACGCGATAATCGAGGTTTATCCCAATAGTTATCGTGACTTCTGGTATACCTCATAAATCAAAAATCTATTTATTAAACGCCTCTTTGGCTTACTACGAGTTAATTTAGTTCTTAATTCATAAAACATATTACCCTTCAATATTCCACAAATATAAAATTCGAATCTCTCCAGGCATTCTAGATAGGTATCCTTCACATCTTATACATTTCTTACCTCCGATTATAACATTAGCCCCGACATTTCATCTGAGCAAACTTTTGTTCATTCTACTTCCAAAACCACAAAAGCTATTTTTTCTTCTATACCTCCCTGACTTTAGAGTAATAAATCTAAAAAAGCAATTTACCTAATAAATGAATGTAACCTATTAACAAAGGATTTAAATAGATATCACACTCTGAACAATCATTAAGTTTTTGATTTACAAAACCTTAAACAAAACTTATTAACCCAAAAGTAATATTAATGTAACCCAAAAGTACCCCCTTAAAATCTATAACATATTTAACATACTGCTATATTCGTCAAGTAATTGATCATTATTAAGAAACGAAAACGATTTAGTGTATAAGGATTTTTTAGGTTTTCTCTTCTTCTTATAAATGCTCTCAAAAAATAGAACCATTTGGTTTTAAAAAATTGATTTAATAACAAAATTTCAAAAAGTATGAAATTACAATTACCATTTAAGTTAATTATTTGTCTCGGAATTTCGGGTAGTTTCTTTCTAGCCTGTAGTAGCGACGATAAAGATTCTTCTATATCTCGAGAACCGTTCTTCAATTTTAGTACTCGTTATTTTGATGAGGGAATTCTGGAAAATAAAACCGATTCCCTTAAGATTGATATTGAAACTAATTCCTACTGGAATATAGAAAAGGAGTCTAATATGGATTGGGTATCTATTCAACCTAGCAAAGGTACCGGAAGTGGCGAGGCTACCATTCAGGTTAAAGATAACAATACGGTTGGCGATAGGTCTACATGGGTGTACCTTAACGCATTTGAATTTAAAGATAGCCTTGAAATTAAACAACGTGGAAGGGAATTGTCTATTTCTACACAGGAATTTACTGAGGTTGCTGCCGAAGCTACCGATTTGGAATTTACTCTGGAAGCTATGGAGAAATGGATTTCGAACAAAGCTGAAGACGCAAACTGGCTCAGCTTAGATCCGGAAAGTGGTGATGCCGGGGAGCACGAAATTAAATTAAGTCTTAAAGAAAACCCTACCGACAATATAAGAACCGATTCTATTTCTTTTATGCTGGCCAATGAAAATGCCATAGAAAAAGTATGGCTAAAAATTTCTCAAAAAGCAAAAGAAAAAATAGAGCCGAAACTAAGTTTAGAAAATTCTAACAAAACAGTTGAAGCGAACAAAGGAAGCCTGGAAGTATCACTTACTTCAAATATAGACTGGCAGGCTACTTCTAATATAGAAGGGGTAATATTAAATCCTTCCGGAGGAACCGGTAGTGAAGATATTCAAAAAATAACAGTAGAATATCCGGCCAATACAACAACCGAAAAACGAAATATAGAAATTAGTTTTTCAGGGAAAGAACCTAACGAAGAAGTTACGGCTAGCTATAGCATTGAACAATTAGGGCAAACCGCTTCAGAAATTGCTGTAAAGAATAACATTATAGAAATAGATGGTAAAAACCAGGTTTTTGAAATAGAGCTTACCTCATCTAATGTTGCCTGGAAAGCAGTTTCAAAAGACTCGAGATTGGTGATCATAGAGAACGAAAGCGGAATGGCTACGGCTACTCCAATAAAGATTAAGGTTAACGCAACCGAAAATATGAGTTTTGAATCTGTATCTGGTGTCATTGAAATTCAGAAAGCAGACGATCCCGAAGTAAAAACTGAAATAGCTATTAAGCAAGGTTTACACCCCATGAATGATGAATCTTTAGTGTATAGCGCTCCTTCTCAAACCGCGGCTCAAATAGGCTTAGATCGTGGTGTAGCGCACCCATCTCAGGAAAAATGGACATTTTGGAATGCCCATGAATTTACAGATAATGCTACCGGGTTTTGGAACTTTAATACCAAAGGAGGTATTCAAAATGCTGTCTTTAATGGTGATATGAAAGTAGTAAAAGATGGAACTTTAAAAATTAAAACCAGAAAATTAGCTAGTCCTACGACAAATATTCATGGGGATGCTGCAGAATATGAAACTGCACCATTATATAGTAAACGTTACGACCAGGGTGGTGTGAAATGGGTAAAGTTTACAACCAACATGCGAGTTGAAGTAAGATATAAATCTTCTGGTCACCAGGGATTTAATGAAGCTTTATGGTTTATGGGACAAAGTAACTACGATGGTCAGGGAATTCCTTGGCCAGATAACGGAGAAATAGACCTTATGGAAAGTCCATTCAAAAATCAAGCTCACTTCTCCCTGCACACTAAAAACTTCTCTGCAAAGACCGGTAATGCCGAAACTGCCAGTGTAAACTTACCAGATGAAACCAAATGGAACATTTTCTGGATGGAGGTTTTAGATGATAAAATAATTGGGGGTATTAACGGGTACCAATATTTTGAACACAAAAAAGGAGACGGTGGCAATAACGACTGGCCCTGGGACAACCCGGCCGGGATGATGATGATTATAACTCCCGGTATAGGTGGTTGGTCTGGTGAAATGCCAAATATGGCTGCCGGCGAAGAAGCCTTTATGGAGCTGGATTGGATACGGGTTTACACCAACGATAATTTTGATGTCTCGTCTCAAAACGGGCACGACGGAAAATTCTATTAATAAAAATAAATAAAGAGGCTGTCTATAATATCTAGTTTCGTCAAGCTGAACTTGTTTCAGCTCCTAAGACATTTTGATTATCAATGTTTTATACCCTGAAATAAATTCAGGATGACGATTTGAAGAACTTTTCAGACAGCCACTTTAAAACCATAAAATATTGAAGATGAATTTTAATAAAAAATTATGGCTTACCATGGCCTGTTTTTTCCTGATAGGGCTTTCCTATGCTCAAGATCAAAAAATTAAAGTTTCAGGAACAGTTACCGATAGTGAAGGAATACCATTACCCGGTGTTACCATTATACAAAAAGGAACTAATAATGGGACCAGCACCGATTTTGATGGAAATTACAACATCAATATTCCGGCTGCACAGGATGTTATGCTGGTATTTAGTTATATCTCTTTCGAAACACAATCTACACCCATAAACAGTCAAACTGATGTGGTGCAAAATATTTCCTTGAAAACATCGCAAAGCGAATTGGAGGAAGTGGTAGTAGTTGGTTTTGGCAAAAAGAAAAAGGAAAATTTAACAGGAGCTGTAAGCCAGGTTGGAGAAGAAGTATTTGAATCCAGGCCGGTATTAAATGCCGATAAGGCCTTACAAGGTGCGGTTGCCGGTTTAAACATTAGTACAGATGCCGGAGGGGAATTAGATGGAAACCTGGATATTAATATTAGAGGTATAGGTACCATTGGCGAAGGCTCCTCCGGTAGCCCACTAATACTTATTGATGGCATTGAAGGTGACCTAAATACCACTAACCCTAATGATATTAAGAATATTTCGGTCTTAAAAGATGCTGCAGCAGCTTCTATTTATGGGTCTCGTGCTCCTTTTGGAGTAATACTGGTAACTACAAAAGAGGGAAGCGAAGGCAAAACCCGTATTAACTATGCTACCAACTTTAGGTATAAAGTTCCTGTAAATATTCCGGAACGAATGAATTCTCTGGAATATGCCTATATGCTGAACGACCTTTATGTGAATACAGGTAGAAACCCCATTTATAATGAAAACAGGATAGATCTTATTAAAAGTTATAGAAATGGGGATTTAGCTTTTGGTACCGAACCAAACTCAAGTGGAACCAATTGGACACTAAACAGAGCTGCTTATGGAGATGAAGATTGGTACGATATACATTTAAAAGACTTTAGCCTGGGGCAGGAACATAACTTAAGCGTAAATGGAGGTAGTGAAAAAATAACCTATTATACCTCAGCGAACTTTTTAACACAGGAAGGGATATTCCATTATTCTGATGAAAAGTTTGACCGTTTTTCATTTAATGCCAAAATAAATGGAGAACTAAGCGATAAATTCGATTTAAGCTTAAACACAAGATTCATGCGTAAAAATCAGGATAGACCAACGGCTCAGGGGTCACGTTTTTATCATAACTTATCCAGGTCTGTTCCTACAAGCCCGCTTTTTACTCCTTATGGGGAATACATGGAAAACTCTATGGTACAACAGCTTACCGATGGCGGAAGGTTTAAAGAACAAACCGATTATTTCTACAACACGCTACAGTTAACCTACGAACCAATTAAGGATTGGAAGATTTATGGACAGGTAAATTCCAGAATAGAAAACCACGACGATACCAAGCATATCGCCAAAATATCGGTAATTCAACCTACAGGAGAAAGCGAATACATCCCGGTATTTTCTGGATATGCTCCAAATATCCAAACAAGAGATTGGGGAATAACCGCTATAACCGCTCCTGGTCAAAATTATTATCAGGTGAATAACGGCCAGGTAAATTATTATGGTTTTAACTTCTATTCAGATTACGAAACTTCTCTTGGCGATCATAACTTCACCTTTCTTTTAGGAACGCAAAGTGAGCTTTATCAATCGCATTTCACCCAGTTAGGTACAGATAATATTGAGTCTGACGATACTCCTTTTATATCTCAAAACGGCGAAAAATATCTTTTCGAATCTAAAGGCACCTGGAGTAACGTTGGGGTATTTTCAAGAATAAACTACGATTATAAACAACGCTATTTGGTTGAAGCCAACTTTAGGGCAGACGGGGCTTCGCGTTTCCCATCAGACGAGCGTTGGGGTTACTTCCCCTCTTTTTCTGCAGGATGGAATATTGCAAAAGAAGCATTTTGGCGAGACTTTAGACGAAAAGTTTCAGAACTAAAGCTTAGGGGATCATGGGGTATGTTAGGAAACCAAAATACCAATAGCTTCTATCCTTATTTCCAAAATATGAGCATCCAAAATGGTAACTGGATTGTAAACGACAATGTCCCCTCCTCTATTTACGCTCCAAGGCCTTTCAGTAGTTCTATTACCTGGGAAAAAATTATAAGTTTCAACTATGGTTTTGATATAGCTGCATTTAATAACCGCCTAACGGCCTCTGCCGATATCTTTGAAAGAAAAACCAAAGATATGGTAGGCCCTGCCCCACTTAAACCGGGAACTTTTGGAACCGTAGTACCAAGAACAAACAATGCCGAATTGGTTTCGAAAGGTTGGGAACTTTCTGTAGGATGGAAAGACAGAATTAATGAAGACTTTTCTTATAACGCCAATTTCGTACTAAGTGATGTTCAATCTGAAGTTACCGAATATAGCAACCCAGATAAGATTATTATGGTGAATGGTAGAGATCAGTTCTACAAAGGAAAAACCATTGGTGAGATATGGGGTTACGAATCGGCAGGAATCGCACAATCCGATTTGGAAATGAACGAATGGTTGGCTGGAAACAAACCTAATTTCGGATCTAATTGGGCCGGTGGCGATATGAAATATAAAGATTTAAATGGGGATAACCTTGTAAATGCTGGTGCCCGTAAACTAGACGATAGAGGCGATTTAACCAGAATTGGTAATAGTACGCCCAGATATACCTTTGGTGTTAATTTAGGTTTTCAGTACAAGGCATTCGATTTTAGGGCTTTTGTGCAGGGTGTTGGCAAGCGTGATGTGCTATTATCAGGTGGTGCTTTCTATCCTGGAATCAACCAATGGCAGGTATCTCCTTATGCTTCCCATTTAGATTACTTTAGAGCTTTTGGGGCCGATTTGGGTGAAAATCTAGATGCTTATTATCCCCGCCCCTTTATTGGCGATAAAAACTATAAGCCCCAAACCCATTTCTTACAGGATGCCTCTTACATTAGGTTAAAAAATGTGCAAATAGGATTTAACCTACCAGAGCAAATTTTAAAAAGCTGGGGGTTTCAAAATCTAAGGTTATATATCTCCGGAGAGAATATTTACACCCATACCAATTTACGCATGTTTGACCCTGAGGGCATTCAGGACCTGATTAATGGAAGTGGAAAAACATATCCTATGTCTGCTACTTTTTCAACCGGAATAAATGTGACTTTTTAAATAATGAGGAAAAAGAATCCAGCCTATGCTGGACGCAAAAAAATAGCAACGCGCAGGGAAGTTTTACCCTGTGATGAATTCCCAAATAGGGATTAAAATTATAAACAGATGAAAAGAATATTTTTTGTATTTACTGTACTTGCCACAAGTATATTAACACAAAGCTGCGAAGATTATTTAGAACGCGAACCTGAAGATTTTCTATCTGAAGAAGCTTATTTTAATAAGCCTTCAGACCTGGAACTTTTTGTTAATAAATTCTACACTTCCTTTGATGTAAACTCAGAATACGGTCGAAATTCACTCTATGCTACCGATAGGAATAGCGATGATTTAATTGGCCCTTTTGAAGAAGAGAATTTATTAAAGGATTATAAACTAGTACCTTCTTCGGCCGGAAATGGTTTAAAAGATTGGAATTTTTCAAATATTAGGGAAACCAATTATTTTATTGAAACTATAGAAAAACGTATCGCTGCAAATGCCTTAGATGATGAAAACGCCCAAGTACAGCAATATCGTGGGGAAAACTACTTTTTTAGAGCCTGGTTTTACTTTAATAAACTACAGGCATTTGGGGATTTTCCTATTATAAAGGAAGTGTTACCAGATGATTTGGAGAGCCTTATTTTAGCCAGTGAACGACAACCCAGAAATGAAGTTGCCCGTTTTATTCTTGAAGACCTTACCAAAGCCATAGATTTACTTCAGGATGGGGTTTCAAAAAACCGAATTTCGAAATCAGCGGCCCAATTATTAGCCTCCAGAGTTGCTTTGTTTGAAGGCACCTGGTTAAAATACCACCAGGGTACAGCAAGGGTTCCCGGAGGCCCAAATTGGCCGGGATCATCTCAACATCCCAACTTTTCATATCCGGCCGGAAGTATTTCGGTTGAAGCTGATTATTTTTTGGGTAAAGCCATGGAATATGCCAATAATGTTGCCGGAAAATATAATTTGTATGAAGACTATCAGAAAATGTTTATTTCTCAAAACCTGGCAAATATAGAGGAAGTTCTTTTTTATAAGAGTTATGGAATTGAAAATGTACTGGGCCACGGAGCCACGCATTATTTACAGCGTACCGGTGGCGGCGTAGGTTATACCAGATCTTTGGTAGAATCTTACCTTATGCAAAATGGATTACCTATCTATGCAGCAGGTTCTGGTTATGAAGGTGATGCCACTTTAAAAGATGTAGTTACCGATAGGGATAAAAGACTCCAGGTTTCAGTATTGACTGAAGGCGATGTTAGAAAGGAAAATTCTGATGGATCAAAAGAGTTTTTTGAGTATCCAGATTTAACCTCCGGTTCGGGTTGGCAAAGTGTAACCTCCGGATATCAATTACAAAAATGGATGAGTATAGATCCTACCCAGGCCGAATCTTCTACCTCAGGAACTACCGAAACACCTATTTTTAGGGTAGCAGAAGCATACCTAAATTATATTGAAGCTTCTTACGAAAAAGAAGGAAGCCTAAACGGAAAAGCCATTGCTTATTGGAAAAGCCTAAGGGAAAGAGCCGGAGTAGATACCGATATTCAAAAAACTATTTCCAATACTAATTTAGACAAGGAACGTGATCTTGCTAAATTTTCAGCCGGAAAAAGTGTAGATGCCACACTTTACAACATAAGACGTGAGCGCAGAAACGAATTTATAGCTGAAGGTATGCGTTTACTTGATATGTACCGATGGAGCGCTTTTGATACTATGGAAAACTACATTGTTGAAGGCTTCAATCTTTGGGAAAAATATGAGGAAGATTATGGCACACAAATAGAAGAAGGCGAAAATGTATCTTATTCTCCGGAAAATGGCGGCTCAACATATTTTCAACCTTTTAGAATAAAAAGCTCTAACCGTGCTTATGAAGGCTACTCCTTTCCCGAAGCACATTATCTTAATCCAATACCTTTAGATCAGTTTACTTTAACAAACTCGATGGGGGCAGATGGAGTGTTATATCAAAATCCGGGATGGTCTAAATCGGCCGCAATTCCCGCGGAATATTAATAAGATTTTATAAAAATTATAAGTAAAATTTGAATTATATGCTCATTAACTATTAGGTTTGATTTAGTTGGAAAAGACAGGTTTATAATGAGCCTGTCTTTTATTATAAAAAACTCAAATATGAAAATTAACTCAAAAACCGGTATTTATCTCTTCTTATTAACTTTTTTGGGACTTATACCATTAAAGGCTACAAGCCAAAACAACAAAACACCCAACATTATCCTTATTTATACCGACGATCTCGGTTATGGGGATATTAGCAGTTATGGAGGTGAAATCCCAACACCTTACATTGATGATTTAGCCAAAAACGGATTAAAATTTACCAACGCCTATGCTACTGCGGCCACCTGTACCCCCTCTCGCTACGCTATGCTCACAGGGGAATATGCCTGGAGAAAAAAAGGCACCGGTGTGGCACCGGGAGATGCTACCAGTTTAATTTTACCGGGACGTACCACCTTACCCGGAGTTTTACAACAAGCCGGATACAACACAGCAGCCATAGGAAAATGGCACCTTGGATTGGGGGATAAATCGCCCATCGACTGGAATAAAGAAATTAAACCGGGTCCCTTAGAAATAGGTTTTGATTATGCCTTTCTTCTTCCTGCAACCGGCGATAGAGTACCTACTGTTTTTGTTGAAAATCACCGGGTAGTCAACCTGGTTCCGGAAGATCCCATAAGCGTAAGCTATCGTGAAAACATTAATGATAAACCTACGGGAAGCAAAAACCCAGAACAATTAAAAATGATGTATTCTCATGGTCACAACCAGAGTATTACAAATGGAATAAGCCGAATTGGGTATATGAGTGGAGGTGAAAATGCATTGTGGCGAGACGAAGATATAGCTGATAAATTGGTAAAAAAATCAGCTGAATTTATTGAAGAAAATAGAGACTCTCCATTTTTCCTGTACCTCTCAACGCATGATATTCATGTACCCCGCGTACCCCACGAACGTTTTGCCGGTGTTACCGGAAAAGGAGCTCGTGGTGATGTAATTGTTCAACTGGATTATACCGTAGGTGCCATCCAAAAGAAACTTCAGGAATTGAAATTGGAGGAAAATACCATAATAATTTTCACCAGTGATAACGGTCCCGTACTGGATGATGGATACGTAGATGGTGCCGCCGAAAGATTGGGTACTCATAATCCCTTTGGAGACTTTAGGGGTGGAAAATACAGCACTTTTGAAGCAGGCACAAGAGTACCATTAATCGTGCAGTGGAAAGGTAAAATAGCAGCGAACCAAACCTCAAAGGCTTTGATGAGCCAGGTAGATTTTTTAAGATCGTTTGCAGCCGCAACAGGACAAAAAGTAGCAAAAACCAGTGCAATAGACAGCCAAAATCAATGGCAGGCTTTACTTGGAAATGATATT
The DNA here is from genome assembly GCF_015143665.1 of Salegentibacter sp. BLCTC. Taxonomy (NCBI): domain Bacteria; kingdom Pseudomonadati; phylum Bacteroidota; class Flavobacteriia; order Flavobacteriales; family Flavobacteriaceae; genus Salegentibacter; species Salegentibacter sp. BLCTC. The sequence continues at coordinate 176,938 of NZ_WYEW01000004.1, read as the reverse complement.
AATGGCAGAAAATCTCTTGTACAGCAAGCCATTAGAAATGTACTCTCTTATGTTGAAGGCGACTATAAATATATAGAGCCCCATTCAGGACCGGTAATGGTGCCATGGGGTGTAGATATAGAAACCGGGTTTAATAAAGAACCACAGCTTTATAACCTAAAACAAGATCCCGGAGAAACAAAAAACCTGGCTGCTGAAATGCCTGAAAAAACAGAAGAAATGAAACAAAACCTGAAAAAAAATAAGGGGTTCTAAAGAATTAAGTTCACACAAATAAAAAAGAATCGGGAAATATAAATCTTAAAATACCTGTAATTAATTTTCAATATTATTTCCTCACATAAGTAAGCGAAAATCTAAATTAAGTTATATGTTAAACTACAAAACACTCCTTTGCTCGCTAGGCATAGCAGCAGCTTTATTCTCCTGTAAAAATCAGGAAACGGAAAAAACAACCGAAACCAAACGCCCCAATATTGTTTTTATGATGTCTGATGATCACGCATATCAGGCCATAAGTGCATATAGCGATAAACTAATTAACACTCCCAATATAGACAGGCTGGCACAAGAAGGTGCTCTTTTTAACAATGCCTCGGTAACCAATTCTATTTGTGCCCCTTCGCGTGCCGTAATTTTAACCGGAAAGCACAGTCATTTAAATGGCAAAATAGATAACCTGAGTAAATTTGACACTACTAATGTTACTTTCCCACAAATCTTACAGGATGCGGGTTATCAAACCGCCATGTTCGGAAAATTACATTTTGGGAACAATCCAAAAGGCTTCGATGAGTTTAAAATTTTACCCGGCCAGGGAAGTTATTACAATCCCAGGTTTATAACCAAAGATGGTGATACGGTAATAGATGGTTATGTGACCGATATTATTACAGACCTCACCATAAATTGGTTAGAAAAAGAACGCGATAAGGAAAAACCCTTCTTGTTAATGTATCTACACAAAGCGCCACACCGTGCATGGTTACCGGCAGAAAGACATTATAAAGAATTTACTAAAAAAGAATTCCCATTACCCGAAACGCTTTTTGATGATTACACCCGTATTCACCAAGAAGACCTGGAAGCCAGTTCTCCCGATGCAGCATCTAAAAAATACAATTTAGACCAGCCAAAAAGCCGTAAAAGTAGCGCTGCGAAAACCGCCGAAATGAATATTCTAACTCATATGGTACTTACCAACGATAACAAATTAAAAGATTCTACAGTTAAAAAACTGGGAATAAAAGAACGCTACCTGGGAGATCCTACCAGCAGGATGACTAAAGAACAAAAAGCTGCCTGGGATAAAGTTTACGATCCTATTAACAAAGAGTTTGAAGAAAAATATCCCGAAATGGATGATAAAGACTTAATGAAATGGAAATACCAGCGTTATATGCAGGACTACCTGGGAACTATTGCTTCAGTAGATGAAAATGTAGGACGTGTTTTAGATTATTTAGATGAAAATGATTTATCTGATAATACTATAGTTGTCTACACCTCAGACCAGGGTTTTTACCTGGGAGAGCACGGTTGGTTTGACAAACGTTTTATGTATGAAGAATCTTTTAGAACTCCCCTACTTATTAAATGGCCCAATAAAATAGAAGCAGGTATCACCGAAGAGGAAATGGTTCAAAACCTTGATTTTGCACAAACCTTTTTAGATGCAGCTGGTGTAAATGCACCAGATGAAATGCAGGGTAAAAGTTTATTACCATTGCTAAAGGGAGAAAAGGATGCTTGGGATAGAGATGCCGTTTACTATCATTATTATGAGTATCCTGCCGAGCACGCCGTTAAACGACACTATGGAATTGCTACCAAAGAATATAAGATCATGCATTTTTATCACGATGTAGACGAATGGGAACTTTACGATCGCAAAAACGATCCGCAGGAATTGCATAACGTCTTTTACGATCCTGATTATGCTGAAGTAAGAGAGATGATGATTAAAAAATTGAAGGAAACTCGTAAAAAATATAAAGATTCAGAAGAACTGGATAAGCAGTTTATTAAAGTTTACGAAGATAAATAAGTAAAAATCATGAGAAATAATTTTAATAAAAACTCCGGATACTTAAATCCGGAGTTTCTTTTACCAAAAAGGCAAGCATCAAACTTAGGTAGAATACCAATACCCGAAAACAGTCTAAAAAAAGGCCTGGGCAGGCTGGTTATTTTGCTATTTATATTAGGGGTACCTAATTTAATGCACTCCCAACTTATCCCTGCACCAACAAAAATGGAGCTAACTTCCGGCGCTTTTGAAGTAGATAATAATACCTCGCTTCAATTTTCTGAAAAAGACGAACTGGGAGAAATGGCTGCTTATTTTCAAAAGCAGGTAAAACGCCTAAGTGGTTTTGAACTTCCTTTGAATAAAAGTTCAGAAAAAAATATTGCCCTGAAAATAGATAAAAGCCTCGATCTAAATGAAGAAGGCTATACCTTAAAAATTTCAGAAAATACTGTAAAAATCTCTGCTCCTACTACGGCCGGCGTATTTTATGGAGTACAAAGTGTGTTGCAATATTTCCCGGGAATACGTACCAATCAAAAAATCACGCTTCCGGCGATGGAAATAACCGATGAACCTGCGTTTACGTGGCGTGGTATGATGCTAGATGTAAGCAGGCATTTTTATTCTGTAGAAGTCATTAAAGAGGTATTAGACCTAATGGCTTTTTATAAACTAAATACGTTTCATTGGCACCTTACAGATAATGAGGGCTGGCGATTGGAGATTAAAAAATATCCAAAATTAACCGGTATTGGCGCCTGGCGCGAAGAGATACCGGGAAGTGTTTTTTATAAGGTAGATTCTACTTATACTGAACCATTAACAGGGGAACCTTATACATATGGCGGATTCTATACCCAGGAACAAGCCAGGGAAGTAGTTGCTTATGCTGCTAAAAGAAACATAAAGGTAATTCCTGAAATAGAAATGCCCGGGCATTCGGCAGCAGCGCTTGCTGCTTATCCCGAATTTTCATGTGCACAGCCCCAACAGGATCCTCCCGGATCTAATTTGTGGAACAAGGTAATAGATACAGATAAGATGGCCTTTAATTATTGTGCCGGGAAAGAGGCTCCATTTATGTTTTTACAGGATGTTTTAGTAGAAGTTATGGATATTTTTCCTTCAGAATATATTCACGTGGGTGGAGATGAAGTAGATAAGTCTTATTGGGAAAGATGTGCAGCCTGTCAAAAAAGAATTAAAGAGGAAAACCTAAAAGATGAAAAAGAACTTCAAAGCTATTTTATAAAACGTATGGAGAAGTTTCTACAAGCCAATAACCGAAAACTCCTTGGTTGGGATGAAATCCTGGAAGGTGGCCTGGCCCCAAATGCCACAGTTATGAGTTGGCAGGGTGAAAAAGGCGGAATTGCGGCAGCAAAATCTGGGCACGATGTAGTGATGAGCCCCAGTGACCCGCTCTATTTTAATCGCTACCAGGCAGACCCTGAAGGAGAGCCACAAGCCGGCCCCTACTCGATTAATACCTTAGAACGCGTTTATAATTACCAACCGGTACCCGAAGCACTTACAGCCAATGAAGCAAAATATGTATTAGGCTCTCAATTTGCAATTTGGACCGAGTTTATATCTTCGGTAGAACATCTGGAATACATGTTACTACCAAGAATGGCTGCTTTTAGTGAAGCTGTTTGGAGCAAAAACAAGGACAAAAATTTTGAAGAGTTCACAGGTCGTTTAAATATGGGGCATTATACGAGATGGAAATCTAATGGAAAACGATTCCATCCTGAGTTTTTTGAAAAATCTGAATATTAAGAATATAACTTTTTAGCCCCTATGAAACAATTGACAGTTATACTTTTAATGGTTCTTGTAGCCGGATGTGGTACAGGGAAAGTCCAGGATAAGTCTCAAAAAAGATGGTATCTAATTTGGCAGGATGAATTTGACAATGAAGGTAAACCCGATACCGCTAAATGGTCTCATTCTCCTAGAAATTCGGCAGATTGGGCGCGTTTCTGTACAGACTCAGATGCTACCCGATTTGTAAAAGACGGAAAATTACATCTACGCGGTATTATTAACACCAATAAGAATGATACGGTAAAATATAACACAGGATGTATTAGAACAGCCAATAAATTTTCTTTTAAATACGGAAAAATTGAGGTAAAGGCTAAACTGGATAAAGGTAAAGGCTCCTGGCCGGCCATTTGGATGATGCCTCAAGATCCCAAATACGGTGGTTGGCCACATAGTGGCGAAATAGATATTATGGAACACCTAAATTACGACACCATCGTCTATCAAACCTTGCATACCAATTATATAGATATTCAAGAAAAAAAGGAGTATCCGCCATATTTCACTACCGTTCCATTTAAGGTAGATTCCTATAATGTGTATGCTGTGGAATGGTACCCTAATCGGTTAGATTTCTTTGTTAATGGTGAAAAGACCTTTTCTTATCCAAAAATTGAGAATGCCGATTCAAAGCAATGGCCCTTCAATCAGGAGTTTTTTATTATTCTAGATCAGGCACTTGGAGGTAACTGGGTTGGTAGCATAAAAGATGAAGACCTGCCTGTTGAAATGCTGGTAGATTGGGTGCGGGTTTATAAAGAGAAGTGATTCGGGATTCGTAAATAAATTAAAATGATTTAAAATCATATTTGTTATACATCGTACAACTTTCAAAATACATTATAAATTATACAATATGCAATATACATTAAAAAAAACCTTAGCTCTATTATTTTTAGCAATTGGGTTTACAATGCAGGCCCAAAACCAGCCCGAGTTTTCTACAGCGGGCTTTTATGAGCTGGAAGGCACCGGCCGCAACTCTTTTTCTATGAATCCTGCCTGGAGATTTTATAAAGGGAATTTACGGGGCGCAGAAAAGAAGAATTTTGATGATAAAAATTGGGCCGTAGTCAACCTTCCTAACGGAATTGAATACCTTCCCCAGGAAGCAAGTGGCGGTATAAATTACCAGGGCGAAGTATGGTATAGAAAACACTTTACGCCCGACCCCAAATTAAAAGGCAAAAAACTTTTTCTCCACTTTGAAGCCATTATGGGAAAATCTAAAATTTACGTAAACGGAAAACTGCTAAAAGAACATTTTGGTGGTTATTTACCGGCAATTGTAGATGTTTCTGATGCTTTAAATTGGGGAGAAGATAATATAATTGCAGTTTGGGCCGATAATAGTAACGACCCATCCTATCCCCCGGGAAAAGATCAGGAAGTACTGGATTTTGCTTATTTAGGAGGAATTTATCGTGATGTTTGGCTTATTTCACATAGCAATGTACATATTACAAATGCTAATTATGAAAATGAAATTGCCGGTGGTGGCATTGTGGTTGCCTACCCTGAAGTTTCTGAAAAAAAAGCAGAAATAGTACTAAAAACCCATATAAGAAATGAGAGTTCAGCCGATTTCAAAGGGAAAATAATCTATAGACTTTATGATAAAGAAGGAAAATTAAAATTAAAGACCGGTAAAAAAATTAGTCTGCAATCCAATAATGCAACCCATATTACTTCAGAAGAAAGCATTAGAAATCCGCAGCTATGGGCTCCTGAACATCCTCATCTATACAACTTAGAGGTTGAAATTAGAAACAACAAAGGGAAAGTAGTTGATGGCTACCGCAAACGTATAGGTATTCGTAGCCTGGAGTTTAAGGGAGAAGATGGGTTTTGGTTAAACGGAAAACCGTATAACAAACCTATTATTGGTGGTAATCGTCACCAGGATTTTGCCGTAGTGGGTAATGCCGTTCCCAACAATGTGCATTGGAAAGATGCTAAAAAGCTTAGGGATGCGGGAATGATTCTAATTAGAAATGCACACTACCCACAGGATCCTGCCTTTATGGATGCGGCAGATGAGCTTGGCTTATTTGTGATTGTAAACATCCCTGGCTGGCAGTTTTGGAATAAAGACCCACAGTTTGAAAAATTGGTTTACCAGGATATTCGTAACATGGTAAGAAGAGACCGTAACAGAGCCAGTCTTTTTCTGTGGGAACCTATTCTCAATGAAACCTGGTACCCCGATGCTTTTGCAAAAAATGCTAAAGATATTGTAGAAACCGAATTTCCTTATCCTAACTCCCATTCAGCTTGTGATTTGGAAGCAAAGGGAAGTGAACATTTTGATATTCTATACACTTATCCTTTTGAAATGCTGCCGGAAGAAGAAGCAGATCCATCAAAAACTTACTTTACCCGCGAGTGGGGCGATAATGTAGATAATTGGAACTCTCATAATTCTCCCAGCAGGGTTGCCCGTGCCTGGGGTGAAAACCCTATGCTGGTACAGGCAGAGCATTACTCGGTTCCTCCTTATTCATACATTAGTTACGATATTTTCTATAAAACCAGTAAGCAACATATTGGTGGCGCACTTTGGCACCCATTTGATCACCAAAGAGGTTACCATCCCGATCCTTTTTACGGTGGAATAATGGATGCGTATAGGCAGCCAAAGTATTCCTACTATATATTTGAAGCGCAAAGAAATCCCGAAAAAACCAATCTTATTGCCGAAACCGGACCTATGGTTTATATCGCTAATGAAATGACCCCATTTTCTCCAAATGATGTAACCGTGTTCTCTAATTGTGACGAAGTAAGATTAACCAAATTTGAAAACGGAGAAACTTTTATCCATAAAGTAGATAAAGATAGAGAAGGTATGCCCTTCCCTCCTATTGTATTTAAAGATGTTTATAATTTTATGGATATCAAAGAAAAGCACCGGGCAAGAAAAGCCAACGAAGTATTTTTAAAGGCTGAAGGCTTTATAGATGGGAAATTGGTCGCTACCGATACGGTAAGACCGGCACTGAGACCAGAAAAAATTATGCTTTGGTTAGATGATGAAAACCTGGATTTAAAAGCAAACGGGTCTGATTTTGTAACCCTGGTTGCTGCCGTAACCGATAAAGACGGAAATATAAAACGCCTAAATAATAGTATTCTGGAATTTGAAATCTCTGGAGAAGGAGAGATTCTGGGCAACCAGAACTTTATTGCAAATCCGCAGCAATTAAGATGGGGTACTGCACCGGTTTTGGTGAAAACTACCAATACTCCGGGAGAAATTACAGTAAAAGCTTCTTTAAGAATGAAAGGTTCCCAACGCCCAGTGTCAGGTGAAATCACTTTTAATAGTGTTGCTCCAAAAAAGGAAATGATATATAATCCAGAAGAGTTGGCGGCTTACAAGCTAAACAGAAATTCTACCGTAGAGCAAAGCAATAAAAGCCAGGCAGAGCTCGAAGCCCAGGTTGAAAAATTACAGCAAGAGCTAAATACCATAAAACTTAAAGAAGTAGAGCAACAACAGGAAGATTTTGGTGGTAAAGAAGTGAATAATTAAAATAACAGTTTTAAATTTACCCCTAAAAATAGTAAGCGGCCAATAATATTAGGCAGCAGCTGAAAAGTATTAGCAATCTTATATAAAATTCTAAAAAAATAGACCTCACAGGTGATTAAAACCTGTGAGGTCTATTGTATCATAGCACTTATAAATTAAGAGAAACTTTTAAATTATCCTTAAACATTACCTATAATTATGAATAAAATAATCCTAAAAAACAAAATGAGGCTGGTAACCGCGCTCATTCTGTTTGGGCTTTTCTTTCCCAAAACGCAAGCACAGAACATTAAGCTTATTCCCCAACCGCAGGAATTAATTTCTTCGGAAGCTGAATTTAGTCTGGAAAATAACCAGGATTTATGGGTTAACAGCTCAAAGCATAATGATTTTGCCCTTAAGCAGTTAAAAGATGAGTTATCTGAACAAATGGGAATTTCTTCAGAGCTTGTAAAATTGCCTAAAAAGGCTTCCATTATTTTATATGCGCTGGACGATAACCCCGATTCAAAAATAAAAAAGTACCTGCCCAATTCAGAAAAACTTAAGGAAATTGGAGAACAGGGATATTGGCTAAAAATTGAAGAAGGTCAAATTAAACTAATCGCCAATACCGAAAAAGGTTTGTTTTATGGGGTTCAAACTTTAAGACAACTTATACAAACTGCAAAAAACAAGAGTTTACCTGCTTTAGAAATTACAGATTGGCCTGCTTTAGAATATCGGGGCTGGATGGACGATATTAGTCGGGGACCAATTCCCACTTTAGAGTTTACAAAAGATGCCATTCGCAAATTATCGGAATACAAACTCAATTTTTTAAACCTTTATACCGAACATACCCTTCGTAACGAGAAGTTTGCCGATATAGCCCCCTTAGATTCATTTACCCCTGAAGAAATTAACGAGTTGGAAGAATTTGCCGCAAAATACCATGTTGTGCTTATTGGAAACCAGCAAGCTTTTGGACATATGGAGGAAATTTTAAAAAATCCTTTCTATGACGAGATAGCAGATAATAAATGGAATTTAAACCCCGGCAGCCCTGCTACCTACGAATTTTTAGACGAGTATCTTGGTGATGCTGCCCAGGCTTACGACCATCCTTTCTTTAATATTGGTGCCGATGAAACCGACGGTTTAGGATCTGGAAAAGCGAAAGCTTTAGTCGATTCTTTAGGAATGGAAGCCGTTTATGCCATGCATATTAACAAACTGGATGAAATTCTTAAAAAACACGGGAAACGAACTATGATGTGGGGCGATATTGCCGTTAACCACCAGGAAATTATAGATAGGCTCCCAAAAGACCTTATTATTCTTTCCTGGGGCTACGATCCAAGAGATAGTTTTGATAAAGCTATTTTGCCCTTTAAAGAATCAGGTTTCGATTTTATGGTAGCCCCAGGCGTACGAAGCTGGAGTGAGATCTATCCCAACCTGGATGTTGCTGTAAAAAACATCGCCAATTATGTAAGAGACGGTAAAGAATATGGTTCCATGGGTATGATAAACACCGCCTGGGACGACGATGGGGAAACCTTATTCAATGCAAACTGGCACGGAATTGTTTGGGGTGCCGAAATGGCCTGGAACCCAATCGAAAGTCAGGAAGAAGCCCGGGCCAAAGAAGAGCGAGCAAGTAGACTTTCGGCTTTCAATAAGGGATTCGATAAATTATTCTTTGAAATGCCCGATGACCAAAGTATTATGCAGTCTCTTAATAAATTTAGAGAACTAAGGCAAATTCCGGTTTTTGGAAGTATGACCAATGCATCGGTTTGGGAAAGTATTTTCGATTTCTATCCAAAAGAAGAAGTTGAAAAAGTAGCTACAACCAATAAAAATATGCTGAAACAGGCTACTGCCCTGGCCCAAGAGCTTAAAGAAAAAGCCAAACTTGCCGGCGCAGAAAAAATTGCTATTGAAGTAGCCAGAAATGCGGCAGAAAGAGCAGCTTTTGCCGCAAAGAAAAATCTCTTCATTTTAGATCTACAAAAAGCTCACGAAAACCCAGAATCAGTTTCTAAGAAAGAGATAAAGGAAACCCGGAACAAACTTTTTAAAGAGCTTCACCATTTAAAAATAGATTATATCAATATATGGAAGGCTGAAAATAGAGAGTACTGGCTTGCCGAAAATCTTAATAAATACGATAAAACTGCCCGGGAACTTCTAGACCTGGAAACGCATGTATTTATTGATGCCGGCCAGGCCCTACGTCCTGGAGAAATGGAGATTCGCTTAAGTACGCTTTATCCTGATACAGAAATCAGATATACCACCAATGGTGGGGAACCCACAAAAGAAAGTGAACTTTACGATGGTTCTTTAAGCATTACCAAAAATGCAGAAGTGAAGGCAAAAGCTTTTAAGGATGGTCAGGAAGGCCAAATTTCTGCAAAATACTTCAATGTACATAAAGCCCTGGGTGCTAAACCGCAAATTAAAGGACGGGTAAGTACAGCTAATCCTGCTTACGCTGCAGGAGGCCCCGGTGGACTTACAGATGGTTTAAAAGGTTCTGAAGATTTTGGAGATGGCAGATGGCAGGGTTATGCAGGCCAGGATATTGAAGTAGTGCTTGATTTAAAAACAAAAACTGAAATCAATGAAATTTCAGCCGATTTCTTTCAACGCTTAATTTCCTGGATTTTACTACCGGAAAGTGTTGAGTTTTATGTTTCTAATAACGGAGAAAATTTTAAAAAGGTAGCTGTTGCGCAAAATCCTATAGATCCTCAGGATCAAGGCTTGATTATTGAGAATTTTTCTTCGGGAGAATTAAAAGAAAAAGCACGCTATATAAAAGTTATGGTAAAATCTATGGGACCTTTACCCGAGTGGCATACCGGCGCCGGGAAGTCCAGTTTTATTTTTCTTGATGAAATTATCGTAAAATAATTTCTAAGTAAACTATCTGGGGGCAAGCCTACGAGGCTTTAGATGGAACCAATTTTTAATTTCAACGCAAGCCACCGGATATTATACTCTTTGGCGACGCCAATAAAACCGGCTGTTTTAAAACAGCTAAGTTTAGCAAATAAGCCTCACAGATTTACTGCATTTCAGTAAAACTGTGAGGTTTTTTAATAGACGCTGAAGAATGAAGTTTTAACATTAGTCAATTACAAATATGAAGGTTTAGTTCTTTTATAAGCCCATATATTAGATACTAAAGATGAAATGTCTTTTATTTTTTGGGCAGTTAACTATCCCGGGATATTACATCCTTTGGCGGTGTCAATAAAAAAGCCCTTTTCTACTAAAAGAAAAGGGCTTTTAAGAATCTATTGGGGAGGCTAATTAAATATCGAGTTCATCCAACACTTCTCTTAATCTTGGTTCAGAAGGTCTTGGAGCATCGTAGTCTACTATATTTCCTTCAGGATCCAGGATTATAAATCTTGGAATTCCCTGAATATAGTAATCCTGTACAAATTGGGACTGGTATTCGTTATCGGCCAATAATTGGGTTCCGGTAAGTCCTTTATCCTCAATCATTTTTCGCCATTTATCCTCGTCTTTCCTGGCGTCTATAGAAATACTCACAAATTTAATATCCTTGTCTTTGTATTCTTCTTCAAGTTCCAGCAGAAAAGGGATTTCATATTTACAGGGACCGCACCAGGTTGCCCACATATCTATATAAATATATTGACCAAGAATATCTTTAAGAGACGAAGTACCGCCATCGTAATTTATATAGTTCTTAAAATTAGGAGAAGGTTTCCCTTTGCCAAGCTTTGCATTTATTTCTTTATAACGTTCAAACTCAGCATTCATTTGTTTATTAAATGTTTCCAGAGATTTTTCCTGCTTTTTTATAAACGTAGTATCCAGGCTTTCTTCATTGGTTGCCAATAACTCTTTTACATCCGCATTATATTGTTTAAGGGCTTGTTGGTATGACGCCTCCGGCTGACTGAAAAAAGATTTATAATCATCAAACAATTCAGCAGTTAGTTCATTCTTATTTTGAAGTACGTTATATGAGATACTTCCTTTGCCTGAAACTTCAGGTTTACCCACTGAATCTTTAAATTTTAAAGTTAGCTCCATGCCATTACTTAGGTATAATGGAAACATAGAGCTGTAACTGGTATTAAAAAATGTTGGAGATTCTAATTTTAACGTATCGTTAAAACTCCCGTCTTCGGCTACCTCTATAAGTATTGATTTCTGATTTTCGTAATCGTACAATCTAATCTTTCTATTTTTTATAGGATTACTAATTGTTCCCGAAACCACAGCATAATCCTTTGGGGCTTCTTTCTCTTCATTACATCCCATCAAAACTGTGGCCGACAGGACGATCGTTAAAAATTTTCTCATAATATTATTTTATTTTTAAAACTATACCGGCTCGATTTGGTTTTTGCGCTAATACTTTTGGCAAAATACCTTGGTATCGAGACAGATTTTGTTATTTATATAAAAGAGGGAAGTAGGTTTCCCTCCTCTACATTACTAACAACTAAATCAAACATTTACTCTTAATAACCAGCATTTTGTTCCAATTGGTTATTTGCCGTTAATACTTTTAAAGGAATAGGTTTAATAAATTGATTTTTAGAATTCAGGCTTGGTTTAATATCAAAAGCATTTATATCGCCATAATGATGGTATCTAACCAAATCGAACCAGTTTTCTCCATTTTCAAAAAACAACTCCAGTAATTTTTCCTCTCTAACTAATTCTAAAAGTTCTTCTGGAGAGTTTGTTTCTTTTGGCATTACTCCTGCTCTATTTCTAAGTGTATTTAGAGCGGCTAAAGCTGCGTTCAAATCACCTTCTTCACGAACTTCGGCTTCAGCAAAAATTAAATACATCTCTGCTAGTCTAAGATGGTAATTTGTATTAGTTTTTCCGTTTACGAAGTTTTCATTTGGGTATTTCGCGTTCCTATTATTCCCCTGAGTAGCCTCTGAATAGGCAAATAAGAACCTTGGATCGTATCCCATTCCCATTCCGGCAAGCTCTCCCTGTCCTTCTACCTGTTTGTTAGCTAAACTATCTAATTGTGCACTGGCATTAGTCTGTTTTATTTGAGACATGGCAACCCCTCCTTCCGAGCCTGAGCCAACAAATGGTGCAAAAATTACTTCGGGGGAATTCATCTGATTAGCAAAAATATTGCTATAACTGTTTTCTAAACTATAGCCTTCTGCATTATTAATCACTTCCCAGGCTAAATTTGAAGCTGTTTCATAATCTTTGGCATACAATTTCACCTTTGCCAACAAAGCTTTGGAAGCTAAACTCCCGCCATAATAATGCTGAACATTTTTAGGTCCATATGCTACCGCATACTCCAAATCATCAAAGATTTGAGTATAGACTTCCTGTACAGTATTTCTTGGAGCTGCATCTACCGAATTGGAAAAATTGGTTTGCAATACAATTCCCATAGAAGAATTCATATCGTAAAACTCGCCAAAATTGCGTAGTAACTTAAAAGTAGCGAATGCCCGGTTAAATTTTGCTTCGGCGATAAGCTGCTTTTGTTTTTCTTCTGAAATATCAGCTGCTTTTCCCGCTTCGAGCTCTTCAATTAGAAAATTTGCCTGATTTATTATTTTATAGTGTGCATTATAAATTTCGGTTAAAAAAGGGTTCTCTACCGGAACCTCATTGGTATTAAAACCGGCACTTCCCGTAAGTGCAGCTATTAAGACTCCTTCATTTCCTTCAGCTCCCAAAAGGATTGGATAATAACCAAGGTTAAACTGTCGCCATCCGGAATAAACCCCGTTTAAGACCTGTTGAGCTGATTTTCCATCGCGAATAACGTTCTCGTCAGTAAGTTGGTTAATTGGTTTTACATCATCTACGCTACATCCTATTAAACCCGCTATGCATAATAGAAGAATCCCTATTTTCTTTGTATATATATTAAATTTCATCTTGCTAATTTTTTAAAATTGTAATTGAACTCCCAGTGAATAAGATTTGGCAAGTGGGTATGGGTCTTCGTTATTAGCCCCATCGGTAATAGTTCCTCTTTCCGAAAAACTTTCAGGATCAACTCCGGGCCAATCGGTTAGCGTAAATAAATTAGATCCCGAGATAAAAATTGAGAGCTTTTGCACATTTAATGCATCAAGAAAAGTCTGGTCAAAATTATAGGCTAACTGAAGGTATTTCAATCTTAAATATGAAGAATCATACACATAACGATCGTTTAATCTTGCATTTCTGGAAGGATCGGTATAAATAGCTTTTGCAAATCTGGCATCTGTATTACCAGGAGACCAGGTATTTAATGCATACTCACTTAATTTGTTTGGCCCAAGATAATTTGAAGGCTGATTGGTTATTGCACTCCACACAGACTCTGCCCCCACTGAATACTGAAAATAAGATGAAAGGCTTATATTTTTAAAACGAACCTTTGTATTAAAACCTCCAAAGAAACCTGGTTCAATAGAGCCTATTTTCACTCTATCCTCGGTCGTTATTTGCCCGTCGCCATTAGTATCTTTAAACATATAATCTCCTGCCCCAAAAGATGCCCTGTCATAAAAACCGGAAGGTGAATTGGCATTAAGCTCGTCTACTTCTTCCTGGGTTTCAATAATTTTAACTACCTCGTAACCTTTAATGGTTCCCACAGGCTCGCCCTCTATATAGTAATCTAAATTATACTGATTGATATTTGCGCCATTCAATTTTTCTAAGACATTGCGGTTATATGCCCAATTGGCGTCTAAACTCCAGGTAAAATCATTGGTTTTAATAATATCACCTCCCAAAGAAATTTCCATCCCTTCGTTAGAAACATCCATTAGATTAGAAACATAGGTATTTGGCCCCAATTCATAAGGTATTGGTGTGGGTGCCAAAGCTCCTTCTGTTTCTCTTTTGTAAATATCAAAACTTCCGCGTAGGCGATAATTAAAGAAATCAAAGTCTAAACCAAGGTTCACTTCTTTGGTTGTCTCCCAACCTACATTTCTATTAGGCAAAGTGTTAGAAGCTACTATAGCTGTACTCCCTCCATATAAATCGCTAGAATTGGTTGAGAAAAACTGTAGATATGCAAAGTTTGAGATATTAGCCGAACCTACTTTACCAAGACTTGCTCTTAATTTAAGGTTATTTATTGCTTTACTATCATTTAGAAAGGCTTCATTCGAAATATTCCAGGCAGCAGAAACAGATGGGAAATATCCTCTTTGATTCTCAGGACCAAATTTTGAGGAAGCATCAGTTCTAAAGTTTATTGTTGCGGTATATCTATTTTTATAATCATAACTTAACCTGCTAAAAAAGGAGTTAATCCCGTTTTCTGAATCTGAATTGCCATAGCCTAACACCTGTTCGGCAGAGCCCGGATTAATTAAAATATCCTCATCGGGAAAGCCTAGAAAGAAATAGTTTTCTGAACTTATTTGAGTTCTATCCCAGGCATAACCACCCAAAAGATCAAAATTATGTTCCTTCAATGAAAACCTATAGTTAGCTGTTAAATTGGTAGTAAGGTTAGTAGACCTACTTTTTGAAGTGGTTAAATATGAGGAATTAGGAAATCCAAAATTGGTTTGAGCAGAGCCCGGCGTAAAAATAGAATTATCCCTATCAAATAAAGCAGCGTTTATTTCGGCTTTAAGGTTTAGGTTTTTTAAAGCTTCTACTTCTAAAAACCCATTTCCTATAAAGTTATAATTTTCAGAATTATTTTTATGCTGTAACCTTGCTATTGGACTGGGCTCAAAGGTTGGGAAACCATATTGAAAATCTGGTAATGGAATAAGGTTAGCATCGTCTCCACGATACGGAAAATCTGGACGCGCAACAATATTGGCAGTATTGACATTGTATTGGCCGTCTTGTGAACCTTCTCCAGATTCTGCTTTATTATAGCCAAGATTTAAGGACACACCGGTACTAATCCTTTCGGTAATTTTGGTATTAACGGCTGCCCGGGTGTTATAAAGTTTAAACTCATCATTAATTACCAATCCTTCCTGATCACTTCCGGAAATCCCAAAAGTATAGTTCGTATTTTCACTACCTCCACTAATTCCAAAATTCAATTGATTAGTAAGGGCAAAATCCCGATAAACTTCATCATTATAATTAATATCGGCATCTCCAAATTGAGCATCTAAAAGACCATTATATGAGAAACCACCGGTAGTGGGATCAAAAGGTACATCGGCCAAATTCCCCAGGTCGAAACCATAAAAGAATGGTACACGGCCCTGGTTTACCGCTTCAACACTATTAGAAATTAGTTGGTCGTAAAAGTTTTTATATTGTGTAGCATTTAATGAGGTTAAGGTATTTATAGGTTTTGCGATGGTTGTATTGTAACTAAAATCAATTTGAGGCTTTTGGTTATTTTCGGCCGATTTTGTTTTTACAATCACCACCCCATTGGCTCCTCTGGAACCATAAATAGCCGTGGCAGCAGCATCTTTTAAAATATCTATACTTTCAATATTATCTGGACTAATAGCCAATAAAGGGTTGCTGGTTCCTCCGGTAAAAGTGCCCGGCAAGGCATCTATATTAAAAGGAACACCATCTATTACATATAATGGTTGGTTTAAGCTTCCAGATAAGGGAGAAGTATAACCTCTCACATTTAAACGAATAGGTGCACCGGGGCGACCTGTATTTTGAGATACCTGTACCCCCTTTGCCAAACCACCCAGGGCACGATCAAAACCTATGGTACCGGTTGAAGTATTCTCTATATCTCCCGAATTAATAGAAGAAACAGCTCCGGAAACTGAGCTGCGTTTTTGTTTTCCATACCCAATTAATACCACCTGGTTTAGTTCGCCTAAGTCTGGCTTTAACTGCAAATTTAAAGTAGCACTTCCGTTAAGTGCTACTTCTACTTTTTGAAAGCCCAGGTAAGAAAAAATTAATGTTTGCTCAAGATCCTGAACTCTTAAACGGTATTCACCGTTTTCATTGGTGGCAGTACCCATATTAGAAGCTTTTTCAATAACGGCTACACCATATAACGGTGAACCGGCTTCATCTGTCACTTTACCCGTCACCACAAACTCCTGTGCCTTAATTGTGGAGTCTTCAGTTTGTGACTGAGCCCTGGAAATAATAATTTGATTTTCAAAAACCTGATAAGAATTACTTGTGCCTTGAAATAAATACTTTAAAACTGCACTAAGTTTTTCTTTATCTACATCTAACGTAAGTCTTCTTGCCGGGTTTAGTTCTTCCTGATTGTAAAAAAACCTATAGTTGGTTTGGTTTTCAATAGCATTAAAAACCTCTAGCATACTAGCGTTGGTAAGGTGAATATCTACATTCACATCTTGAGCATAGGTACCGGCTTTAATTTGAAAGAAACAAAAAATAAATAGAAAATAGGTGAGCTTCATCTTTAAATCGGGTTTCAGCAATACATGAGGAAATCCCTTTAAATTAAATGGTTTTTTCATAATTTTGATAAGATTTAGTTAGTCAATTTCTAGGTTAGTTAAATCGTTTTTAAAGGGATGTTGGCGCATCCCTTTTTTATAAGAATATTTACATACACTATTTAAGGTTTGGTTATTACAATCTTGTTTTCAATCTTCTTGTAATTAAAAGCTTTATACTTTTGAAAAGTTTGTAAGACCTGGTCTATACTTTCAGTCTCAAAACTTCCACTAATTTTTATATCATTAAGAGCTACATATCTATTATCAATAACTACATTAAACTTTCTTTCCAACTTATTCTTTATCACTTCAAAAGAATCGTTTATAAAAATAATATTGCCATCTATCCAGGCCAGGTATTTATCAGGGTTCACATTAGAAACCTTCATTTTCCCATCGGTTATCTCGGCAAGTTGATTAGGACGTAATATCACCGATTCTTCTGATAATGTTGGAACTGCCGAAACCTTTCCCGAAACAAGCAATGCTTTGGTTTTCTGATCGTTTTCGTATGCAGTAACATTAAATTGCGTACCCAAAACTTCTATTTGCATTTGACTTGTAGAAACTAAAAAAGGCCTAAGACTATCGTGGGCAACTTTAAAATAAGCCTCTCCTTTTAAGAATACCTCTCTATTACCTTCATCAAGAAATGCTACCGGATATTTTAACTCTGTGCCCGCATTAAGAATTATTTCTGAACCATCGGTTAACCGTAGCTCAAAAGTTTTCCCAAAAGGAACTCTTAAAGTATTATACTGTAACTCGTTGGCCGTACTTATGGTGTTATCTTTATACACCAGTTTATGT
Source organism: Salegentibacter sp. BLCTC (assembly GCF_015143665.1). Taxonomy (NCBI): domain Bacteria; kingdom Pseudomonadati; phylum Bacteroidota; class Flavobacteriia; order Flavobacteriales; family Flavobacteriaceae; genus Salegentibacter; species Salegentibacter sp. BLCTC. The sequence continues at coordinate 159,330 of NZ_WYEW01000004.1, read as the reverse complement.
TTTTCGTCTTTAACAATCCTTGATTTTCCCGAAGAAAAAATCTCTTTATCACCATCTATCACCTCCAGAGTACCATCTTCTAACTCTAAGGTAATCTGGTTAGACTGCCTAACATTATTAACTCCATTGGTGCTATAATAGATAAAGAGTGCACCCAGTATAATGGCTGCGAACACAGCTGCATATTTTAAGAAAGAAAAATTTCTTTTTACGGATTTTTGCTTTTTAATACCACCTATAACCTGGGGTGCTTTATTTTGCTGTGGAGCAAAGTTTCGATCTATTAAATATTGTGTTTTCACTAAAGACTTATAGGTATTCCTATTTTTTTCATCTTCCAACCACTTGTTGAGCTTTTCAATTTCCATTGAAGAAGCTTCATTATTCAAATATTTTATTATGATCTTTTCCATATCTATAGCTATGATGATTTTTATCTTATTTACCCTTAACTTTTTTTTAATTATTTTTTAATATACATATCTTGCCCTAAATTTTAACCTTATAAATGAACAATAGAGATTTCTCACAAGCACTTAAAGATGGTGATGCACTTGCTTATGGCCGCTTGTTCGAGAAACACTACCAACCGCTGTGTGCCTATATTAAATCCTACACCCAGGATTGGGATACAGCACAAGAGATTGTTCAATCTACATTTATTGTTATATGGCAAAAAAGGGAAACATTAGATATTAATATTTCTCTTAAAAGTTATTTATACAAAACTGCATATAATTCTTTTCTGCAAATGCAGCGCGTCAATAAAAAGCAAGACAAATTATCGCAAAGGCTAAAAGAAGAAGCACTAAGAGAAGAAATATCTGTAGATGAAGAATTACAAGAAAGAAAAATTAAAAAACTTAGAGAAGTTATTGAAAAACTTCCTAGCCGATGCAAACAGGTTTTAGAACTAAAACAGCAAGGCTATAAGTACAAAGAAATTGCTGAAAAATTGGAGCTATCAGTTAAATCGGTGGAATCTCAAATGCGAATTGCCTATCAAAAAATAAGAGAAGAGTTTAAAGAAGACCCCTTATTCCTTATCATCATACTTAAAACACTTCAGTTTTCAGATCCCCTATAAACTCATTTATCTTTTCTAATTAGGTTTTCTCCAAAATTTTAGATTAAACCTAAAACAATAACGACAATTCTAAAGCTAATATTGCTTTTTTTATATCCCAAAGCTTTCAAATAGAATACATTTTACACAAAACTTCTAAGATTTAAAGCACCACAACACACTTTCACAACACATTCATTTAAAGACTTTTAAATTCATATAGGATAAATAAAATCTGATTTTCAAATATCACATTTATTGTTTTAACAATATATTAACATTTATTTCACAATGGTTTTTAGGTGTTCTAGCCTCATAGGGCTGTAATACAGGTTTAGAAATAAATGGACCATGGTATTTATTTCACCTGAAATTAAATATTTCCTTATCACCCCTAAAACTTTAAAATATGAAGCAAGGTTTTTTTAGAATTTGCACTTACATCTTTCTTTTTAGCTTTTTTACCAGCTATGCGCAAGAGAGCAAATTCCAACACCTAAAGTCTCTTGGAGGCATAGAAGAATACAATTATAAACCTAACGATCTACAGGTTTTACTATACCAGGATCAAGCTGCTCCTGTAGTAACGGTTCAAATCACCTACCATGTGGGGTCTAAACACGAAGTTCCCGGCAATACCGGCTCTACCCACTTATTAGAACATTTAATGTTTAAAGGAACTCCCAAATACAACCCTGAAACCATAACAGTAACCAATGTTTTACAAAATATTGGCGCTAATCTTAATGCTACCACCTGGAATGACAGAACCAATTATTACGAAACCATTCCAAGCGATTATTTAGAGCTGGCTATTGAAGTAGAGGCCGATCGCATGCGAAACGCTTTATTACTTCCTGAAGATAAAGAGGCAGAGATGACCGTAGTGAGAAACGAATTTGAGCAGGGAGAAAACAATCCTAATAGTATTCTTTCTAAAGAAATATGGGCTACAGCGTTTATGGCGCATCCTTATCATCATTCTACGATTGGCTGGAAATCTGACATTGAAAACGCGCCAAACGAAAAATTAAGAGAGTTCTACGACACTTATTATTGGCCAAATAACGCAACACTTTCTATTATTGGCGATTTCGAGAAAGAAGAAGTTTTTGAACTAGTTGATAAATATTTTGGTCAAATAGCTAAAGCTCCACATGAATTTCCGCAGCCCTATACTGAAGAGCCAGAACAAACAGGCCCAAGACAAATAACGGTTAAAAAACCGGGACAAACCGGTGTAGTGATGACAGCCTTTAAGGTTCCGGGAAGAATGCACGAAGATCACGCTGCTTTGGGTGTGTTGAATATGGTTCTTACCAATGGAGCTTCTGCTATTTTAAACAAAAAATTTACAGACAACGGCAAAGCCCTTTATGCTTACAGCCAGCTTAGTAATTTTAAAGATCACAACTTAATGTCTATCGGTTTAGGCTTAGCCCCCGATTTTGGTCACGAGGAAGCAAAAAAGGAAATTCGTTCACTTGTTGACAGCATTAAAACAAATAGCGTGGCCCAGGAAGCTATTAACCGGGTAGTATCGGCAACCGTAGCCAATAACAAAATGAGCAGAGATGGCTCTTTTGCAATTGCAGGAGCATTAAATGAGGCCATTGCCGTAGGCGACTGGACCGACTATATTAACAGGGTTGAAAAATTAAAGCAAGTAACTCCTGAAGATGTAAAAAGAGTTGCCAACAAATATCTAAACATAGACCAAAGCACTACCGGGTTCTTTATTCCGAAAAATAAAACAGCTGGTAATGAGCAAGCAGAAAATAAAGCTGAGGCTTTCCAGGAAGGTTACAACAATCATTTATACTACAGAAACCCAAAAACAGCTCAAAAGGAGCAAACAAACGCAACTAACCTGGATTTTACGCCAGGCAAAAAGAAAGAGGCGTTTAAATACAAAAGGCAACAAGTTAAGGGAATTGACCTGGTAACGGTAAAGACTGCCGTTAATGATTTTATTACCGTAACCGGAAGTTTTAATGCAGGTGAAGCATCAACCGAAAAAAGCAACCTTGCATCTATCACCGCTGCTATGCTATCAAAAGGGACTGCAACCAAAGACAAATACGAGTTTTCGGCAGCTCTTGAAAAAATGGGAACCAATATAAGTTTCTATTCAGGAGACTTTAAAACCGGGTTCTATTTTAAAACGCTTAATTCCAATGCAAATTCGGTTATCCAATTACTTGCAGAGGCCTTATACGAGCCCGCATTTAAAGAAGATGAACTGGAGTTGCTAAAGAAGCAATATGTTGGTAATTTAAAAAACAGATTGGACGATCCCGGCACCCTGGCACAAATTGAATTGTTGCAAACTATTTATCCTGAAAATCATCCAAATTATTCCAAATCTCTTGAAGCACAAATAAAGGATATAGAAAGCATTACATTAAAAGATGTTAAGGCTTTTCATAAAGCAAATTATATAGACACGCCAATTCAAATGGTAATTGTGGGAGATGTTAATGAAACCGGAACCATTAGTGCTTTAAAAGAAAGTTTTCCGGCATCGGCCAAAAAAGGTACTGCCCTAAACTATCCTGCCAAAGCGGTAAAAAACAAGAAAGAAATTACAAAAACCATTCAGGTACCCGAAAAGCCAAGTGCTACATTAACTATTGCACAATATACCGGCCTTACTAAAAATGACCCAGATTATTTAGCGATGAAATTAGGTACCTATGCTTTAGGTGGAGGCTTTGCCGGCCGACTAATGCAGGAAGTAAGAGATAAAGAAGGTCTTACCTACGGTATTTACGCCAACCAGTCCAGTAATACTTTTACAGATGGTTATTGGCTGGTAAATGCTTCTTTTAACCCAGGCTTGATAGAAAAAGGAGAGGAATCAAGCTTTAGGGAAATAAATAAGTGGATTAAAAATGGGATTACCAAAGAAGAACTTCAGAATAAAAAAACAAATATAGTTGGTTCTTTTAAAGTTTCCCTGTCCACAACCGGAGGTATGGCGAATACTATCTTAACATACCTACAGGAGGGAAAAGACCCTTCTTATATTGCTACCTACCCAAAAGAGATTGAAAAATTAAGCTTAAAAGAGGTGAATAAGGCAATTAAAAAATACATTAAGCCAGAACAGTTTATTATTATCAAATCTGGCTCTTTTAAAGAATAAATAAATTATGATTCTTAAACTTAGCAACAGGTTTTTCAAAAGAGGTGTAAAGTATTTACTATTTCTCATTTTACTTATATCAGCAAAAGTAGATGCCCAAATCTATGATCCGGTTAATTGGTCTACAAGCGTAGAAAAAATATCGGAGACCGAATTTGAATTAGTCATCAATGCTCAAATAGAACCGGGTTGGCATTTGTATTCTCAGCAAGTGCCAGAAAATGGGCCCATTCCAACAAGCTTTAGTTATGAGCCGGATGCAGGCTATGAGCTAGTAGGAAACACCCTGGAAGAGGAAGGTCGCACCATAAACGATCCTGTCTTTAACATGGTAATCACCTTTTTTGAAAACCAGGCTGAGTTTAGACAAAGAATCAAATTAACAAACAAAAGTTTAAAAAGTATACAGGGGGAAGTAGCCTTTATGGTATGTGATGACGAACGCTGCCTCCCTCCTACTTATGTAGACCTGGAGTTTAATCTTTCTAAGAGTGTTCCTCTTACTTTGAATACCGGTAATGAAATAACAAAAGAACAGGAAAGTCAGGTTTCCAAACCTAAAAAATCTTCAGAAACTGCCATTGCAGATACCAGAAAACAAAAGAAAAAAGGTTTATGGACCATTTTTATTATCGCTTTCTTTTCAGGTTTTGCAGCTTTGCTTACCCCCTGTGTTTTTCCTATGATTCCCATGACGGTTAGCTTTTTTACAAAACAAAGTAAAACCCGGGCTAAAGGCATAAAAAATGCCCTTATCTATGGTGTTTCTATCGTTGTAATTTACCTTTTTTTAGGTGGAATTGTTACCTGGATTTTTGGTGCAAGTGCCTTAAATGCCTTATCCACTAACATTTGGTTCAACCTCATATTCTTTATCATTCTTGTTATTTTTGCCATATCCTTTTTAGGAGCTTTTGAAATTATGTTACCTAATTCCTGGGCGAATAAAGTAGATAAACAAGCCGATAATGGCGGAATTATAGGCATTTTCTTTATGGGCTTAGCCCTGGCTATCGTATCATTTTCCTGTACAGGGCCCATTGTAGGAACCCTTTTGGTAGAAGCTGCCTCTAAAGGCGGAATTGCACCTTTTGTAGGTATGTTTGGTTTTTCACTTGCCCTGGCATTGCCATTTGCCCTATTTGCTGCTTTTCCCGGCTGGTTAAATTCCCTTCCAAAATCGGGAGGCTGGCTCAATACGGTAAAAGTAGTACTGGGATTCCTGGAGCTCGCACTAGCATTTAAATTTCTTTCTAATGCCGATTTGGTGTTACAATTACACTGGTTGGAACGTGAGATTTTTCTTGCCATTTGGATTACTATTTTTGGTGCTATGGCTTTTTACCTGTTCGGAAAAATTAAATTACCGCATGACTCTCCTCTAGACCACATTTCAGTAGGAAGACTTAGTTTAGGTTTGCTGGTTATGGCCTTTACCATTTACATGATCCCGGGCTTATGGGGTGCACCTTTACAATTAATTAGCGGATTTCCGCCGGCAATGAATTATAGTGAATCTCCTTATGGTGTTGGATATACCAAATTAGGTAGTGGAGCAACAGGAGTTACAGAAAAAGATTTCCCCGATGGTGCCCATTTAGGACCGCATGATATTCTAGCTTTTACAGACTATGAAAAAGGATTGGCCTATGCCAAACAAGTAAATAAACCGGTAATGATAGATTTTACAGGACATGCCTGTGTAAATTGTCGAAAAATGGAAGAACGTGTATGGAGCGATCCTGCAATTCTACAAATTCTAAAAAATGATATTGTACTCATTTCGCTTTATGTAGATGACAAACGAAAATTACCGGAAGACGAAAATATTATTTCAGAAATAAGTGGAAAAAAATTAAAGTATATTGGCCAGAAATGGAGTGAATTTCAAACCCTAAGATATAAAGCAAATGCACAACCATTTTATGTGCTTATGGATTTAGAAGAACGTAACTTGCTGGATCCCGTTGGGTACACGCCAGATATTGAGGAATACCTAAATTGGCTAAAAAAAGGAGTTAAAAAATTTCAAGAAAAATAGTTCAGCATGGAATCAACAGTTAATGTTATTAAAAACAGTAAACTGGAACAACAATTCGCAGAGTTTCGCAATAACACCATAGGTAACGATTACAGCTTTTATACAGATTACGGAAAACAAAACCTGCTTTATGCCGATTGGATTGCCAGTGGCCGCTTATACCAACCTATTGAAGATATTATTTGTAATAAAGTTGGCCCCATGATGGCCAACACCCACTCTTTCTCTAGCGAAAGCGGAAAAAACACAACTTATCTTTATCATGAAGCTCGTAAAATTATAAAAACGCATGTAAATGCGAACAATGAAGATATATTGGTCACCACAGGCACAGGAATGACCGGTGCCCTAAGAAAATTACAACGCATTTTATCTTTGGATAAAACCCCGGAAACGCAGGCAGAAAAAGATCGCCCTGTAGTTTTTATAAGTCATATGGAGCATCATTCAAATCAGGTATGCTGGTATGAAACCAATGCAGAGGTGGTTATTATTCCGCCCGGAAAAAATAATCTTATTGATCCAAAAATTTTAGAACTTGAGTTAGAGAAATATAAAAACCGAAAACTAAAAATAGGCTCCTTTACAGCCTGTTCTAACGTTACCGGTGTCATTACTCCCTACCACGAATTAGCAAAAATTATGCATCGCTATAATGGCTATTGCTTTGTAGATTTTGCTGCTTCGGCGCCGTATGTAGCGATAGACATGCACCCTGAAGCAAAAGAAGAAAAATTGGACGCTATTTTCTTTTCTCCTCATAAATTTCTTGGAGGGCCTGGGGCTTGTGGAGTGCTTATTTATAATGAAAACTTACAGAAAAACAGCATTCCCGATAATCCGGGAGGTGGTAATGTAAAATGGACCAATCCCTGGGGAAAATATGCTTATTCCCAAGAACTGGAGGTTCGGGAAGATGGAGGCACCCCAGGAATTTTGCAGGTAATGCGGGCCGCATTAGCCATAAGCTTAAAAGATAAAATGAATACGCAACGTATGAAACTTCGGGAAAAGGAACTTTTAGAGCTTTTTTACGATAATGTTGCTAACATCCCTCAACTGCTTCTTTTGGGTAATAAAGAAAATGATCAAATTGGTTGTGTTTCTTTAAACCTCGAAGGTTTTCATTATAACCTGGTTGTTCGCTTACTAAACGATAGATTTGGAATTCAGGTTCGTGGAGGTTGGTCTTGTGCCAGTACCTATGCTCATTATTTATTTGAAATAGATAAAAATCATTCAAAAAAAATTAGCACGGGAATAGCCCAAAAAAATCTAGAAGAAAAACCAGGCTGGGTACGTATTTCACTCCATCCAATTATGACCAATGAAGAAGTTCTATATATTTTAGATGCCCTAAAAAAAATTATTACAAATAAAACTGTTTGGGAGAAAGACTATAGATACAATCCCGCAACAAATGAGTTTGACCGCATCGAGAAATCGAACATAGAACTACCCGATTTCAATAAAATTCTAAGCTTATAAGTTAAGTTAGTATGTAAAGAAAATGGCTGTCTGAAAAGTTCTTCAGATCGTCATCCTGAATTTATTTCAGGATATAAAAGAATGATAATCTAAACATCTTAGAAGCTGAAACAAGTTCAGCTCGACGAAACTAGACATTTCAAACAGCCTCTTTTTTTGAATTTATTTCGTGGTACAATTTTCTCCAGGTGGTACTATTCACCCCATTTAAAATTACTTCGCAAACAGCAACAAAACACACAAAACACTAAAAACGAAACACTTAGCATTATTCATTAAAACTAATTGCAATAACAGGTATAAGGTTTGAGGGCTTTAATTCAGTTTTCTAATGAAATACTATATGCAACTAAAAAAAATTAAAATTCTCACGCTTTTCATACTTCTTGCATTTGGATCTTCATTATACTTGCACAAGAGTTTTTATTATTCACTGTGGGTAGAAAACCAAATTACCATTTTATTTCTACTTTCTATTTTTATTCTATTAGCTGTGCTAGTTGTTAGATTTAGAAAACTATAAAAGTGCAATTTTTACTAAATAATCGAAATTTAATATTACAAGTTTTGCCAAGAGGAATTTATTTTTCTTTTCTATTTTATTAAAAGCTTTAATCTAAGGTTTGTTCTCCCCCTCCATTTACAAACAACACCTGACCGCTAGTCCAACTAGATATAGGTGCGGCAAAATACAATACCGCCCCGGCAATATCTTCTGGCTCTCCTAATCGTTTAATAGGGGTACGCGCTAACATTCTTTTCTCTATTTCGGGAGTAAGTACCGTACTAAGCGCATGGGTGCGCACTGCACCGGGACCAATAGCATTAATGCGAATTTCATCAGGACCATAATCAAAAGCCAAATTTCTGGTCATATGGTTAATAGCGGCTTTAGAGGATGCGTATGCACTAATAGCCGGACTTTTATTTATAGAAGCCATGGAAGACATATTGATAATACTCCCATAACCAGCTTCCTTCATATGTGGTGCCACCAGTTGGCAAAGTCGCCACATACTAAAAACGTTCATTTCATATACCTTTATAAATTGTTCCACTTCTATATCATACGGGCTTTCCCTTCCGGCGCCTCCACCCCCTACGTTATTTACAAGAATATGTATCCCGCCAAACTTTTCAATGGTCTTATTTACCAAATTTAGCAAAGCTTCATCTTTGGTCACATCGCAATCTATGGCAATAGCTTCCCCTCCTGCCTCATTTATTTCATTTACCGCTTCTTTGGCCGCTTCCAGGTTATAATCTGAAACTACCACTTTAGCCCCGTGAGCAGCCAGTATTTTACAACTTGCTTTTCCAATTCCATTGGCACCACCGGTTACAATAGCTGTTTTTCCTTCTAAATCGAATAATTTTGATGTATTCATAATTATATTTTTTATTGGCATCGCCAAAGGATATAATACCCCAAGGCTTGCCTCGAAATTAAAAATTTGTTTACAAAATGTCTCGTAGGCTTGCCCCGAGGTAGTTTTCTATTTATTACTTAAATATTTTGCTACTGCCTTATAAGCTGGCAAAGAGGTAGCATCGTTGGCGGCATTACCCGCTATGGGGTGGGAAGCAAGGCGAACAATTACCATTTCGGCTGCAGGATCTATATAGATAGTTTGCCCGTGAACTCCGCGTGCTGTAAATGCAGTATTCTCATTTTCTGTTATCCACCACATATTCCTATAAGACCAACCTTTTAGGTTTGAATGATTAGATTTTGTAAAAGCTTCTTTACTGCCTCCTTTCATAATATCGTAAACGGCAGCTTCCGGAAAAATTTGTTTATCCTTCCAGTTTCCTTTGTTTCTAATTAGTTCCCCAAAGCGCGCTAAATCCCGTAAACCGGCGTTTAAGCCTCCTCCGGCAAAAGCTATCCCTTTACTATCTACCTGGTAATAGGCATCCTGCTCCATTCCTATTTTACTCCATATTTTTTCTGATAAGAGACGGGTTACCGATTTTCCAGTTGCTCTTGAGATTATCCAGCCCAGCGCATCTGAATTTACGGTTTTATAGCCAAAAACCTCACCATGTTCACCTTGTTTTTCTACAGTTTCAAGATACTCATAATAACCTACGGGCCCCTTATAATTTTTAGGTTTGGGCAATGGGTTACCCGCGGCAGAAAACTCCCAAATATCTGCTTTAGGATTGGCATAATCTTCACTGTAATTAAGGGCTGTGGTCATATCCATTACCTGGCGTACGGTAGCATCACCATAAGCCGATTTTTCCAACTCGGGTACATAGAAAGATGCCAATTTCTTATCGTCCAGTGAACCTTCAGCAACAAGAATTGAAGCTAAAGTACCTGTAAAAGATTTTGTTAAGGACATTACGGCATGAACATCACTCTCTGTAAGTTCGGCAAAATAGCGTTCATAAACAACTTTTCCCTTGTGCAAAATAATCATACCATCGGTGTAATTTTCCCAAAGTGAAGCTTCCCAGGTCATAGGCTTTGTAGCATTCCACGGTATAAAACTCAAAGAATCAATATAGGGATCCCGGTTATACTGAAATGGCTCTGGAGCACCTAATCCCCTTGATACATTTTGCGTAGGCAACATTTCCCGCATATGTACAACACTCCATCTTAATGCCGGAAACTTAAAAAACGAACCGTCCCAGGTATGAAGCACTTTATCTTCTGCCGGAGGAAAGCCCTGCATCCAACCAAAATTGCTGGGTTCACTTTCTTTTGCTGTGAGAAATTGTTCTTTATCTTGCGCTACGGTATTTATACTAAATAAAAATATTACTAGCAATAGCTTTAAAGAGGCGCCGTTTTTATGACTTTGAGTTGCATTCATATTTCTTATGATTTCGTAATTATCTTTCCGTTTCAATAAAATTGTTTTGATATTAGAACATATTGATCTCTTTTTATCTTTTACGCTTAAATTTCAGAAATTTTATACACACAATTTCTATTATAGCTATTATGCATTTAGACTTTAAAAGTGTTTGATTTTTTCATAGAAAAGAGATAAAAAATCACAAAAATACACTGAATACCAATTACATAAGATAATTAAAAATCTCATCAATAAATAATCGCCCTCTGATTTTTTTAAATATCTTGCTTTAAATCTAAGTCCAAAGCAAGGGGTATGGGTTATGGTTATTCCAAATAAAACCTCTTAAAATAATGGGTATTGGCTGTAGTCGTATACTTTTTTACTTCATCTTTAAATTAGGCATACATAGGATATGTGGATATTACTGCCAAAAATGTTTAGTAAAACGCCTTTTTGAAAACCAGGGGCATTAAATAGAAAGGGCTTTTGATTTGGAGTAAAGATTTGAAGCCCCAGCAGATATAGGGGTAAATCTAGATAATGAAGTGAATTGAATAAAACATTATATACCCATGTTACCCCAATCTAAATTTCCAGATTTAAATCTGGAAATTTAGAACGCTACTAAAAACGATTATGAGGCTTTTTTAATGAAAATAAACCGCTTCAAAAACAGCTAAAGGTGCTCGCCTTCCAATATTTAGATTTAAAACATCTTCTTTAATAGTATAATTATTCGCCAGCTCAAAAACCTTTAAAAACTCCGATTCGTTTATGGTAAGATTAGAACAGGCCTTTAAGGTAGCTGCCATTTGAGAGAAATTAATTCTATTGCCTTCTTCTAAAGCATAGGTACCATTAAATGTATTACAACCGGCAAAGCCTTTAATTCTATTGGTATTTGACTCCAATATAAAATGGATTTCCCTTTCCTGGTTTTCGCCCATTTTCACCTCCTGGCCCCCAAGGGTTTTAAGTTTCCAATACTTTCCTACAATTTCAGGAGTAGATTTCTTAAAAACAGCCAAAGGGCTTCGCCTACCTATATTAAGCATTAGCAAATTATCTTTAATAGTATAATTATCAGCCAGTTCAAAAACTTTTAAAACTTCGCTTTCTGCAACAGGAGTATCAAAACAGGCCATCCGGGTAGAAGCCAGCTTAGAAAATCTAATTCTGTTATTCTCATTCAGGTTATACTCTCCCATAAAAGTATTACATCCGGAAAATCCCTGTATCCTATTCTCATTTGCATTTAAAGTAAAATAAATGTGGTTATCTTTATTGCCAGTTATTTCCTGGCCTTCTAATTCTGTAAGAATCCATTTTTCTTTAGTAATTAATTCTTTATCTGAAAAGTTAGTAACAACATTATCTGCAGGTTCCTGTGTTTTTTTTGAGGTATTACAAGCTATGGTTGTTAAAAGTATAAGGGTCAATCCAATTATATTCTTTTTCATCTTAGTTATTTTTATGGTATTTTATTTGTAAATCTTTAATTTCTTCTAGAAGTTCTCCTTCATAAGGACCTCTAATACTGGTATTCTTAATAATTTTTTCGGCCGGAATAAAATTAAGAGGAGCAGGTTTGGCCTTCACTTCTGCCAACCAGGTACCCAATTGGGCTGCTGAACTTAAATAAACGATTTCTCCCAATCCTACCCAGGCGTGGGCTGCAGCACACATAGGGCAATGCTCACCGCTGGTATACATAGCAGTAGTGCTTCTCTCTTCATTAGAAAGATTTTTTGCGGCCCAATGGGCCAATTCAATTTCAGGATGGGCCAGGTTATTAATTTCATTAACCCTATTTCGGGCCGAGGCGATTACCTGTTTGTTTTTATTGACTAAAATAGAACCGAAAGGTTCATCGCCGGCCTCAAAAGCCTCTTTAGCCAAAGCAAGGCAGTGTTTTAAATGTTCTACATCATTTTGTGTAAAATTAGCTTGAGCTTTTCTCATATTTTCTTTGGTTTCTAATTTATGAATATTGAAAGCTCCCGGTATTAGTTTCTATTTTCAGGCATTTACCACTAACCCCTGTTAACTCCAAAGCAAGAATTAAATTATACTTTTTAAGTACAGAAAACCTATAAGATATACTTTCTATTTCTTCAGGTAACTCTTAGTTAAGAAGGGCTTTTACCTCTATACACTAAGTATACCAAAAGTAGGGCAAGAGACAAAAGAATTCCTAAAATGGAAACTCCGTTCCATTTAAAATGTTCCCAGGCTATGGCACCCAGGCTGGTACCTAGCGCTCCACCAATAAAAAAACTTACCATATAAATTGTATTTACCCGGTTGCGTGCCTCTGGGTTCTTTGAAAAGATAATATTTTGATTCGTAATATGTAAAGCCTGTAGACCAAGATCTACTAATGTAACCCCAATTACTAAACCTATTAAAGACTTTGCTGAAAACAAGAAAACACCCCAGGACAGGATAAGTAAAATAATTGAATATAGAATAATCTTATTTTTATCAACCTTATCATTTATTTTACCTACTACAGTAGCCGCCAGGGCTCCTAAAATCCCAAAAAGACCAAAAGCTCCCGTAACATCACTGCCGTAGCCAAAAGAATCTTCCATTAAGAAAACCAGGGTAGTCCAAAAAGCACTTAATCCTGCAAAAGCCAATCCTCCCCTAATTGCTGCCAACCTTAGAGCAGGTTCCGTTTTTAAATAAAACCAAAGAGATTTCATTAAAGTGGCATAACTACCTTTATAACTGGGTTTTATTGCCGGTAATTTAAGTTGGAGCAATATATAGAGTGCTAACATAATTAACGCAGCGGCATAATACATGGCCCTCCAACCAAATTGTTCCCCAACCAATCCACTTATTACCCGACTTCCTAAAATACCAATAAGCAAACCACTCATTACAATTCCTATGGCACGACCACGGCCTTTATCATTGGACAACTCGGCTGCCATGGGAACAAAAAGTTGCGGAATAGCCGATGTAAAACCTATAAAAAAACTACTAATAACAAGTAACAACAAAGAATTTGAGACTGCCGTAGCTATTAATGCCAAAATCATTAAAAAGAAATCAACGTGTAAAATCTTTTTATTAGATACCTTATCACCTAGTGGAATAATGATTAATAAACCAAGGGCATAACCCAACTGCGTAGCAAGAGCTACATTACTTACAGCCGATTCTTTTACAGAAAAGCTTACAGCTATTTGGTGAAGCAGCGGCTGATTGTAATACAAGTTTGCCACTACCAGGCCGGCTGCAATACTCATTAGGTACAATACTGAATTACTTAGCTGTTTCATTTAAAAATACTACTAAAATATAAACAAGCATTGGCAAGGGGGCATAAACCTATAATTACTGTAGGGTCTATACTAATAATTGTAAAGTAACTACGGTTTTGCCCCTGCCAATTTTAAAAGTATTATTTAACTTCCCCTATAGGTGGAATAACCAAATGCAGAAAGTGTAATGGGCACGTGATAATGTTTTTCATCTTTAATTTCAAACACTACTTCTATGAATGGATAAAAAGTTTCTTTGCCCTTTTCTTTATAATATTCATTTACAAAAAAGGTGAACTTATAAATTCCATTATTATTTTGCCCGGCAGGAAGAAAGTCATTAACCCGGCCATTTTCGGCGGTTAAATTTTCGGAAACATAGTCCCAGGATTCCGTTTTATTATTTCTTTTTTCAAGTTTAATAGCAACATTTGCTGCCGGAGCGCCTTCTGAGATATCTAAAATATGCGTAGACAACTGGTAACTATCTTCTTGAGCAAATCCCAATGAAGTTAATAGGAACAAGCCAAAAGTTAAAACTACTCTTTTCATTTTCTTTTTTTCACAAAAATAAAAAGGCTTTTACCCTTAAACGTTGACATAAGTCAAGAAATTTAGAGCTTAGCTTTAACCCGGCTTAAAGTAGAAGGAGAAATCCCCAAATAGGAAGCTGCCATTTTATTGGAAATTCTTAAAAGGATTCTTGGTTGGTTTTCTATGGTCCATTTTACTTTTTCAAGGGCATTAAATCCCTGGAAGCCATAAATTCGTTTTTGAGAAGTAATAAACCCAAGTTCCAAAATCTTTCGGTAAACCCGATCTAGCTCCGGGAATTGCTTAATTAATTTATAGAAGTCTTGCCGTTTACACACCAATAATTCAGATTTCTCCAGGCATTGAAGATATTCGCCTGCGGGTTTTTGATCAATAAAACTCGGTAAAGCCGTACAAAACATTTCTTCAAAAGCAAAAAACCGGGAAGTTTCTATACCCTCTGAATTTAAGGTATAAATACGCATCATTCCTGTGTTGATAAAGTAGAAGTCGGTACAAACCTGGGCACAATCTACCAATATTTCATTTCGTTTTGCAGTTTTTAAACTAAAGAAACCGGCAATATAATCAATATCGGTTTCCTTTAAGGAAGTTATGTTTTGTAGGTATTCTTTAAATTTCTGATACATCTTATTTTACTTACCTTAAAATTATAAAATTGCTCACGTCTTATACTTGCCTAAAGATGGATTTACAAATAAAGGTTTTTAATTTTTAATAAATTAACTCGCACCAAATAAACTACTTCGGGGTATGATATCCTTTGGCGGTACCAATCAATAGGGTATAAAATAGATTTATTTGTATTAAAAGCCAACCTAGGATTATTAAGTCTTGGGTATCGAAATAACCTCAGCGTTTCCTAACAATTTAAAATTGAAAAATCCAGAAAAATGGGCTGACTATAACTACAGGTATTTTTATTAAATCGGATTAAATTTTAGTTTTAGGATAATTTAACTAATTAAAAGGTTTTTTAAACATTCCTTAATTTTTTATACAGAAAAATGTTGTAAATTGCGAGTTAATATTTTCACTTTTAGTGTTATAGCTATGAATCAGGCTTTCTTAAAACTCAAGATCATCTTTCCGACTTTACAAGCACGGGCGAGTGTGCTTTTTTAACCTGTTTTTCCTTTATTAATTATTTTACAGTCCCTAATTTGGGAGTATAACTCGCTATATAAAGGTTTTAGTATACAGGTTCGTTCTTTTGAAAAATTGTGTTGAATTTTAATTTATTTGTCATGGCAAAACGAGGTTCTAATCTAAAAACTTCTAAAAAAGATTTAAAAGCAAGAAGGCAGGAAAAAGCTGCTCGTAAGTTGGAAGAAAAAAAGTTGAAAGGACGCAAATCAAGAGTTTCGTAGTAAAAATTAAATAATAAAACCAAGTATAAAAAAGAGTTCTTTTCACCAAACATGGACGAAAAGAACTCTTTTAATTAAATCTATAATAGTATTAATTCTATAAAATATGCAAAGTAGATTGTCTTTAGGCAATAGAATTTTGAGTCAGTATTTTGAAAACTCAATTATACCGCAACTATTTGTTGACGTAAATCTATTTATAAGGGAGTTAACCCCTGCCACCGAAGAACATTTTGGAATAAACAGAGATTGTATTGGGCAGAAATTACATTCAATTAAAAATAAACTTTGTCATAAAGCTTTTATAGAAAATGTACGAGGAGTTTTAATCACCGAACGTGTGGTACAAAAGGAAATAGAGTTAAGTGATGGACGCTTATACCAATTATGCATACAACCCTATTTTACCGATTATGAAGAAGAAATTGATGGTGTGATTCTTACTTATATTCAAATAAACGATTCTGTTACACTCAAAGAAGAAAACAAGGAATTACGTTTAGAAAATAAGAAACTTAAGAGTTTACTTATAAGGGAACTAAATGTTTCCTAACCGCATTGTAAATTATTTCGATTATGGAGTAAAAAGACCATTGTTTCCGTTATAAATCATTTTTAAAATGCTAACGGAAACTGTGGTCTTCTTTTAAAACTCAAAGTTGCTAAAATCTAAAGTTCAGCCAGGCTATTTTTAATTAAATGACCTTTTAAATCCTCTACATTTTCACAACATAATTGGTCCATTACTTGTTTAAACTGTGTTTTTAGCATAGTTATGGTATGATCTCCTCCTTTATTCCCTAAAGCTGCAGCACCATACATAAAAGACCTTCCCATAAAGGTAAATTTTGCTCCGGCTGCCATAGTACGGGCAATATCTGGTCCAGATCTAAGACCGCTATCCATCATTATTTCAATTTTATCACCATATTTTTCAGCTATATTAGGTAAAGTTGAAATCGTTGATTGCGCAGCATCCAACTGCCTACCACCGTGATTGGATAAAATTACCCCATCAAATCCCATTTTTATGGCATCTTCCACATCGCGTGGCGCCGAAACTCCTTTAAGAACTAGCTTTCCCTTCCATTTATCCCGAATAGGTTTAATTTTTTCAGCATTTAATTTTCCGGAAAAGGTTTTATCCATAAACTTTCCTAATTGTTTCAGGTTTAATCCTTCGGGCGTATAGGGTTTTAAGGTTTCAAAAGTGGGCACGCCATGCTTAAGTGTGTTTAAGGCCCAGGCGGGTTTTCCTAAGATTTGCAAGATGTTTTTCACCGACATTTTTGGGGGTAAGGCCAGCCCATTTCTAATATCCCTGGGTCTATAGCCAAAAGTGGGCACGTCACATAAAAGCACTAAAACGGGGCAGGCGGCCGCTTCGGCCCTTTTTAAGATATCATTTCTAACCTCATCCTCTACAGGATTATATAACTGAAACCAGGCATTGCCCTGTGTAAGTTCACTGGCGCGCTCAATACTCATAGTGGTAACTGTACTTAAAATAAAGGGTATATTATGCTCAAAAGCTGCTTTGGCGAGTATTTCAGGAGAGTTTGGCCACATTAAGCCCTGTAATCCAACCGGCGAAATTCCAAAAGGTGCACTGTATTCTTTTCCGAACAGTTTAGTAGTTGTAGTTGCCGTATGGTAATTTTGAAGGTATCTGGGCTCTAACTGGATTTTTCGAATATCAGAAGTATTCTTATAAAGATTTATATCTTCATTACATCCACCATCTAAATATTCAAATGCAAAATTGGGGGTTCTCTTTTTAGCTTTTGCCCTAAGGTCCTCTATAGAAGGATATTGAGCATTGAAGTAATTTGCCATATTTTCTATGTATTTGCTAGATCAAAAATTTTATCCATTAAGGTCCACTTCTCACCTGGTTTTGCCCATGGGACTGCCTGTTGGTACTGCCCCATTAGGTTTTCCCATTCCTGAACTTTAGGATTTTGTTCATCGGCTTTAGCCTTTCGTTCAAATGAAAAATCTGGTTGGGTTTCCATAACCATAACCAGGCGGTTTCCCGTTCTAAAAATTTCCATATTTAAAATACCAACGTTTCGTATACTATTAATAATCTCGGGCCATACCTCACGGTGATAGTCTTCATACTTTTTGATTAAGGCTACATCATCCTTTAAATCACAAGCTAATACGTAGTTTTTAGTTTTCATGCGTTGTTTCTTTTATAAATATAATACCCATAGATACCAACAATTATAAAGCATAGAACAGGTAAAAAGAAGGAAAAATTAACTTCTGGCACACCCAGGATACTAGTATCTTTATAGCCGGCACCGCCAATATCTAATATCATACCTTGAAAAGTGGGCATTAAAGCTCCACCCACAATGGCCATTACTAAAAACGCTGCTCCAAATTTTGCATCGTTTCCCTGACCTTCTAAAGCAATTCCATAGATTGTTGGAAACATTATAGACATAAAAAAAGAAACAGCTACCAAAGAATATAAGCCAATTAATCCCGGACTAAAAATACAGATCAGGCAAGTAATTAATGCGCCTAAGGCAAATAACATCAGTAACTTCCCTGAAGTTATATAACGTAACAAAAAAGTCCCTATCCAGCGTCCTATAAGAAATATTAATAAAGCAGCAATTCCATAATTTACGGCACTTTTATTATCTATTCCTATAGATTCGGCATATTGATAAAGGTAGGTCCAACACATAATTTGTGCCCCTACATAAAAGGCTTGCGTTACTACTCCGCCAACAAACTTTCTATTGCCAAAAAGTCTTTTTATAGCCGGTAATACGTCTACCCGGGTCTCTTTCTTTCTATTTTCAGGCATTTTTATTAAAAGAATAACCAGGAAGAATAGTATAACTACCAGCCCTAATAATACATAAGGAGTACTTATCACTTCCAAATCTGAATCTCTTATAGTTGCCTTGGCAGATTCAGAAAGGCTTCCATAAATAGGGTTTCCGTTGCTATCTAAATCATCAGATTCAAGCGCTCCTAAAATAAAGTGTTGTGCAACGATTAAACCACCTAAAGCCCCCATAGGATTAAAAGCCTGGGCTAGGTTTAAACGCCTTGTAGCAGTTACTTCACTGCCCATTGCTAAAATATAAGGATTGGCGGTAGTCTCTAAAAATGCCAGTCCGAATGTTAGGATATATAAAGCCAATAAAAAGAAGATATATTCCTGAAAGATTGCAGCAGGATAAAATAATAAAGCTCCCAGAGCGTAAAGGGCCAGCCCCATTAGCACTCCTTTTTTATAAGAAAACCTATTAACAAAAAGTGCTGCCGGCAAGGCCATTGTAAAGTACCCTCCATAAAATGCAAGTTGTACCAATGAAGCCTGAAAATTATTAAGCTCTAAAACCTTTTTAAAGGCCGAAACCATAGGGTTGGTAATATCGTTGGCAAAACCCCATAATGCGAATAAAGCTGTTATTAAAATAAACGGCAGCAATACTTTCTTTGAAACTAAAGATTCCTGAGACATAGTATTTAGGTTAAAGATCGGTCTAAATGTACATAACCACCATCTGGAGAAAACCATTGAGCGGTGGTATGCCCAGATTTTTCAGATAGAATAAACGCAGCCAAATCGGCTATCTCGGTATCAGAGGTCATTCTTTGCTCCAGTGGAATATTTCGGGTTATATTTTTTAGTTTTTGTTCAGGATCATCAAAAGAATCCAACCAACTTTTATAAAGCGGTGTCATTACCTCTGCCGGTAAGATGGCGTTCACCCTAATATTATAAGGCAATAATTCGGCTGCCCATTCCCGTGTTAAAGCCAGTTGCGCTCCCTTTGATGCTGCATATCCAGAGGTTCCTCCCTGGCCTACCAGGGCAACTTTAGAACTAATATTTAGAATATTACCTTTAGATTCTTTAAGTGCAGGCAGACAATAATGTGCCATCTCATAATAATGATTCAAATTATTAAAAACCGAGTTGGCAAACTTCTTAGGATCACCGGCTTCTAAACCTATACTATCATTTGCCCCAGCATTATTAACCAGGGCATCAATTTTTCCGAAGACCTGTAGAACTTCTTCCACAATTCTTTTAGACTCTCCTTCTTCATTTAAATTAGCCTGGATAAAACGAGCTTTTTTTCCACTGGCTTTCAAGGTTTCAAGCATTTTATTACCGCTGGCCTCCCCTCTACCAATAAATACGGGAATTGCATTTTCCCGGGCAACCGCTTTACTGATAGCCCCACCTATACCTTTGGTTCCGCCGGTTATTAAAATCACTTTATCCTTTAATCCTAAATCCATATCTAAAATTTTTCTTTAAACCTGTTTTTAATTCTTCTTCTTCCTAAACGACTATTATTCTGTGATCACCCCTATTTCAGCAATTCCAAGAACTTCTGAATCATCGGCACTTCTTTTTCCTATAAACTTAAAATAACGAGCCTTTGTAGTTTTAAATTCAATAAGCTGCTCTATAGGATTGTTCTTAATATTAGAAAACTCTCCTTCACTAACTTTTGTCCACTGCTTGCCGTTTTGGCTAACCAAAAATTCATAGTCGGCAATCACACCTTGTGGCCATCTACTTTGATGTGGTAAATAAGTGAATCCTTTTAAGTTATAGGAGGCACCAAGGTTTACTATAATTTCCTGCGGAAGTTTGCCTTCTTTTGTCCAAACAGAATTGATATTGGCGTCTATAATTTTATCTGCTTCATCTTTCTCATCTATTACTTTCCAATTCTTTTTAGGTACATCCAGTCTTTTAGTTGAAATTTCACTATAGGAATTGGTTGTGGGGTTATACGCAACCGCCATTACCTGGGTAGGATCTTGCAAAACAAAAGCTTCAGAATAGTGTTCAGAATCTTTGTTGGGTTTCTCTCCGTTTAAGGTATAGTATATTTCCAGACCATTATCGTAGCTCTCCAGGTTAATTTCGCCACTTTTGTTTTGAATAATTTGTGGAGCTTCCATTACTAATGGTGCCCTGTAGACTTCAATATTTGAAATTAGTGGTCTTGCTTTGGCATCCAAAATGCTTAAACGCAGGGCATCAACCTTTACTACATCAAATCTTAATATTCGTTTATAACCTATAGTAGTACCCGAACTTATATTTTTCCATTCACCATCAATCAAGCCTTCCAATTCAAAAGATTTCACTCTTTGTCCCAGAGCTATATATTCCTGCGCCACAAAACGATTAACTTCCTGAGGTTCATCAAATTGAATTGATATGTAGGATTTTATGCTTTCTTTTTCGGGCATCCAATATGCTTCAGTATTGCCATTAATCATATTTTGAGCAGTATAATCTGATCCTGCTTCTGAAGAAGCCGTGACATTGGCATTGGTCGCCAAATTCTCGGCAAAATCTTTATCAAGCTGTTTGCGCAACTTCATTAATTGCTCAATATCTTTTTCGTGCACAAGACCGCGGGTATCAACCGGTAAATTCAATAAAAGCGTAGCGTTTCTACCCACCGATTTATAATAGATATCCAACAAATGTGGTAAAGTTTTTACCTGGTGGTCTTCCCTGGCATGGTAGTACCATCCCGGTCTAATGGAAACATCAGCTTCAGCAGGGACCCAGTGTGTTCCATCTATGTGCCCATAAGGTAATTCACCATGATTTCCAGAACCTGCATAAACTTCATCTTTTCTAATAGGAGACCAATTGGTTTCTCCGGCTATACCATCTTCATTTCCTACCCAACGCACATCGGGGCCGTTATCACCAAAAATAACCGCATCGGGTTGATGTTCGCGAATAATTGAGATTACCTTATCCCATCCATAATAATCTCTATGATCAATCTTTCTATGCTCGTTAGCACCACCATAGTATCCGGTGCCTCCGTTTGCACCATCAAACCAAACTTCAAAAATAGGCCCATAGTTGGTCATTAACTCCTCCAGTTGTTTATGGAACACATCTACGTAGGCTTCTCTACCATATTCGGGATGATTACGATCCCATGGAGATAAATAAACTCCAAATTTCAATCCGAATTCTTCACAGGCTTCCGCGAGTTCTTTTACCACATCTCCCTCGCCATTTTTCCATGGTGAATTTTTAACCGAATGTTCTGTAGTTTCTGTAGGCCAAAGACAAAACCCGTCGTGATGTTTGGCCGTTATGATAATTCCTTTCATTCCGGCTTCTTTGGCTGTTTTTGCCCACTGCCGGGTATCGAGGTTTGTAGGGTTAAAATTCTTTGGAGATTCGCCACCTTCACCCCACTCCATATCGGTGAACGTATTCATATTAAAATGAATAAAAGCATAATATTCCAGGTCTTGCCAGGCCAATTGCCTTTGTGATGGAATAGGCCCCACAGGTTCAGGTTTGGTCACTTTCTCTTTACAGGAAACTAAACTGATAACCAGTACCAGTAGAATGATTAAGGTTTTTTTATTCATTTTCTAAAATTTTTATAGGTAATTCTACTTTTTTATTGGTTCGTTTGTCCAAAGGCATTTGCGCATTCATCTCTTCTAAATGAGCACTTAAAATTTTGGCAAGCTCCTTTGTTTTTTTAGCATTTGATTTGGCAATATTTGTGGTTTCCCCAATATCCTTCTTGATATTAAAAAGCTCAAAACCACGATCTTTATGGTAATAAATAAGTTTATAATCTCCTTTTCTAACTGAACTAAAAGGAGCTATTCCTGGACCACTGCCTCCCCATTTATTAGGATAATGCCAAAATAAGGGACGTTGATTACGAGACTGTTTATTTTCTTCCAATAAAGGCACAAAACTTTGGCCGTCTACTTTTTGCTTTAATTCAGGAATTGAGCTTTTGGTCATAGCCAAAATAGAAGGAAAGAAATCTTCAATTATAATATAGTCTTCAACCTTGGAACCAGGAATAGTTTTTTGGGGCCAATAAACCAACATAGGAACCCTAATTCCTCCTTCGTAAGCAGATCCCTTACCGCTATTCAAAGGTGCATTGTGCGTATGTGGTTCTCCACCACGGGCGTGGGCACTTAATCCTCCATTGTCTGACATAAAAAGGATAATAGTATTTTCTTCTAAGTCATTTTCTTCCAGGTAATCCATAATGTCGCCCAAACTTTTATCCATTCCTTCTAGCATAGAAGCATATTTAGCTTCGGTTATATCTAAACCGGCATCAATATATTTTTGGTAAAAACGTTTATCAGCCATAATTGGAGCATGTACTGCATAATGAGCCATATGTAAAAAGAAAGGTTTCTTCCCAGCCAACTTATCAAGGCTTTGTAATGCTTCACGGGTAATAGCTTCGGTTAAAAAAATATCTTCGCCATGGTATTTTTCTAAGCCGGGAACAGCCCATTCCTCTTTACCGGGTTTTCCATTCCCAAAATTTTCTGTCCCTAAAAAGCTCTCCGGTGCTCCGGCAGCGTGACCGGCAATATTCTCGTCAAAACCTAAATTTAAAGGATCTTCACCCGGTGTATTTTTAGCTCCTAAATGTGCTTTTCCGGCATGAATGGTATGATACCCATTTTGTTGTAATATTTGAGGCAAAGTATTTGCCACAAAGGAGTTGGGTACTGTACTACTACTGGAGATCCCATTCATATTCCATTGTGGGAACTCAAGTTTATCATCGGAAGCATCTTGAGATACATTTCTCTTTAAGGTCCAATTAGTAACCTTATGTCGCGCGGCATTTGCTCCTGTTAAAATACTAACCCTTGAGGGGGAACAAATAGGAGTGGCATAGGCCTGTGTGAATTTAGTTCCTTTATTGGCCAAACGCTCCATATTTGGTGTATGGTAACGTTTATTAAAAGGCGTTTCTTTTGTCCAAAATGGGACCGAAGTATCCTGCCACCCCATATCATCGACAAAAAACAAAACCACATTTGGTTTTTTTTCCTGAGCATTTAAACTAAAGCAAATTAGAAAAACGAGGTAGAATAATTTCACTTGATTTTTTTTCATAAGGTTTAGGTTCTATTTAATTCAGCATCTAATATCACTTCCTGATTATCGCCGGGAAGTTCAATTAGTATTTCTTTCTTTTCATACTTTAGTTTAACTTGCTGTTTCTTATTGGCTTTTAAAGTAAGTTGCTTTAATCTTCCCAATTCCCAACTTATATCCACGCTTATATTCCCTCTTGCCTTTAGTCCTTTTATACCACCTTTTTTCCAGGTATCGGGTAATGCCGGTAAAATACGTAAAAAGCCTTCGTGAGACTGCAACAGCATTTCGGCAATACCTGCTGTATAGCCAAAGTTTCCGTCAATTTGAAATGGTGGGTGCAAATCGAAAAGATTATCGGCCAGGGAAATTTCAAAAAACTTATGTATATTTTCTTTTGCTGCTTTAGCATCCAGTAAACGAGCATTGAAATTTATCATCCAGGCCCTACTCCAACCGGTTCCCGCACCTCCGTGTTCCAAACGATAATTTATAGATTTTTGTGCTCCTTCGAACAAGCTGGAGTCAGCTTCTGTAATCTCTGAACCCGGATGAAGGGCATACAAATGGGAAAGGTGCCTATGCCCCTTTTCAGGTTCCTCATAGGCTTTGGTCCATTCTAAAATACGGCCATCAGCCCCTAACTTCACACCCGGGGTTAAGTTATTTCGTTTATTTTCAATTTCTTTTAAAATATCATCCTCTATATCCAGGATCTCTGCTGCTTTTAAGGTATTGTCAAAAACTTCAGCTATTATTTGATGCCCCATAGCACTACCGTGAGAAAGAGCTACCCTTTCCCCCTCTTCATTTATATAAGAATTCTCGGGGGACGTTTCAGGGAAAGAAACATATTTCCCGGTATTTTCATCTTTCACCAACCACCCGGAATAAAATGTCGCAAACTCCTTTAGCACAGGATAAGCGGTAGTTTTAAGAAACTCTTTATCCTGAGTGAACAGGTAATGTTGCCAAAAGTGCTGGGCAAGCCAACCACCACCGTGCACCCAACTGCCCCAATAAGCCTTACGTGCCTGCATAGAAGGAGAAGCCCATAAATCGGAAGCATTATGTAGCACCGCTCCTTCCAAACCATATTGTTCTCTGGCAGTATTTTTCCCTCTTTTCACCAAACGCTTTGTATAATCAAATAAAGGCTTATGAAGTTCACTTAGGTTGGTAACTTCTGTAGGCCAGTAATTCATTTGTAAGTTTACGTTTAAATGATAATCGGCATTCCAGGGTGCGGCAATATGTTGATTCCATAAACCCTGTAAATTGGCAGGATTGGTACCTGGTCTTGAAGAAGAAATTAATAAATACCTACCATATTGAAACAAATCGGTGATTAACCCCCGGTCTTCCTTTCCTTTCTTGAAAGCCGCCAGTCTTTTATCGGTTGGGATACTGTCTTTAACAGCTTCGCCAAGCGAAAAATCTACTCTTGCAAACAATTCCTGATAATCCTTTTTGTGTGCTTCTAATAATTCTTCAAAAGTTTTTTGACCAAGGTTTTCTATGGTCAGCCTATTCTTTTCTTGAAAATCTTCAGAATAAAAAGAAGTATTAGCTACGAGGTATAAAGTAACTTCTTTAGAACCTTCTATTTTTAAGCCGGAAGCATCTGAATAAATTTTCCCTGAATCTGTTTCAGCCTGGAGTAAAGTTTCAAATTTCACCCCATAATCCAATGGTTTAGGTTTTGAATTTTTTACGGCACCCATCTGGGTAATTTCTCCTAACATGGAAATTTGGTTCTCGCCAGGGTTGCTTACTTCTACTGTTTTATGCCCTTCATCTTCCGGACGGTCTAAGTTTACATTAAAATTTAGTCCAGCTTGCGCCGTGGTACTTAATTGAATTATGATGGCATCATCTGCAGCAGTAGCAAAAATTTTACGATGATATTCCTCGCCATCTATGGTATAGCTCACTTCTGCCAAAGCATCGTTCAGGCTAAGGCTTCGCCTATAATCTTTAACTTTTCCAGTATGGTCAAAATCCAGGTAAAGATCTCCCATAGTTTGATGGGATTTCACGATATCTTTATTTGAAAAGCGTTCAATAATTTCGTTATCGGCCTTGCTTGTTTTTCCATTCAGAATTAATTGTCTGATATAATCTAAATCTTCTGGACTTCCTTTTGAATCACCCCAATCAGGGCCGCCGGGCCAAAGCGAATCTTCATTTAATTGAATTCGCTCATTAATTGTGTCTCCAAAAATCATGGCTCCCAACCTTCCGTTTCCGATGGGCAAAGCTTCCATCCATTTTGAAGCAGGTTGTGCATACCAAAGCACGTGCTTGTTTAAGTCTTTTTCGGTTTCTTTTTTCCTATCGGAGGGAGCCGAACATCCAAGTCCTATTAAGAAAACTAAAAACAGTAATTTTTTAATCATAATTGGTAGAAATTTATTGCGTTAAGTCCCATAATTTTTTCGATAACGATTTCGTTTTTAGTCCTTAAAGAAGATTCAATTATTGCTACAGTATCAGCATAATTACCGGCTGCCAAAGAAACCGGCCAATCAGATCCAAACATTAATCTATCGGGTCCAAAAACTTCCAAGGCAAAATCGATAAAAACTCGAAAATCTTCGGTCTTCCAGTTAAAATTCTCAGTTTCGGTTAATAGACCGGAAAGCTTACAGCACACATTCTTTTTATCTGCCAGTTTTGTAATTAATTCTTTCCAGTTTTTAGAAATTCCCTTTGAAACATTGGGTTTGGCGAGGTGATTTAAAACAAACTTTTGGTTTGGAAAATTAGAAACCAATTCAATAGTATTGGCCAACTGGTTTTCTAACACCAAAAGATCGTAGGTTAGGTTGAAGTTTCCAAAAGTTTCCATGCCCTTAAAAAATTCGGGTTGAAGCATATAACTAGCCGGTTTAGCCTGTAATAAATGCCGAACTCCTTTAAATTTAGGATCTTTTGAAAAATGTGTGAGGCGTTCCTCAAGATTATCGCCGGTAAAATCAACCCAACCTACAACTCCTTTTATAAACTCATATTCTTTAGCCAGATTCAGCAAAAATTTGGTCTCATTTTCAGTGGGAGCGGCTTGCACTGCCACACAACCATCAACCTTATTCTTTTCCAGAACAGGATTTAGGTTTTCAGGAAAAAAATCTTTCCTAATTACCGACATCTCATCGGGAATCCAGGCGTCTTTCTCCTTCTCAAACTTCCAAAAATGCTGATGGCTATCTATCCTCATTGCCTATTCTTTATAAGCTTTTGCCACTTGTTTAGAAGTCCCAAGGCCTTCTATACCCAATTCAACTACATCCCCTGGTTTAAGGTAGCGCTGCGGATTTAAGCCCATTCCTACTCCAAATGGAGTTCCGGTAGAAATAATATCTCCGGGCAATAAACTCATAAACTGACTTACATAGCTTATTACCTGAGGTATGTTAAAAACAAAATCTGAAGTGTTGCTTTGCTGCTTAATCTCACCATTTAGTTTTAACCATAAATCAAGGTTATGCGGATTTGGAATTTCATCTTTAGTAGCCAAAAATGGTCCTAAGGGTGCAAACGTATCACAGCTTTTTCCCTTAACCCATTGCCCTAAACGCTCTAATTGAAATTCACGCTCGCTATAATCATTATGCAACACATAGCCGGCCACATAATCCATGGCTTCCTCTTCAGAAACATAACTGGCCTTTTTACCAATCACAACTCCCAATTCTACTTCCCAGTCGGTCTTTTGGCTGCCTTTGGGAATAATTACATCGTCGTTAGGCCCTACAATAGCGCTACTTGCTTTAAAAAATATAACGGGTTCTGATGGCACCTCCATACCGCTTTCTTCGGCGTGTTTTGCATAATTTAAACCAATACAAACCAATTTGGAAGGACGATTAACCGGTGCTCCCAAACGTTCTTCTGAATCTATTTCGGGGCAATTATCTTTATTTTCTGAAAGCCAGTTTTTAAGATCTTCCAGACCGTTTTCGGCAAAAAAATCTTCGGTATAATCTTTTCCAAATGCCGAAACATCTATTCTTTTTCCTGTTTCTAATTCAATTCCCGGTTTTTCCTGTCCGGGAGCTCCAAATCGTATTAATTTCATAATCTATTTTTTACTGAATTTTAAAAGTCCAGGCATCGTGACCGGGTAACTCCCCATATTTAATACCTGATGTATCTATAATTAATGTATTGTTACTGTATGTCCAGGGTAATTCCCTATCAAGACCCAACAAATGAACTTTTGCATCCTTAGCAGGTTTGTCTATTTTCAATGCTAACTCATCATCTGGCCATTCATAACTTATAGCGTATAAAGCATCGTTATTCTTTGTATAACTTAAATAGGTTTTTAAAGAAGTGAATTGCGCTTGTAAACCTTTCTCCTCCCCATTTTTATCAATAAAAAATGCCTGTGAAGGAACAAGTCCCTTTTCAGAATTAGCCGTGCTCCAAAACAATTTAATCTTGGCGTTTTGTTTTTTCTCGCGGTAATTAATTTTAATTGGAGTACGCTCGTTGGCCTTTAAACGAATTGTACCTTTATCTGAAGTCCCGGTATTGGCTCCCATAACCTCAGCTTCATTATCGGGTGCTGTATAATTACTATTAATAATGGTTTTGCCATCAATTTGCACCATAGCTTCGTCATCTACCTCAATTTCAAAAGTATATTTCCCTGTTTTTGGCGCTACAATAAAGCCTTCCCAGGTTGCCTGAAAATCGTCTTCGCGTATTCCTTTTATAGGTGAATTTCTTACCCAGTTAAAGTTAATTACACTATCTACCCTTTGTAAACTAACTTCTTTTTCTTCTCCCGTTTTTGAATAGGCTTCAGCACCATAAATAGCTTCTCCATTAATATCCAACCAGGTTCCCAACTGTTTTAAACGTTCCTGTTGAATCATAGGAATTTGCCCATCGGCCCTTGGGCCAACATTCAAGATCATTCCACCACCATTGGCAACGGTTTGTACAAACCTTTCAATGAGTTCCTTTCCGGTTCCGTAGGCCTCTAAATTTTCATTTCGGTTTAAGCCAAAACTACGGCCAATTCCTCTTACCTCTGCCCAGGGTCTTTCGGTTTCTACAATTCCTGAACTATATTCCGGGGTTAAAAAACCAACATCAAGGCCATGGCCCCAACGATTATTCACTATAGCATCTTTTCCTACTGTTTCGTAATACCAATTTATTAGCTGTGGAGCTTGCCATTGTTCGGCTGTATTATACCATTCGCCATCAGAAAAAATCAAAGTAGGTTTATATTCCTTTACCAATTCTTTAAACTGCGGCACCATATATTCTTCAACATATCGTCCAATACTATCGTGCGGATCTGTATACCAGCGGTGTAAAGGATGGTTCCATTCGGCTAGAGAATAATATAATCCCATTTTAAGGTCCTCGTCCCTAACGGCTTCTGTTAATTCTCCTACAATATCACGTTTTGGGCCGGTATCTACACTGTTCCAGTTTCGGTTAAATTTACTTGGCCATAAGGTATAGCCATCGTGATGTTTAGAAACCAACACCACATATTTAGCACCGGCCTCTTTAAAAATTTCAGCCCATTCTTCGGGATCAAAGAGTTCTGCTTTAAATTCTCCGGCAAAATCTTTATAAGTGAAATTAGTTCCGTAATGCTCATCTACAAAAGCGTTACGTAAACTATCGTTGGTTTGCATTCCTCTTAAAAACCATTCGGCATAAGATTCTTTACCTCCATAAGCCGGCACTGAATACAAGCCCCAATGAATAAAAATACCCAGTTTTGCTTCCTTAAACCATTCTGGATAGCCATGCTCTTTTATAGCTTTTTCTTCGGGAGATTGTGCATATCCCTGCAAGCCGATTAAAATACTAAGAGCTATTATTACTTTTTTCATATCTATTATTTATTATCCTTGTAATTTTATAAAACCTCCGTCTATTGGAAAGTTGGTTCCTGTTGTAAATGCTGCATCGTCTGAAGCCAGGTAAAGGGCAAGCTTTGCCACCTCTTTAGTACTTCCCATACGGCCTATAGGTTGTGTTTTGGAGAGTTTTTCAAACATCTCTTCCTCTTGCCCGGGGTAGTTTTTGGCAATAAAACCATCTACAAACGGGGTATGCACTCTGGCCGGTGCAATACTATTACAGCGTATACCATAGTCTATATAATCTTTTGCAATAGAGTAGGTCATGGTAAGTACCGCGCCTTTAGACATGGAATAGGCAAAACGGTCCTGAATACCAACTACAGAAGCAATACTCGCCATATTAATTATACATCCATTTTTTGCCGACTTCATATAGGGGATAACCGACTTTAAACAGTTAAAAACACCCTTGATATTAACTTCGTAAATTCTATCTAAATCCTCTTCATTTGTATTCTCTACATTACCCACGTGGGCAATACCCGCGTTATTTACCAAAATATCAATTGAAGATTCACCGGTAATCTCAGTAATTATTTTATCAACCTGTTCTTTTTTGG
Source organism: Salegentibacter sp. BLCTC (assembly GCF_015143665.1). Classification (NCBI taxonomy): domain Bacteria; kingdom Pseudomonadati; phylum Bacteroidota; class Flavobacteriia; order Flavobacteriales; family Flavobacteriaceae; genus Salegentibacter; species Salegentibacter sp. BLCTC. The sequence continues at coordinate 129,202 of NZ_WYEW01000004.1, read as the reverse complement.
TTACATCACAAGCAAAAAACCTTGCCTTACCTCCGGCTGAAGTAATTTCTTCTACCGTATTTTTTGCCGTCTCTTCATTATAATCCAGGATAAACACATTAGCACCGGCATTCGCAAATTCCATTGAAATTGCCTTGCCTATACCGCTTCCTCCACCTGTAATTATGCTCGACTTTCCTTTTAAACTATGACCCATATTATTTTACTTATTCATTTTGTATTTTATAACTCACCAATGTTGCTGTGTTATTTTTCTTAGCCTCCGGGATCTCTATAAAAGTTCCGAATTTTGTCTTTTCAAAATTTATTGTAGATCCGTCCTTCCAATGAACCATTTTTTTTGTTTTTGGAAAAAAGCCTTCAATAAAATAGGTATCCTTATCGCCCAAAAGCCATAAAAACACTTCATTATCTTTAAGGGTAGATACCACATTCTCCCGGGGGGCTAATGGCCCCTGCCTGGTTCCATAAATTGCTTCGCCGTAAGTTTGGAGCCAATCTCCAATTTCTAAAAACGACTCCTGATGTTCTTTTTGAATCTCGCCATTAGGCATAGGCCCAACATTGAGCAAAAGGTTACTACCAAACCCTGCCGATTTGATTAAATAACGAACCAGTTCTTTTTTAGACTTATGCTTAGAATCCTGCAGGTTAAATCCCCAGGAACCATTAATTGTTTCACAAATTTCCTTAGGTAGTTCCCCTATATTTTCTATAGCTGTTCCAAAACCCGTGGTATTATAACCAGGCAAATCCCTTTCAAACATTTGAAAATCCTCACCTTTTATAGGCGCTATATGATGATTGTTTCCTATTAAAGCTTGAGGTTGTAGTTTATGGATTAATTCATAAATTTCCTGATAATGCCAGTTGGCATCTTTCTTGTCCCAATGCCCATCAAACCAGATTCCTCCAATTTCACCATAATTTGTAAGCAACTCGGTTAATTGCTGTTTCATAAACGCTATGTACCCGTACCAATTACCGCTGGTATTTTTATCGGCAATTCCATTGCCTGTTCTTCCCAATGGGTAATAATCTTTATGATGCCAGTCTAACAGGGAATAGTAGAAAAAAAGCTTTATATCGTTGGCCCTACAAGCTTCTGCAAGCTCTTTTATTACATCCCGGCCAAACGGCGTAGCCTCTACAATATTATAAGATGAAGTCTCGGTGTTAAACATAGAAAAGCCATCGTGATGACGCGTGGTTACTGTAATATATTTTACACCTGAATTCTTAGCCATCTCCACCCATTTTTCGGCATCAAAATCTATAGGGTTGAAAAAACCAGGCAACTTCTCATAATTTTCTTTCGAAATATTCTGGTTGTTCATTACCCACTCTCCATCTCCTAAAACACTATATAACCCCCAGTGAATAAACATCCCAAATTTGGCATCCTGAAACCATTGTCGGGCTTCTAAATTTTCTTTTGCGGGAATATAGTCTTCATCTCCCTGTGAAAACACTGCAAAATGTATTAACATTAAAATAACCAAAGTTGCTTTTTTCATAGGTATAGATTAAGTGTTATAATGAAACCCCTCTTTTCCAGGGAATAAAATCGTCCTGTCCCAACTTGTGGGCACAGGTTAATGTTTTTCCACTGGCTATTTCAATAATTAGATTTAAGAGATCTTCTGATAAATTTTCTAAATCTGCTTCTTCTGAAATTAACTTCCCCGCATCAAAATCAATAATATCCTTCATCTTCTTTGGCAAAGCAGAGTTTGAAGATATTTTAACAACAGGACAAATCGGGTTTCCTGTAGGGGTACCCAATCCAGTTGAAAATAGGATTAAATTTGCTCCAGATCCGGCTAACCCGGTGGTAGATTCTACATCGTTCCCGGGGGTACACAGTAAATGTAAACCGCTTTTTACGGGATATTCTGTATAATCAAGTATTCCACTTATTGGGGCTCTACCTGCCTTGGTCGCTGCACCTGCCGATTTAATTGCATCGGTTATTAAGCCATCTTTTATATTCCCTGGGGAAGGGTTCATATCGAAGCCCGACCCTACTTTTTGCGCCTGGGTATTATAAGTTTCCATTAAATTTATAAACTTATCTGCCATTTCCCTATTTTGGCAACGATCTATCAAATCCTGTTCTACCCCACATAGTTCCGGGAATTCAGAGAGCATAGCGCGGCCGCCTACAGCCGTAATTTTGTCGGCTATATAACCAATTAATGGATTGGCGGTAATGCCTGAAAATCCATCAGATCCGCCACATTCCAAACCGATATTGAGTTTATCCAAACCTGCAGGTTTTCTCTCAATGCTGTTAGCTTTTTCCAGCTCGGGATAGGTTTTGGAAACTATTTCCTGTAACATATCTTTTTCTGAAGAAAACTGCTGTTGTTCAAAATAAAGAACTGGTTTCTGTGGGTTCAGTTTAGCCAGTGCTTCTTCCAGTAAACTCATTTGGGCGTGTTGGCAACCCAAACTCAATACCGTTGCACCTGCTACATTGGGGTTTTTAATATAGCCTGCAAGTAAATTCACCAATGCCTGGGCATCATCCCGTGTACCCCCACAACCACCTTCGTGAGCAAGGAATTTAATTCCGTCTACATTCTTAAAGACTTGCTCATTAATGACTTCAGCATTAGCTACTGCATCAGAGTCTCCAGAGAGCATTTGCCTCAATTGCAATTTATATGGGTTTTCCTGCTTATAACCCAACTCGGTTTCAAAGGCCTCTTTTAATACCTTTAAATTCCTATTTTGACAAAAAACCAGCGGTACAAATAACCAGTAATTAGCAGTGCCAACCTGGCCATCCTCTCTATGGTAGCCCATAAAAGTTTTGTTCTTAAGGGAGGTGATATCTGGCGAATTATAATTGTAAGTTGTGCCCTCATATTTATAATCGGCTGCACGGTGTTTTATATTTTCAATAGTTAAAGCATCTCCACGGCCAATTGGCAAAACCACTTCTCCTACAGGAACACCATACATAACAATAATATCTCCGGGACTAAACTGCTGCAGGGCAATTTTATGTTTAATCTCTATATTTTGTGATACTTCAATTTGTGCTCCCGAAAGCTCTATAATTTCACCAGAAACTAAATTGCACAAGGCTACACCAACATTATCCTGTTCGCTTATTTTTAAAATTTTATTCAAGTTCTTAGCTTTTGCGTTGTTTTATAAGTAATTACTTTAATGGTTGGTTTACTCGTTCCATATCACATCGTCTACTTCAATACGCCAGGAATTATCAAAAAAGCCGGCAGCTTTTATCCCGGGAAGTCCTTCATGCATCATCGTATCTTTAAAAATCATAAAGTCCGGATAAAACGTACCATTTAACAAATAATCGTTGCCCCAGGCAGCTTTCATTCCTTGCTCGCCGGTAGCGGTAATTACCCCTATACTTGCCAAATCACTATCTTTTCTGGGGTATATAAAATATGCTCCCAGATCTTTTCCTTTCAAAGTTTTTCCATCTACAGTCATTTCCCCTTTAGAAACCTGAATAGGTGAATCTTTGAGCATAGATTTCCAACTTGCATGGTTAACGCTGTTTCCATATAAGATTATATTTTGATCTGGGTAATCTTCCGGATTGAATTCTGTATCGGCTACCAAAGTTAGGTCTCCATTGGCACGGTAATAAAATTTCTCGGCATCAAATTTTGCACGGTGATAATACCATTTATTTTCCCTGTCACTTCCCTGGGTTGCATAAACCAAAACAGGCTTATTTTTAAAGGCATCTTTAAAGCCGCCATACCTATGCGGGCCTTTTTCCTGGTAACCAGGCTTTTTAGTCACTTCCCAGTTAGATTTCATTTTTTTCATCACCAAAGACTTCAGCTCTTTATTTACGGCAATACGAACATCATCTATAACTATAGAATCTGGTTTTACAGAAAACTCTGAAAAGTCAACTTCAATAGTTTTTACGTTTTCCGTAAAAATCTGAAGTAAAGTACTATCCTTTTCTACTGAAATATTACTAATTTCAAAAGGACGCTCTTGTTGAAGGATTTTTATGTAATGTGCTTTTTCTGAAACCCCAGGAGAAGCCGTTTTAAATGAAAAATCATTTTGGTTCTCATCGGTTTTTTTATCGTGCGCCTTAAAAAAGTCAAATATTAACGGCCAATCCATACTGTGGTTACCATACCAATGAGTACCGTTGGGATATTCATAATAAACAAAGTCATTATGAAAAGTACCCAAACGCTCGCGCATATCTCTCGCTATAAATGTTGGAACAACTGAATCTACCTCGCCGTGCAGCACATAGATACCAAAGTTTAGATAATTCTCTATTAATTTTAAAGTACGGCTGGTGTTTCCGGCCCTTTTAATCATTGCACTTAGATCTTCCTCTTTTTTTGAATTTAATTGAACGGCCGTTCTTTTATTAAATTCCTCTACCCCCATTTTAAACCTTTCCTGAAGCAGCTGTGGATTATCGGTAATTCGCCGTTTAAAGCTTTCACGATACAACAATAGATCAGGATAGCCTGCTGCAGGAGCAATAGCTGCAAATTTATCGGGGTAAGTTGCACCTAAATACCAGGTACCGTGCCCTCCCATAGAGTGACCGGTTAAATAAGTATGCGTGGCATCGGTTTTCCATTCATTTTCTGAATGCGCAAGAACTTCAAGAGCATCTAAACGCCCCCAATCTTCCCAGGCAAAACCAAACGGCCTTCTATTGGTAGGTGCCACAATATGCCCCCAATCTTTTTGCTGATAAGCATTAGCCTGATTAACAGCTTCTACCGAAGCTCCATGCAAAGAAAAGAACATAGCCTGGTTTTCACTAACAGTATCTAAAGAAGGTGCCATACTATAATACTGTACACTACCATCAATGTTGCTCACAAAGGTTTTTTTATGATGTTCGTATTTTGATTTTACCGGAAGTGATAAAGTATGTACATCTAATATTTTCCTGTTAGCATTTACAAGCTCTAACACTACTTGCACTTCTTTTTTTCCTTTAGGGATATTGGCAGAAGGAATTTCAAAAGGTACTTTTCTAACATGTAATGCCGGTAGTGCTGAAATAGCTGTTTCAGCAACAGCATTGGCTACACGGGCTACTACCTTTACATTTTCTATATTTTTCTCACTTGTATTTGCTATCCTAATTGCTGCAGGGAAATTTTCTTTTTGCTGTATTAAGATTTCGGGCAAAGTCATATCCCGCTGCGTAAATTGAAGCTCTTTTTTGGGTTTTATAAGCCTTGCACGCATTCGGGAAAAACGACCTGAAGAAAGGATAAACTCATTCTTCCCCTTCTTTAATTTAAGAGGAATTAAATTCCAACCAAAATCATAATAATCACCCTCATGAGGAAACCCATTAACCAACACACTGGTATGTCCAGATGCATCTAATAAAACTATCTCCTCTGCATCTGCCTCGTACTCTAAATACAAATAACCGTCTCTTAAACCGGGATCCTGAAATTCACTATTTTCATTTACTTCTATTTCTTCCCATCTTATGGGTTCTCCGCGATAATTTTTACCGGTAGACTTTCCCTTTTTTATTCCGCTTTTGGCTTTACCTATAAATTTTGCGAAAAGAGGATCATATTCTACAGCCTCGGTGTCTTTTGGAAGTTGTTGTTCTTTATAAATAAGAGCTTCTGTAAAAATATGAAGCACTTCTCCTTCGTGCACATCTTCAACCTTTTCTTTTCCAAAATACTCCACAATGTTCCCCTCCCGCTCCTGGGCAGTAAGGCTTACAAAGACAAAAAACAAAAACAATGATAGAATTCTATTCATAACAAATTTTAAATAAGATAATAACAATCGTATTTCTTCTAATTTTTAAGCTGTTTTTAATTAACATCACTTCCCAACTAAAGGATTAAAGACCAAGGGCTTTCAAAATATTTTTACTAAAAAAAGCACTAAGCTGGATAAGGGTTAAAACACTTTTACTAAAACTTTAAGCAACTTTGCCCTAAACAAAAAGAAACACCCTACCAAAATTATACTTATTCCTGCTTATTTCTTTCACATTAATTTGCATTCTATTGTACAATATTTGCTCATTTGAAGCATTTATTTAATAAATTTGAAAATTACCGTATAGTCTTGTCTTAAACTTTTAAAAAATGAAACTTCATTTTCTTCATAAAAATTTAAAAAGTAACTTCGAATTTAGCCATCATAAAGAGCGACAGTTTCTACGCTTATGGCATTATCACCCCGAAATTGAACTGGTATATATAAAACAAGGAAAGGGTACCCTCTTTGCGGGGGATTTTATTGGAACCTTTGAGGAAGGGAATCTGTTTTTAATAGGAAAGAATATTCCACATATGTTCCAAAGTTCTTCTAAAAATTTTTCTGAAGCCTATGTTCTTCATTTAAATCAGTCGTTTTTTGAGGCTATTGAAAGCAATAAAGAAGAATTTCAATATATAAGGCTTATTCACAACTTAAGCGAAAGAGGGGCCACTTTTCACAGTTTTAAAAAGAATAAAATTGAAAATCTACTTTTTCAATTGCGAGAGCTACCGGTACCACTACAAGCAATTAACATACTTCAGGTTTTTTATTCGCTTTCTGTTCATTCTAATAATACTTATTTAGGAAGTGTAAACTGGTTAAATCATCATCAAGTATCAGATCAACGATTAAGCGAGGTCATGGAGTTTTTAATGTTGAATTTTAAAGAGGATATTAGTCTTGAAAAAATTGCAGGCATAGCCGGTATGAATAAAACAGCATTTTGCAGATTTTTTAAACAACATACCGGAAAATCTTTTATCACCTATCTTAACGAGCTACGTATAAATTATTCCTGTAAATTATTAAAAGAAGTACATAGCAACTATTCAATTTCCAAATCTTGTTTTGCATCGGGGTTTAATAGCTTATCTTATTACAATAGAATTTTTAAAAAAACTATTGGCTTAACCCCTTCAGAATATTTAAAGCGTAGTATTTAAACATTTTTAGAAAAAATAATTGCTAAATTTAAAAGCACTAGCCTTCTTTAAGAAAACCAGTGCTTTATTATTTCAAAATCCTTAAAAGTTAACAGCTATTAAATCTGGTAATCATCCCAGTTCATCACTTCGTTTCTGGTGCTAGGATCCATAGCATGTTTCAATAAATCTTCATCGTATTGCATCCCGTGTTTTTTAAGAACGTGCTCGGGAACACCGTCCCAAACATTAGGGGTATTCCCACGATAATCAAGATATTTAAAGCCCGGCTCACTGGTAAAGTAGCCGGTAACCACTAAGTTTTTAATTCTTCGGAAGAAAGTTGGCCCCGGTGATGTTTTTTCAAAATCCTGAGGATATGCAATTTGATCGATAATTTTTAACTGATTCTCTTTTGAAGCTTCAACAAAAGACCTATCAAACTGCTTACTGCTTTCCCGGTTAAGCCACATTAAACCTCCTCGCATGGGTAACTGGTGCTCTGGGATATCTTTTACAATAAATTCTATAAACTCCGGCACTCCCGCTTCAGTAGCAGAGACCGATTCTTCATCTTCAGGTATAATTATATCTGCCAGGCTTGCAATCATTGCCATTTCTTCCTTTGTAAAAAAAGTTTCAGACATTAATTCTTCATCCCTTTCTATTTCTTCGGGTGTTCTCCCGTAGTTTTCCCTTTCCTCTAGTACATCACCTTCTTCAACAGGTGATTTTTTATCGCTCACACAGCTGGTAAGAAAAAGGCCTGAAGCCATTCCTCCCATTACCAATGTCCTTAAAGATTCCCTTCTATCCATAATTTATCTCTTAAACATTTCCTTTTTTAAGTTCTTCAATCAAATAATCTGTAGCACGCCAGGCCAGGGCCAGGATAGTCCATGTGGGGTTTTTATCGGCCTGGGAAACAAAGGGCCCGCCATCCATAATAAATAAATTGGGAACATCATGAGCCTGGTTAAATTTATTTACAACCGAACTTCCCGGATCGTCGCCCATTCTGGTAGTTCCTACTTCATGAATAATTTTACCGGGTTTTTCCAGCCCGTAATTTGAGTCTTTTCCGGGCTTGTCACCCAAAGGAATGGCACCCATATTATGCATCACCTCTTCAAAAGTATCTTGCATGTGTGCAGCCTGTTTTATTTCTTCATCAGACCAATTATAGTTGAATTTTAAAACAGGGATTCCAAATTTATCTACCGTATTTACATCTATTTCACAATAATTGTCTTTTCTGGGAATACTTTCACCTCTTCCTGCCATTCCAAAGGTGGCTCCATAAAATTTTTTCACATCTCTTTTTAATCCGGTGCCATAAGCATTTCGTGAAGTATCTCCAATCGCTTCTTGTAAAGCTTGTGTGTTAAACCCAAATCCATAGGCCGGCATACTCATTCCTCCCCAATATTCTATATGATAGCCGCGGGTAAAACCAAGATGCTTACTGTCATTAAGCCACCAGGGAGTATAAAGGTGCATACCCCCCACTCCATCTTCGTTATAGCGTTCCCGGTCCATTAATTTAGGAATAAAACCTCCTCGTGAAGAACCTGTAGAATCATGCAAATATTTCCCTACTACTTCACTGGAGTTAGCAAGACCATTAGGATGTTGAGAAGATTTGGAATTAAGTAGAATTCGGGCAGAGCTACAAGCACTGGCAGCTAATATTACCACTTTAGCTTTAATTTCGTAATCTTTTAAATCTTCTTTATTTATATAAGAAACCCCGGTAGCTTCCCCCTCGCCGTTGGTCAATACTTCTCGTACCATAGCATTAACATACAAATCTACATTTCCGGTCTCTGTAGCCGGTTTTACAAGCACTGATGATGATGAAAAATCGGCGTATGCCATACAGGATCTTGAGCATTGGTTACAAAAAAAACAGGCTCCTCTTTCCTTATTAACAGGCTTGGTAAGTATAGACAAACGTGAGGGAATCATAGGGATACCGGCTTTTGTAGCACCTTTTTTAATATACAACTCGTGAAGTCTTGGTTTTGGAGGGGGTAAAAAGAACCCGTCTGGTTCGTTTGGAAGGTTTTCTTTAGTACCAAATACTCCTATTAACTTATCAACTTTATCATAATAAGGTTTCACATCTTCATAATCTATGGGCCAATTATCGCCTTTGCCATCAAAATCTTTTCTTTTAAAATCTAAAGGACCAAAACGCAAGGAAATACGCCCCCAATGGTTGGTTCTCCCCCCTAGCATCCTGGAGCGAAACCAGGAAAATTCGGTGTTATTATTTTGGGTATAGGGTTCACCTTCTAACTCCCAACCACCATAAGCCATATCAAAATCACCAAAGGGCCTGGTACTACCAGCTCCTCTTCGGGGCGACTCCCAGGGCCATCTAAGTTGGGTACGTTGCTCATTATTGGCAGGGTCAAAATCTGGACCGGCTTCCAGCAATGCTATTTTAAAACCTGCATCTGCCAGTAATTTTGCAGCCATACCACCACCTGCTCCAGATCCTACTATGCAAACATCATATTGTTTTGGTTGCTTTTTTATTTGAAACGACATTTTATTCAAATTAAGATTTGTTATTTACTAGATAATCGAATTTACATACTTCGAGTTGGTTAGCCCCTTCGTGAGTTCCCCTGAGGTAATTTACCCGACATCCCCCTTCATATCCCAAATTATTAGAGTTGAATTTTAGAAATATACTTGTAATTACCAACTAATCCTATTGAAGTATTGCGAGTAGAAGCAAAACTTTCAACTTTCCACGCTGAAAATATTAATTTTTCATTGTATTCATTTAGGTTTTCGTAATATTTTTTATTTATAACCTAAAAAAATCACCCAAACTAGACATTCCAGTACTATACACATGCATTGACTAAAGAATAAAGGCACAACAAAAACTATGTAAAACAAGAAAGGGGTGTCGATTTTAATCGACACCCCTTCTACACTTTACTTATTTCTAGAATTTAGAAAAGTAAGAATTAATTAAAAGTTTATGAATTATTCTGGTCTTGCCCACCATAGTGGTGTTAGCACGCTATCGTCTCCACCTAAATGGTTTACTGCTTGCTGATATCCTTCCGGAACATTATTCTGTAAATTTCCAGGATATTTTAAACGTTGAGGGAAAAACTCCTGACGACTCTCTGTGTAATTACTCTGATCTAAAGCAGGTAAATTAGGCAAAGAGTTTTCTATAGCCGGATTTTCAAAGAACGGTAGACCAAGTCTTCTATGATCATTCCAGGTTTCAAGTGGCAACCAAGGTGTTTGAGCAATAAACTTTTGCGTTATAATCTTGGTTAAATGATCGTTTTTAACAGAACCATTCTTATACAAATGGTTATCAGGGTAAGAGAAAGTTGTAGTTTCTTCATTTCCATTATATCCATTTATATAAGTTACAGTTTTATCTGTAGGCTCTGCAGTATGGTTCCAGTTTACCGAAGTCCCTACACGGTTGTAATCATCTGAAATAAGATAATCTTCCACATAAGACGACACATTCCAATACCCAAAACTTTGCTTCACACCTTCTTCGTAAGCAGTTTGCCCATCATGCGGCACACTCCATCCTCTAACTGCAGCTTCAGCAATTAAAAAGTAAGATTCCCAGGCACCGAAAAACACTCTTTCAGAAGAACTATTTCTAAATCTATTAGCCAAACGTGGTAAAGCACCTGCCCAGCTATAAACCTGGTTTTTAGAACCTTTCTCACCCCAATCTCCCATAGAAGGAGCATTCCAGGTAAAAGCAGCATCAATTTCCTCTACTACTTCTTCTCCATTTAACAAGTTTCTTTTTGTATTACCTGTTGTTCCGGGCGACCACGATGGGTACCTGTTCATTTCAGGATTGTCAAACCAACCGGGAACAATATAAGCTTCATAAGCCCTTGGATCAATTTCAGCGTGTAACCCATCAAACCAATATCCGGCAGAAGGATTATTAGTTAATGTTGTAAAATGATTTTCATACTTTTTCCCAAAATAGTCTTCAGACTTAATATGTTCATGTAAGTCAGCCGGTAATAATTCCTCCGAAGAAATACCTCCTAAACCAATCATTAAATTATTTAATGTTGGAGAAAGATATTGCATATTCCACTCTCTAGACATTACACCGGTTAAATCATCCCAACCTGGTTTCTCTGCAACTTTAAAACTCTCTTCCCAAGTGCTAATAAATTGTCCTGAAACAGCATCTTCAAATTCAGCTTGCGCTCTTGCTTCATCCACCTGAGAAAGTCTCATTGCCAATCTCATTCTCATAGAATTCGCATACTTTTTCCAACTGTCAAAATTATAACCATAAGCTGGATCCAGTTCCTGTACATTTGAAGGCGCTGTCACCCCTTCATCCATATCGGCCACAGCTTGTTTTAATTCGGTAAGCATAAAATCGTAAACCTCTTCTACGCTGTTAAAATCTGGGTTTTCACCTTGATAACCATTAATAGCGATAGGCCCAAAGTTATCGGTCATTTCACTAAGCAAATAAACCCTCCAAATTCTGGCAACTTGTTTTAAGTTGTTGGTATACTCGGTAATATTTCCACTTTCTATTTTTTCATCGGCAATTTGTACCGCGGTATAAGCGTGGTTTAACCATCCCGAGATAGAATTAAAGTAATCGTTAGTCCAACCATCACTATAGTAACCCACCGGTAAACTATTTATCCTATCCATTCTACCAGCTGCTTTCCAGTACAATACAAAAGCTCGTTCTGCTACGTGTGGGTTTTGTTGAGCTCCTGTAATAGAGTTATTGATAAAGTATTCAACCTGCACCTGATCGGCATTGGCTGCCACGGGATTTACGTTGATTTCTTCAAAATCGGAACAAGCATTTAGGGCTAACGCACCTGTAATTGCAAGTGTCCATTTTTTTATATTATTAATCATGATACTATCGATTTAAAATTTTAAAATTTAACACCAATATTTAAAAATACTGTACGAATGGTCGGTGAAGCAAGGTTTTCAAATCCTACTGCGTTGGTTGCCGTTGCATAAACCGATTCGGGATCAACCCCGTTTAGATTACTATCTATCATCCAAACATTATTAGCAGATACCCCTGCGTAAGCTGAATTAAAGAACGTATTATCCAGCCAGGTTGAAGGTAAATCATAACGAAGGTTTATTGATCTTAACCTAAAGTTAGTCGCATCGTAAATATTAGCCTCATTTATCCCTAAGTTACCAGATCTTTCGGTAATATTTTGCCAGTACAATTGTGGTGAAACTTCAGTAGTATTTTCTACAAAACCACCATTATCATCGGCTACAACACCATCTACTACAATATTATCACGGTTTCCATTAGTTACAGTTTCGGCACCTGTACCTGCATTTTGGATAGCACGGTTAGTACCAGAGTAGATTTCTCCACCTATTCTTGCATCTAACAGGAAGCTTAAGCTAAAGTTTTTATAACTAAACGAGTTAGAAAAACCTAATAAGAAATCTGGTTGTTGATTACCCAAACGCTCTTTTTCACTAGTAGCTAATGGTATACCTTCTTCATCAACAATAATCTCACCAAAAAACGGACTTGACTCATCCTCAACTCTTTGGTACTTAGTTCCATAGATTTCACCATAAGGTTCACCTTCTACGGCAAGAATGGCAAGGTTATCAAATCCTCCTAAACTGTATTGTGTAACTCCATCGGCCAATTCTTTAACCGTGTTTACGTTTTTGGAGAAGTTTACATTCATATCCCAGTTTAAGCCTTCAGGATTATCTATTAGACGCCCATTCAACATTAACTCAAAACCTTTGTTTTCAATATCTCCGGCATTAACTTTAACGCTGCTATAACCACTAAGTGGGTTTAATGGTAAATTAATAAGCTGTCTTGTAGCATTGGTTTTATACCAGGAGAAATCAATTCCAAGGCGGTTGTTGAAGAATCTTGCATCTAAACCAAATTCTGTAGAACGAATCAACTCACTTTTTACATCTGGGTTGTAAAGCGTTCCATTTCTCCCTGCTGTGGTGTTACCGTTAGGATCTTTTCCTACATTATAAAAATTATATAATTGATAGGCAGGTAAATCGTTACCAACTTCGGCGTAAGAACCTCTTACTTTTGCAAAAGATAACCACGATGGCACATCACCACCGGTATTTTTAATCATATCGGTTACCACTAAAGAAGTACTTACAGATGGGTAGAAGAATGATCGGTTATCGGGATGCAATGTAGAAGACCAGTCATTTCTTCCTGTTACATCTACGAATAGAAATCCGTCGTAATTAACCTGAAAAGTTCCAAATACCGAATTGATCTTTTTATTAGAATAACTTTCAGAAATACTTGGATTACCAATTCCATTATTTAAGGCAAACAAGTTAGGAACTTCCAATTCACCGGCATTTCCGTTAATTGAGCTGGATTCCTGCTCCATTAAGTTTCCACCCAAGGTAACCGAACCACCCCATTTACCGAAGATATCATCTTTTGTAGCTGATATAATCGCATTGTAATTGGTTTCCATAAAAGTATTTTTACCAACACTAAACCTACCAGTTGCCGATAATGGACTACCACTGTATAATTTTGATTCTGTATTGGTAGTATAAATGTCTGCTCCTGCTTTAACCTCAGCATACAGCCAGTCATTGAAATCATGACGAATAGAACCATTTAACATAAAACGGTCTCTGGTATCCATGTTCAGGTTGTTTCTGTAAGCCCAATATGGGTTCATAGCATTAGAAGGTACATACCATCTCATATTTCCAAATTCATCGCTTGCACGCTCATAATCAGTAACATCTAAAGATCTTGGCAACAAGTACATGGTAGCGAATGCGTTAGAAATGTTCACCCCATTTAACGGACGGTTTTGAGCAGTAGCTCTAATATACTGTACTTTAACATCACTTTTCCATTTGTCTTCTTTTCCAAAAACAGAAACTCCACGAGTCATCAAGTTTAAACGTTCTAAACTTGCTCCCGGAATTAAACTATTATCATCTAAATGATTTACCGATGAAAATAATGATGTACCGTCAGTAACTTGTTGTTGTAAAGATAAACTATGGTTTACATTTAAACCATTGTCAAAATAATTATCAAGGTTATCGTAAGCACGAAGTTGCTCTTGTTCTCCTTCAGCATTCTCTACAGTTTGACCTTCTATCTTAGGACCCCAGCTCGAACCCGATTGATTGTCATACTGCCCGTTAGAGCCTTGCCCATAAGAATCTTGTAAGTCTGGTGAGGTAAATATTGACTGAAAACCAATATTAGTTGAATAACTTACACCCAGTCCTTCCTGCTTTTTACCGGTTTTAGTAGTAATCAAAATCACACCGTTACCGGCCCTAGACCCATACAGAGCTGCTGCAGAAGCTCCTTTAAGAACCGACATACTCTCAATATTTTCAGGATTTAAATCTCCTAAACCATTCCCCATATCGGGAGAGGGGTTCCAGTAATCGTTATTTGCAGCACCTGTAAAGTTATCCATAGGTACACCATCTACAACAATTAGGGGTTGGTTATCTCCGGTAAGAGAGTTATTACCACGCAAAACAATTTTAGAAGAGCTTGCAGGGCCACCACTACCTCTAACTACCTGTAAGCCCGCAACCTTACCAGTCATCGCGTTGGCAAGGTTGTTTTCACGAGCTTGCGTTAAAGATTCTCCTCCAACTTCCTGAAGAGCATAACCTAGTGACTTTTTCTCTCTTTTAATTCCAAGAGCCGTTACTACCACTTCATCAAGTGCCTGGGTATCGGGGGCTAATTCAACTTGAATTTCCGACCCGTTAGGCTTAATTTCCTGGGTTACATACCCCAACATAGAAAACTGCAGAATACTTCCTCCCTCAATTTCAATACTAAACATCCCATCGAAATCGGAAGAGACCCCATTGCTAGTTCCTTTTTCAATTACGTTAACTCCCGGAAGCGGCATGCCGTTTTCGGCATCTACAATACTACCGCTCACCGTTTGAGTTTGTGCCAGCATCAAATTAATGCTGCACAAGAATAAACAAGCAAACAAGAATAATTTTCTGTTCATTACACTATAAGTTTTAGTTAAATTTAATCACAAGGTAAAACCCTGTTTTCTTAATTTTAACCAAAAATTGATATAAATTTTAAATATCAATAATAATTTCGACTGACAACACATTTCAATCGCTGTACAAACGAAAACGTTATCGTTTCTTAAAATTATTAGTCTCATTTTAATAGAAAAATGCTGTAATTATAAAGGATTACGCCACTTAAGCTTAAATTGAAGCTTTAATTTAGAGCTAAATGGCCTATATTTTATTTACTTTTTCAAGCTCTATAATCTTAAGATACCTTGAATATTTCTTCAACCAAAAATAATCTTAAAACCATTAGAAAAGTGCAAAGCTCTGTTTTACAAAACAATAAGTAGATTTCTTAGTAGTTATTTAATAGGTAGATATTTTTAATTCCAAGCAAGACTCAGAGCCCCTACAAGCATAAGGATAAATCTCGATTATCTAAAAAAATCGAACTTAACTACCCCCCTGGGGGTATGTTTAAAATTTGGATTTTTCGGAGGAAGCAATAATAAAAAAGACGGAACATTCAAAGCTTTTAACTTATGGTCCCGTCTTAACTTATTAATTTGAAAATAGTTTACTTAAGCCTACTCTTCATAAACCAAATAGGCCGTCACCAGCCAATGATTTAATTTATCGCCATCTATTGGAGTAGCATCAATATCAATTTCCAGCTCATGTTTACCAGCTTGTAAATCTCCCAGTTCCAACTCGTAAGGAGCCACTTTTGAACCGGGACACCAATTAGACCTCGATAAATCTGAAGAAGCCAAACGCTCCTGAACCTCACTAAAAACTTTTTCGCCCTGTCTATTATAAGCTCGGGCTGAATCTTTGCGAATCCAAACGCCAGAAGATGGATTAAACCTTCTAAAGCTTGCGCAGTCGTCTCTCCATGGAATGGTATCTAAAACGGTCTCAGAATTGAATTTCACCGTATTTCTCAACTGTATAAATTCATCACCACCACTATGTCCACCATGACCGGTTGTAATGTAATAAAGCTTGGCGTTTTTAGCTTTCTCCGGTAATTCAAACTCTGCTTTTAGCGGACTAAAAGCAAAAAGGTCGGGATGTTTTTGTCCTGCATAATAAACAGTATTTACCAATGGCTTTACAATCTTCTTACTTAACTCACGCCCAGAATACTCAAAATCGACACTAATCGTATACCCCTCAGGCGTCCAGGTATCTATCCAGGCCCCTATAAGTATTTCACCGGTAAGCTCGCTTTCTAACTGAGAAACATCCATCTCCCAGGACACTTCATCTTCCCACCTTGGAACATAAACAGGCCTATTATACTTTATGTTTGGATTCTTTTCTTCATCACTGTAGTATCCCACTCCAAAAGGAGTCATAAACCTTAAAACCTCCAATGCAGGCTCATAATCTCCTCCCAATTTAATTCCCGGGTATTCACCACGTCCTGCCTCTTTCGGGTAAGAGGCATTTCCTTTCGCTACATCAATAAAGTCTAGCTTATCTGGATTTGGAATTACAAATAGAGATCCAGATTTATCCCAACGATCGCCGGCAGATTTCACTGTTACTTTAACCTTTACATCAGTACCCCTGGGGTATTTGGGAACATTGATTTTCTTTAAAATAATACGCCCGGACTGTAGATACTCCACATTGGCAATATTTTTCTTTTCCCCATTAAAATTTACAGGCACTTCATCAAACACACTAATTGTTTTTACCTCCTGCGCCAAAACAGGAGTAATTATAAGTGCAAAAGCTAGGCCCAAACAATTTTTAACTATAGATTTAAGCATTATTGTATACTTTATTTAATATTTATTTTGATTTAAATTTATTCACAAAATGAAAACTCACAATTATAAAAGTTGGTAAGGTCTTAAATAGTCCTTTACTCTGGACTTATCTTAAAGCTGTAGTTATATTCCTTATTTGTTAACCAGTACTTTTTTAAAGGCAACCTACCCCAACTGTTAATACTTCCAAGCCCCATTTGCGCAGTATCTATAAAAAGATTTGTTAGCTCTCTTTTTTTAATCTCGCCAGCGTGTCTTTGTTCACGTTTTTCTCCATCGTCAAGATCTTCCATAAGATAATTTAGGGCTGTAAAATTAAAAGGCTTGTTAGCGGTTATTTTCAAATTAACACCACTTCCTTCTAAAATTAACCAACGAACATCGCTTTTATTACCGGTTTCCTGCGGACGAATGTATGGATAATATTGCTCATCTATGCTTTGGTCATAAACTTTAATGAACGCACTTTCCTTTCTATCAGCATAGCTTTCGTAAGGTCCGCGACCATAATACTTCAAATTATCAAAGCCTGAAGGCATAGCCACCTTCATTCCCACCCTAAAAATCATAGGAACCTCCTGATCTTCATCAATATTCAATTTAAAATCTACCAGAATTTCTCCCGCTGCATTTAGTTTATAGTAAAGTTTTAAATCGGCATGCACTTCTTCTAACCTATAGCTGGCCATTACGTTAAGAATGCCGTTTTCATGATTTTGCTTCAAACTTTTAAGTTCCAAATTTTCGGCAGCTTCTTTCCAGGGCCTTAGTTTTGCTTGCAATCCTGCTCCGTAATCGTTATCTACAGGAGCCCTCCAAAAGTTAGGTCGAAGCGCAAAACCTTCTTTGATTATATTTTTCCCATTAACTTTATATTCTTTTAAAAAGCCTGTTTCTTTATCAAAAACAAAACTTACTTCTTCTGCAGTAAAGCTTAATTCTGTATTGCTATTTTCAGCCTTTAAACCTTTAACGGGAACTATATCCAACGCTGAAGTTTTCCTTTCCTCCAATGTTAATTGTTCCTCTGCAATTATATGACCTCTCTTTAAAAGTTCAGTTTTTTCTTTAAGGGTATAAGAAATGTTTAAAAAAGCTTCTTTAAACTCTTTCCCTTCTATATTTACCGGTATTTCAAATTCTTTAGTTTCCTGTGGGGCAACATTAAACTCCACTATTTCGCCAGATGCTACTATTTTTCCGTCTAAGGCAACTTCCCAATTAAGCTTCACATTTGAAAGATCGCGGAAAAACTGCTCGTTATAAACGCTAATTTTCCCAGATTTATCTTTCAATTTTGTGTGAATTTCCTGCTGCACCTTTTTAACCTGCCAGGCATGTGGATTTGGATCCCTTTCCGGACTAAATACCCCATTATTCAAAAAGTTATTGGCACTTGGGGTTCCTTCCGGACCAAAATCTCCACCGTAGGCCAGGATTTTGGTACCATCATCTAATGTTTTATAAATAGACTGGTCTACCATATCCCAAATAAATCCTCCCTGAAAGTTCTTATGGTTTCTAATAAAATCCCAATACTCTACAAAGTTCCCAATACTATTCCCCATAGCATGTGCGTATTCACACATAATATACGGCCTATCCATATTCGGGTTACTTTCGGCATATTGCTTCATATCGTCTATAGAAGGATACATAGGTGGAATAATATCGGTGTTCCATTCTACATTCATTTGCCCTTTTGGCTGCCCGGGAACAATAGCACGCTCATGTTGTACCGGCCTGCTTGAATCTAATTCTTTAATCAGGTCGTAACCCGCATAAAAGTTATATCCATTTCCGGCTTCATTTCCCATACTCCAAATTATGATTGAGGGATGGTTTTTATCTCTTTCTACCATTCGCTCCAATCGTTCTAGATGTGCCTCTTTCCAATCGGGATTATTTGCAAGTGTCCTGGTAAGCGCATATCCCATTCCGTGAGATTCTATGTTCGCTTCATCTACCACATAAAGACCGTACTTATCACAAAGCTCATAAAAATAGGGGTCGTTAGGATAATGCGAAGTTCTAACTGCATTAAAATTAAATTCCTTAAGAACCTTAACATCCTGAAGCATGCGTTCACGAGAAACCACCTGCCCCGTGGTGGGGTCTGTATCGTGCCTGTTAACCCCTTTTAAAAGAACAGGTTCACCATTCACCAATAACTGTCCGTTTATGATTTCAACTTCCCTAAAACCTACTTGTTGTTCAATCACCTCCTGTAGTTTTCCTTTTTTATCTTTTAGTTTAAAACTAAGTTTATAAAGGTTAGGGGTTTCGGCGGTCCATTTATCGGGATTTTGAACATCTATTTCAATTTTTCCCAATTCCTGCCACTCACTTATACTTTTTTCTAAGCTGTAGATTTTCTCGTCGTCATCTTTAAGAACAATTTCCAGTTTATGCTTATCGCGCTTAGGGATTTCGGTGAATTCAGGGATAATACTTAAGCTTGCATCTTTATAATTTGCATCCAGGTTAGTGTTGATGGTGAAATCCTGCAACCTTACTTTTTTTCTTGCAAAAAGGTAAGTATCACGGGTAATACCGCTCATTCTCCAGTAATCCTGTCCTTCCAGGTAAGAGCCGTCACTCCAGCGCATAACCTTCATAACAACCACATTTTCACCGGTTTTAACATAGGGGGTGATATCAAACTCCTGAGATAATTTAGAGTCTTCTCCATAACCAACATATTCTCCATTTACCCATACCTGAAGATTTGATTTTGCCGCGCCTACGTGCAAAAACACATCTTTACCGTCCCAATTTTCACCAATTTCAATGCTGCGACGATAAATTCCGGTTGGGTTATGATCTAAAGGGATGTTAGGAGGATCAACCTCTATAAGATTATCAAATTCGTAGGTAGCGTTTACATAAATAGGAATACCATAACCATGTACCTCCCAGTTTGCCGGTATTTCAAACTTTTCCCAGGATATCTCGGTAGTCCCGGAAGCATAAAAATTATCTGGCACTTGTTTAGGGCTTTTGTACCATTTAAAATCCCACTGGCCATTCAAGTTGATATAATTCTCTGAGGCCTTCCAGTTTTTCGATTCAGCTAAAGCTTCATTTTCAAAAACCATATAAGAAGCCCGCATTGGCTCCCTATTTTCCTGATTTTTTTCGGGATTAAGGTAATATGCATCCTGACTGTGGGCAATTTGGTTTACCATTAGCACTACCAGAAGACTTAAATAAGCTAAAATCCGGTTTCTTTTTAATTTAAACATTCTCATTTATTTTGATTAATTCTTTTATTTCAAGTAGGGTGTTTTAAAAAAGATATTTACTCATGCTAAATCAGCAGCTTTTGGCAAGCTAAAAAAATTATCAACCTGAGTCTAAATATTGCTAAATTCAGTAGTACAAAAAAGAAATTTAGACCAATAACCTGCCATTAGGGCTGAATCGATCAACAAGTGTTAATGCTAAGTATTTTTTCAATTAACTATTTTCAATAATAATCGACCATAAGCCTCGGCATACTTTTTCATTCCGGCGTCATTAGGATGAACCCCATCTATAAAATCATCCTGATCTAAACCAAGATCTTCATTTTCCAAAAGATAAACATTTCTATAGCCTTTTCTTTCCAGGAATTCAAAAGCTTCCCTATTTGCATTGTTTAGCAATTGATATTTCTTTTTTTCGGGATTATATACTTCACCATAGGGGTAGCCTGCATGATCGGTGAGTACTATTGGTGTTTCAGGATTTAATTTCCGAAGGGCCTCCACACTTTTTATAAGTCGCTTTTTAGCTTCTTCGGCATCCAAACCCTGGCCGGGATTAAAGTTTGCGAGACAATCTAAAACAAAAACTTCTGCCTCTAGTTGTGAAAGGTAGTTAATAACCTCTTTCTCCAGTTTCCCATTCCCAGAAAAACCATAATTAAAAACCGGAGTATTTATTTGCCGTTCTAAAAGAGAGGTCCAGGTTGTACCGGGCCTCCCAGAACAGGCTCCCTGGGTAATAGAAGTACCATATATTACCACGGGGTTCTTATCTGGAATTGATGTATTTTTAAAATACGACTGTTCATCAACCCCAATTTCCATATAGGAAACAGTATTATAAAGCGGCAGATATAAACGTAGATTATGCTTTATGCCATTTACAGTATCTTTTAACCGATAATGATATGAAATGGTATCCTGAAATTGGTAACGGCCCTTAAGCCATTTCCAGGTATTATCTTGAGAGAGATACAAATCTACCCCACTAACACCGGTAGCAGGCATATGCGGAAATTGCAGTGGCCCATTCACCACATATTTAACAATAACCTGAGAAGCATCGGTCTCAAAATCAACATAAACACCGGAAGGGTTCTTAGATAACTCCCAAACTCTTTTTCTTACCAGGTTTTGCATAGAATCGGGAAAGCGTTGATAAGGATTAGATGTAGAAGCCTTCACTTTTCCACCAAGCTCCATTTCTGCTGTATTATACCAATCTAATTCTACCTCATTCTGCCCTATTGAAATGCCAAAGCATAACAATAAAACCAAGCTTAGAAAACTTTTCATTTCTATAATTGATTTTGTTTTAAGTTTTTATGATAAACCAGGTCTTTAGAATTATTATTGTTTTCAACCTTAAAAATCAAACTGGCCAAATAGCCTCCAATTACACAAACCGGGATAGCGATAAGTGGGTAGATATAAAAATTGATAGGCGTATAGTATTTTACCAGCACCAGGGAAGCCACACTAAGCACAGCCCCAATCAAGGTACCCACCCAATTGGCTTTTTTAAAGAAAATTCCCAACATAAACACTCCCGCCAGAGCACTTCCAAAAAGACCTACTATTTCCTGAAAAAAGAAAAATAGCGAAGCAATTGGATAAGCTGCCATAAACGCAGCAACCGAAGTTCCCAGTACACCAACCGTAATGGTTACCCACCTGGCAACTTTCATAGTGGTAACTTCTGTATGATTCTTATTAAATCGTTTATAAAAGTCTACTGTAATTACCGTAGAAACACTGTGCATACTACTATCAAGGCTAGACATAGCTGCAGAGTAAATTCCGGCAATCACCAAACCGGCTACTCCCGGAGGAAGATGGTCTGCAATAAATAAAGGGAATATTCCATCGTTTTGCATTCCTACCTGTAAAAACTCGGGATTATCCCTAAAATAAACATATAGGAAAGTCCCCATTAGGAAAATAAGCAATCCTGCCGGAATAGAAACAATTCCGTTCATCCAGATACTTTTTCTGGCTTCTTTTTCATTTGAAGTTGTTAAATAACGCTGTACTACCGCCTGATCTGTGGTGTAAGGAGCAAAATTAAGGGCAAAGGTCCCTAAAAATAAAGACCAGGTTACCACTTCGGTATAGCTCCATCTAAAGTCGAAAAGTTGAAATTTACTATCTTCATAAGCCGTAGAAAAAATATAGCTTACATCGCCAATATCTACCGCTATATAAATAAGGCCAAGAATAAGACCACCAATAAGTACGATTACCTGAATAACATCGGTCCAAATAACCGCCTCTATACCTCCCATTACAGTATAAACAATAGCTAATATCCCCATAATAATAATGGCCGAATAAATATCTATGCCAACTACAGTAGATAGAGCAAGTGCAGGTAAGTAAACAACAATTCCCATTCTGGCCAATTGAAACAGCACAAAAGAACCACTTCCAAACATCCTAATTACAATATTAAAGCGTTTTTCAAGATATTCGTAGGCAGTTGTAATATTCAACTTTCTAAAAAATGGCAGATAAAAGGTTATAATAAGGGGCACGATAAGTAAAATGGTAAAGTAACCGAGATAAGCTTGCCAATCGTAACTAAATGCCAGTGCCGGTTGGGAAAGATAGGTAATAGCACTTAGCATCGTAGCATAAATACTCAAACCGGCCGCCCACCATGGTATTCTGCCTCCTGCTAAAAAATAATCGGAAGTACTTTTATTTCTTCTGGAAAAATACCACCCAATTCCAATCATTAAAGCCAAATATGCAATTAAGGTTGTATAATTAATCCATCCAAAATCTGTTTCACGAGGAGTCACATTAATTTTATGGATAGCTGATGTACGTACTCCGGGGCTAAGCTCCCCTAACGGAATAATAATATCGTCTTCCCACTGTAGGGCTTTTGCCACTACTTGAGTTTTACCCGGAATTTCACCTCTTTTGGTCCAGGTATCGGTAATCGTGTGATAGGCCCAAATAGTTTTTGAAAAAGAAGTGTTTTGAAAGTTCTCTGAAATTGCCTGGGATAGCGAATCGATTTTACTGGCCACAATGGAAGAATCAAGGTTTTGCTGTTGAAGCGCTTTTAGTTGATTTTGTAGCTGAAGTCTATCTTTGTATAGTTGATTTTCACCTCCTGCTCCTCCAAAGATCAAAATATGCGCATCTCCTAGCTTGGTTGCCGGAGCAGCCCCGATATAACCGCCATCTAACCCGGGGGTTTCATTTGAAGGAACATCGCCCTTGGCTATCCATTTTTTTGACAAGGGATTGTATTGCCATACATCTGACAAAAACTCGTTGGGATCTTCGGCACCGGGGTCGTAATGGGTACCACTAAAAACATAAACCACATTGGTCTTTCCATTGTTTTGAGCAATTACCACCGGTTGAATACGACCTTTGCCGGGAATATCTTCCAGTTGTTTCCAACCCTGGAGATCTGAATACGAGTAAAAAGCTTTTGTAGCCTTACCCCCCGGCTCCTTTTGTCCCCCTGCAACATAAATTTTGTCGCCAATTAGGCTTGCTTCCATATTTGCCAATGGAACCGGTAAAGATGGTTTTTCTTCTACCAAAAGCTGTTTAGCTTTCGCATCCCATTTTAAAAGAAAAACATCTTTGTAAACCCCCTCTTTGTTCATCCCCCCAATACACCATAAACCTTCACTGGTTGTTACTGAAGCGCCATAAGCCATTGGCTTAGAAAGGCTTTTATCTACATTTATCCAGTTAAATTCGCTTTTATCCTTTTCAAGTACATAAATACTATTGTAATAAACCTTATCACCTCCATCCCAAACAGAACGCCCCGGAAAATTAGCTCCACCCGCAATTATCAATGCATCATTATGAATCCCGGTAAAACTTCCGTTCAATCCCTTTTCTAAAGGTAAGTCGGGTAACGAATTCCAACTAAATTCTATTTTATCATTAGTTTGGCCCGTTAACGAAGGAGCCGTAAGAACAAAAAATAGACTAAAAACCAAAAAAAGACGAATATGCATATACTATATTTTTTGGCCTAAGATACTAATTTTGTATTATGTTATACATATAAACCAGTTTATTCTTTAAAAAATCTTAAAACACATTTACAATATAAGATTTTCAGTCTCATAGATTAATTAATAATAACTTCAAAAAGACTTTTTACAATATATAAACTAACAAAAAACAGGGAGAATTGTACTACACTTGAGAAACACAAATAATTTAAGTTAGAATACCAATTAAGACTAGATTGGAATATTGAAAAATTTCCAGAAAGGCGTAATACTTATGCAAAGTAACTCACTGCAAATAAACAAAGCTTAAAAAAAATTATTTTCGAGGCTACTCTTCGGGAGTACTATACCTTTTGGTGGTATCAATAAATCAAAAATTTAGAGGGTATACTTTTACCTAAATTCAATTAATCAGTTTTCTATAACCTCTATCTTAAATGTAGATGCCGGCAATCCTTCAGAGTTTTCTAGGTTGCCAATTGTATAGGCCTGCCAATTGTAGTAAATATACTCAGGTTTTTCGGCACTGGGAACTATTATTTTTTTGTCTTTAATTTCTCCCGTTAGTTCCGTTTTGCCATCAATAGAAAACCCACGAATAGCTTTCTCATCTAAAGTTTGTAAACCTTTCGCGGTATATTTAAATTCAACAATAATGTTTCCATTTTTATACTCCGCTTTTTGAGGAAGCGGGCCAGAAACTATAATATCTTTTCCATATTCATTTTTTAAGGCCCATCGAGCAAGCCTTTTTCCAACGGCTTTTTTATTACGGGGGTGGATATCATTCCTATTTCCAACATCGCTGCTCACCGCCATTCCAACATGCTCCAGCTCGTTTAGAAGTTTTCTTTGTCCATCCCTAAATTCAGGCCAATAATGGGAATCATAATTAGTAGTATCTATAGAAGATAATTGTACCCAGTAAAAAGGTAAATTCTTATCTTTCCATTGCTTTCTATAGTCCTTAATCATTAGTTTTTGTAGTTCAGGATATTCATTTACTCTTGCCATTTCCTGGGCATTGCTTTCACCCTGATACCACAAAATACCCTTTATTGGCATTTTTAAAATAGGTTTTACCCCCGTTATAAATGCGAAACCGGGCTTGTAAGCATGGTTATTTATAGCCTGGCTATGTCCAACATTCTGCATTCCGCGTTCTCGTATCCAAACCGGGAGCGCATCATTTTTAAGCCAGTTTCCCTTTGTTTTAGGAGAAAATTGTTTATTCTTTTTTAGCGCCTGTATATCAATAAAAGTTTCAATGGGTGCACCACCAATAGCTAAATTCATTAATCCTATAGGGGTATTTTCGGCGTTTACTATTTCCCGACCAAAATAATAACCTACCGCACTCATATCCTTAAAAGAAGAACTATCGCTTTCCTCCCATTTTGATTCCTGAAAAAGAATGTTATTGCTCAGGCTATTTAATTGGTCTTTATCATAGGGGGTTCCGTAGATATTTTTGCCAATATACGTTGGGTTAAAAAAGCGTAGATTAGGATTTTTAGCTTCCTTTTTAGCTTCCTTATAATGCATTTCGGCCCGCATAGGCCACTCCATATTAGACTGACCTATAAGTAGCCATACATCGCCTACAAGAATATTAGTAAGGATTATCTTTTCTTCTGAAGACTTAACCACAAGAGTTTGGGGTTTTGTGGTGGCTTGCTGTTTTTTAAAAACGATTTGCCAGGTAGAATCGGCTCTTACCGAAGCTTGTGCGGTTTCATTTAAAAAATTGACCTGCAATTTATCACCGGGCAAGCCCTTTCCCCATATTTTTATTGGTTTATCCTGCTGAAGCACCATATTACTTGTAAAAATTTCGGATATTTCTATTTGTGCCAAGGCCGGAAAAACCGATAACATACAAAGTACCGAAAAGATTTTTTTCATTTTTTTAAAAGTTAAATATGATGTTTACTGTATTTAAAAACCTGACTATAGTAGCTGCAATGAGTAAACTACCTCGGGGCAAGCCCACGAGGCATTCATTGGAAACAAACTTTTAATTTCGAGGCAAGCCTCGGGGTATTACACCCTTTGGCGGTGCCAATAAAATTATAAAACCAGGTCTTTACAATTAAAAAAAACCGGTTACTGAAATAATCCAATAACCGGTAGCATCAACTGAAAAAAACTAAATTACTCTTGTTTTTCCGGGTGTAGGGATTGTATAATGCCCATCGGAATTTGGTGTTACGGGTGGCGTTGAATTCCAGGATAAATCTTCAGGCACCAGTTGCAAATTAGATTTTATCGCTTCCTCATATTTAATAAACTGGCCAGAATAGGTTGCCATACGTCCCATAATTGCAGCCATAGTACTTTTAGCCCCGTTTTCGGCATCACTTATTACTTCGCCATTTCTAATTGACTCAAATAATTTATTATGTTCTTCCTGATAAGGATTTGGATCGTTTCTACTTCTATATCTAAAAATATCATTTCCTTGAAAATCAACTAACTTCGCCACACCGGCATCATTGGTTTCCACAATACCTTTAGTACCCTGGAAGCCTTCTCCTACTTTAGACATGGTGCCGGGTTGGTGCCTACATTGACTGGAGATTACGGCTCCACCGGGATATTTAAATTCCACAAAATGATGGTCGAAAATTTCTCCATGATCGGGTCCTGTTCTTACCTGTCTTCCTCCCATTCCCTGGGCCGATATAGGGTACTCACCAATAAACCAGTTTGCCACATCAATATTATGAATATGTTGTTCTAAAATATGATCTCCACAAAGCCAATTAAAGTAATACCAATTGCGCATTTGGTATTCCATTTCAGATTGATTTGCCTGTCTTGGTTTTACCCACACCCCACTACTGTTCCAATAAACCTGCCCAGATAAGATTTTACCAATTTCACGCTTTTTAATTTGTTCTGCTGTCTTTATATAGTTTCTCTGATATCTTCTCTGCAGGCCAACTACAACATTTAGTTTATTTTCTTTAGCTATTTTAGCTGCGTCCAGCACCTTTCTTATTCCCGGTACATCTGTAGCTACCGGTTTTTCCATAAACACATGTTTACCGGCATTTACGGCATATTCAAAATGATAAGGTCTAAAGCCGGGAGGAGTAGTCAAAATTACAACATCAGCAAGGTCTATGGCCTTTTTATAAGCATCAAAACCGGTAAAACAGTTTTGTTTTTTAACCTTAACTTTATCTGAACCAGAAAATTCTTTTTCCAACTGAGCCAGGCTTCCCGTTAATCTGTCTTCAAAAGCATCTGCCATAGCCACCAATTCAACATTGTCATCTGCTTTTAAAGCCTGGTTTGCAGCTCCGGTACCGCGCCCACCACAACCCACCAGGGCCAATTTTAATTTTTTATCGTTAAACACATTATACATGGCGTTCACTTCCATAGCAGGCATCATCATTCCTGCAGTGAATAAAGCGGTGTTTTTACAAAACGTTCTGCGGGAATTCTTATATAATTGAGAAGTATTTGGTTTATTCTTTTTCATAATTTAATTCTAAAGTGGTGCATTTAATATTCTTTTAAAACTTTAGGGATTTTCATTGCCCCAATATTTAGCTTTATCTTCTTCAGATGGTGGGTTGGGATCGCGAACAATCCTAAAACCAACAAAAGCAGCATCTGTATTCCACCACTTACTTTTTGGAAATTGAGGATCGCGCATTTTCCAATTTTCAGAAGAAGCTAATCTTGCTGCACTCCTTAAATATTCGGCATCGTCATAATATGAACCCCCACGAACGCTGTGCGGATATTCTTCATTCGGAATTTCAAAAGGGTTTTTTGTTAGTCCAGAGCGATTTTTATAAGTTTCGGAATCGTATGCATCTAATGTCCATTCGGCTACATTCCCATGCATGTCATAAAGCCCCCAAGAGTTAGGTTTTTTAGTTCCTACAGCGTGGTAATGCCCATCGCTATTTTCATAGAACCAGGCATAATCTCCCAAATTTTCGGGAGAATCCCCAAAATGATAGGCCGTTTGGCTCCCTGCCCTTGCGGCATATTCCCATTCAGCTTCGGTGGGAAGCCTGTAAAAGTAACCGGTTTTAGCTGAAAGCCACTTGCAAAATTTTTGCGCAGCCAAATAGGTGATATTCACCACCGGCATCCCATCTCCTGTGCCCATTCCCAAACTCATATCTACATAAGGTATGGTAGCACCCGAAACGGCATCAACTTTTATATTTACATCGTTAGCCTTCTTTGAAAGCATAGTGGCTCCAGATTCAGCATCAATTTTTATGGTTGGCTTATTCGCCTTATCTTCTGAAGGTAGATCACCTAAGGGGCGCTCCAGATAGAGCTTATAGAGCTTCCAGGTAATTTCTTTTGATGACATCCAAAATGGATTTATTTGAACTTTATGTAAAGGGGCCTCATCTTTATAATGCCCAAATTCTTCAGGATCGCTCCCCATTAAAAATGTTCCTTCAGGGATGGCAACCATATCAATACTAAGATCGGTTCCGGAAATTCCCTGAACATAAGCTTTTAAATTTTCCTGGCTGTAAAACTTTAATGAAACTAGCATTAAACAGCATATTAACAGATATCTATAATTCATTATTAAAAATTATCACTGTGTTTGTAAGCTTCAATTACTGCTTTTTCCCCTTCCTTTCCCTTCTTGGAATTCCCATGCTCCATACCTACAATGCCTTCAAAGCCTTTAGAATGAATGAACTTAAAAACATTTTTATAATTAATCTCACCGGTTGTAGGCTCTTTCCTTCCAGGATTATCACCTACCTGAAAGTAGGCTATCTCATCCCAGGTAGCTTCAATATTTGGAATTAAATTCCCCTCCTGGATTTGTTGATGGTAAACATCAAAAAGAATCTTACAGCTTGGGCTATCAACAGCTTTACAAATTTGGTACGCCTGGGGTGATTCGCTTAAAAATAAACCGGGGTGATCCCTGAAATTGAGAGGCTCTAAAACCATTGTTAAGTTATGAGGCTCTAGAATATCGGCAGCCCTTTTAAGTGACTCGATCACATGGGCCGTTTGATATTGCATATTTTGCCGTTGGTCTATATACCCGGGCACTACCGTCATCCATTTTGCATTTACACGTTTAGCCACCTCTACAGATTCCCTAATCTCTTTTAAGAATTCTTCTCTCAAATTCTTATCGCCACTAGCGAGATTTGGCTTGGTCCAGTAAATAGTATGCGCTACAAATACGCCCATTTGAATATTTCTCTTAGCCATGGTAGCTGCCATTTCTTCCTGAAGTGCTTTATCCCTTCCTTTCATACCATTATCTTCAAAGGCCGTAAAGCCCTCATCGGCCATAAAGTTTAACTGGTCTATAGGATTATCACCGGCATGTTCCCTAAACATACCCAGGTGTGGCGCATAGTTAAGATTAAATTTCTTTTGGTTCGAAAAGTTATTTTCAGAAATATTGGCGGCATAAGCACCAACCGATCCAAGGCCTGCAAGAGCTGATGCTGCTATATTTTGTTTTACAAAAGTTCTTCTATTCATCTGCCAGTGTATTTTCTTCATTATTCACCTCATCAAAAACGTGTGTGGCATAATTTAAATCCATTTGGTCATAAAGCTTTTTAAACTCGACTAAGCGTGCTTTAAACTCATCCCAGTTTCGCTCTTCAGGATAGGTCCATACTACTTCAGACAAAGCAGTCATCCTGGGCAAAACCATATATTCTACGTAATCTGAATCTTTCATATACTCGGTCCAAACATTGGCCTGAGCTCCTAAAATATACTTTTCTTCCCCCGCTGATAATTCTTCGGGAACAGGATCAAAAGAATAAACATGAGACACTGTAGAATTACCTCCAATAGCCAAAGGTTCAGTTTCGGGGTCGGCTTGATAGTGGTCAAAATACAAATGAGTATTTGGAGTCATTACCACATTATGCTTTTGTTTGGCTGCTTCAATACCACCCTGGTTGCCTCTCCAGGACATTACAGTGGCATTAGGTGCCAGGCCACCTTCAAGAATTTCATCCCAGCCAATTATTTGACGACCATTTTCATTTAAGAATTTTTCAATTCTTCTAATAAAATAACTTTGCAGTTCGTGTTCATCTTTAAGACC
Organism: Salegentibacter sp. BLCTC; assembly: GCF_015143665.1. Lineage (NCBI taxonomy): Bacteria > Pseudomonadati > Bacteroidota > Flavobacteriia > Flavobacteriales > Flavobacteriaceae > Salegentibacter > Salegentibacter sp. BLCTC. The sequence continues at coordinate 99,103 of NZ_WYEW01000004.1, read as the reverse complement.
TTCTCGCTTTATCACTTCCTGTGCCTGAGCACTTTGTTCCCATTCTGTTTTTGGCGCTTCATCTCCACCAATATGAATATATTCGCTTGGAAACAATTCCATAACTTCGGTTAAAACATTTTCAAGGAATTCAAAAGTTTCTTCTTTTGGAGCTAAAATCTCTTTAAAAACACCCCATTTTGTCGCCACTTCATAAGGTCCGGTACCATTCCCTAATTCTGGGTAAGCGGCCAAGACTGCACGAGAATGCCCAGGTAATTCTATTTCAGGAATCACAGTCACGTGTCTTTTGGCTGCATAGGCCACAATATCTTTAACCTCCTCTTGCGTGTAATACCCGCCATATTCTTTACCATCACCTTTATAAGGATCAAAGTTCTTTTCTATCATCGTTTCTTTTCGAATAGAGCCTATTTCGGTAAGTTTTGGATATTGTTTTATTTCAATTCTCCACCCCTGATCTTCGGTTAAATGCCAATGAAAAGTATTCATTTTATGCATCGCTATAAGATCTATATACTTTTTAATAAAATCTACGGGAAACATATGTCGAGCTACATCCAGATGCATACCCCTATAGTCAAATGCCGGTGCATCTGAAATAGTTACGGCAGGAATAGCTATTTCTGCAGATTCAGCATCAATTTCAGATTGTAATGGTAATAGTTGCTTAAGTGTTTGTACTCCATAAAAAACGCCTTTAGCAGAAGCACCTTCAACTACAACCTTTTCGTGTGTAACTATTAAATTATATGCCTCATCCCTATCAAAATCAGTTGAAATTTTAAGACTGATGCTTCGTTCTGCCTCCTTTTCATTCAATTTTATTTCAGGAGCAATACCGGTCACTTCTTCAATATAGTCTGAAAGAAATTGACCTTCCTGCCTTAAATCCTGGCTTACCTGAATTTTAGTATGTTCATCAACAATAAAAACCCCTTTTGAAGTTTCCATTTTTTGCGGAAGCGGAATTATAGCATAATCCTGCTTTTTATTTTCAACTTTAGCAAATTCCTCGTAAGATTTCGATGTATCGCAGGATATAATGCTCATGGTTAAAAATAAGGAGGTAATAATTTTTCTCATAATTAACTTTCTAAATAAAAATTTCGCATAAATATAATTATCAAAAAGAAAACTAAAAATTTATACTTCATAATTTTTTAAGTTTTCTTTTTGATTCAGGAATGAAGTTTTCTAATTACCTAAATTATTTTGAAGTTGGAGCGTTACTTTCAATTTGTTGGAAGGCTTTCCAGCATTGATACATAGCCCTGGGTACATGGAAGCAACCTTTCCATTTTCCACCTTTTAAAGTAAGGTGTGGTTCCCCCTGCCGATTTAAATAACCAAACCATTCACCATTTTCCTTATCCGAAAATCTAGTCCAGGCGTAGTCATGAACCTTTTTATACCAATCCCAAATTTTTTGGTCACCGGTTAAACTATAAGCCTTTGCAAGTGCCACCAGTGCTTCCAGGTGCACCCACCATAGTTTTTGATCCCATTCCAGCTGTTGAGGAGGATATCCTTTCACATCAAGAAAATAGAAGATTCCGCCATATTCTTTGTCCCAACCAAACTCCAGGGTATTTAAAACTACCTGTATGGCTTTGTCCAATAATTTCCTATCATTTTTTCTTTCCGCAATATCCATCATAAACCACATAGCCTCAATACCGTGCCCAGGATTTATAAGGCGACCTTCAAAACTATCTGAAAATGAACCATTAGGATTTAAGTTTTCGTAGATAAGTCCGTCTTCCTGAAGAAAAATATCCATCACTTCCGTAACGCTATCATTAATTCGCCTGTTCACCTCTTCTTCAGGCAAAACAGATTCCAATTCTAAAACAAGGTTCGATAAAATCATAGGCAGGGAAAAATTTCGCAAGGCCCTGTTTCCGGTAGATTTTTCGTATTTACCCTTTGGATTCTTACGGCGTTCCAGAATATTATAGTATGTTTTTCTTGCCAATTCTTCAATTTGCTTATCCCCGGTGGCTTTTGCATATTGCCCAAATGCCATGGTGGCAAAGCAGTCAGAAAAGATGTTGTAGGGCGAAATAAGCGGCTCACCTTCACGGGTTAAGGAAAAATAGAAATTTCCATTTTCATCCATTCCGTGTTTACATAAAAAATCGATACCATTTTTGGCAATTTCGAGCCATTGCTCATTTTGAGCAAGATTGTTGTACAAATAAGAATACATCCAGGCTTGTCTTCCCTGAAGCCAAACAAACTTATCTGTATCATAAACTTTACCTTCCCTGGTTAGACAGGAAAAATAACCTCCAAAATCTTTATCAATTGAATTTTTACTCCAAAAAGGAATAACATTTTCTAAAAGTGCAGTCTTATATAAATTTGATCTCATAACATATGTATAACATAATACGAATATAAAAATTAGTTATATCTTTATTATTTTATTATCTTATTTTTTATAAAATATTTTTATTTCTTAGTCTTTTCGGGATATTTGCAAACTATGAAGAATTTAAAACCAATTGATACGCTTTCCCTTGTTGATAAAGTGGAAATACGGCTATTAGAATTTTTTAAAAATAATAACTTAAAACCTGGAGATCCTATCCCGAAAGAGCTAGAATTTTCGGAATCTCTGGGTGTTAGTCGAACGGTGATAAGAGAAGCCCTATTAAGGTTAAGAACCCTGGGACTGGTAGAATCTAAAAAACACCGGGGTATGGTACTTACAGAGCCCGATATTATAAATAATTTTTCCCGTGTCTTGGACCCCAGCCTTCTTGGCACAGGTATTTTAAAAAACCTTTTTGAACTACGACTGATTTTGGAGATGGGAATGGCAGATTTTCTATTTGAAAGAAAAACCCAAAAAGACCTGGATGAACTGGAAGAGATTGTTGTAAGAGAAGAGGAAGAAGAACAAGAATTGGACAAAAGTTATTTTAGCCTGGATAAAGAAATAGCCTTCCACGGAAAACTTTACCAAATTTCTGATAATAAAACCTTACAAGGTTTTCAGCAATTGTTATTGCCGGTTTTTGAATATGTTCACCTTAAAAACACACCTCAGGATTTTAAACATAGATATTCATCGGGACGTTTTGTAACCCATAGAATGTTAATGGACAATATAAAGATTGGAACCCCCGAAACCTTTAGAAATGCCATGCGCCACCATTTAGAGCCTCACTTTGATTCTATTTTTAAGGGAGAAAGTGATAAAAACACTATTTCAGACGTTTAATTTTAATTTCCCGGAACAATACGCCCTGGCCTTCAGCCTGCAAACCAATATAGCCTTCGGTTAACATTTTACCGTCTTGTTTTATTTCAGGATTATAACCATTAGTAGTACCACCTCCTATTTGTGTTTTTGTGTAGGTTAAGACTATTTCGCCATTCACTTTATGGGTAACAAGGCTATCTTGCACAATCAATTCGGCCTGCACCCATTCGTTCCAGGGATACGTATTTGAAGAAGAATTTATACAATGGCGGGGATCCATTTTGCCTTTATAGAAAACTTCTGTTCCGGGAGAACACATATTTCCGGTTGGCCGCGGATTGCCATCTTCGGCATCGGCAAGCATTTGGTACTCCACCGATATAGGCCAATCCTGATCTTTTAAAATTGTTTTGGGATTCTGGGAATGAAACATTACCCCACTATTTCTATACGTATAACCGGGAGCATCTTCCAGCCATTCTTCGGTAAAGCGATATTCAAATTTTAAATGATAATTAGAGAAGGGTTCTTTATAAAAAAGATGACCATAGCGCTCATCAAATTTTTCGTAATCTTTATAACTAACCTGAATAGCACCATCTTTTACCTGAAAAGTATTGGCATAATTGTCTCCCAACTCATGTTTATGAATTTTAACGATCCAATTATCAAGGTTTTCACCATTAAATAAATATTCCCAGGAATCATTTTTTACGGCTTTCGTGTTGTTTAATTTACACCCAACTAAAGCGAAAACGCCTATTAAATAACAAAAAGTCTTTATTCTATTCAATTTCATCTAATTTTAAAAATGGGAAATTTAAGTATTAAAATGGTTTTTAGAACAATAGAATTGACAAAAAGTTCAGCCCTCCATATATTTAATATTGATAGTTAATTAAACATAAAATTTAACTGAGTATTCGCAAACAGTATTATTACTAAAAAAACTATTCTATCGTTAATACATTCTAATAAGCCCTAATATAAGAGACCTCACAGATTTCAGAAACCTGTGAGGTCTAACTTATAGCGGTTTCATTCATCGAATGGGTAAAACCGATATATAAAGTTCTTATTTATCGGTTAACCAATCTAAAGAAAAGCTTGTAAAGAGATTTCTGGTATAATTATCGGCTTCAAAAAACACACCAATTTCCCCGTTTTCCAGCACGGTTAAATCTGAGTAAGCTGCAGCCCCCTCATAGATAGTTTTTGCTTCGCTCCAGGTTTCCCCTTCATCATAACTAATGCGAACACTTAAGTTCTCCCTGGAATCGGCACTATTAGAGTTTGAAAAAAGCAGTCTGTTTTTTGCATCAGCCCCTTCATGACTGTACCTAATAATACTGGCGTTATTTCCCGGATCGGTTAATTTAGTTTCGGCACGGGTTTCCCAGGTTTCACCTTTATCTTCAGAGATATGCACATAACGGTGACCTTCTCCGGTATTAACCCGGGCATTAATCATATACCTACCGTCTGCGAGTTCTATTACTTTAGATTCATCGGCAGGCTTTATAGGTGTATCTATTAAAAACCAGGTTTTACCATGGTCATCACTACCAAATAAATGCAAGCCGTTATCAAGGTTTACCAGGGTATGCAACAACCTTCCAGAACTGGTTTGTGTTCCCCTACCCGATGTAATAAACTTAAAATCTTTATGCCATTCTTCTTTGGCAATCTGGTTGGTAATATCTCTGGGTTCACTCCAGGTTTCACCGTTGTCTTTACTGCTAACTACGTGTAAATAATAAACATTATGCTCATTTTCCAAATCCATAAAATTATAGAACATGAACATTTCGCCAGTTTCTTCATCTACAATCATAGAAGGATCTGATGCCGATTCTCCTTCGGGGAAATTCACAACGGTTTCAATATCACTCCATGTTTTACCATTATCGGTACTTCTGCGCTGAACAATATTTATGTCTTTACTACCTCTTAAATCGGCACAGGAAGGCACGCGTTCGTCTATGGCAGCTATAAGGTCTCCATTAGGCGCGGTTATTAAAGATGGAATACGGTAACAAGCAATATCTTCTTTATTTGTGGCATTAAATAAGTCTGTAAAGACCAATTCCTTTTCTTTAGCCTCTTTTACTTCCTCTACTTCTTTTTCTTTTTCATTATTATTACTCTTGCAACTCTGTAAAAAGCCACTTAATACTAATAGTACTACTAATTTTTTCATTTTTAATCAATTTAATTTAATATATACTAGCGGTTTAATGCTCAGAAGCCCGCCTCTGGTTATTAATTTAAAATATATAATAAAACATTTATAGGCACGGCTACGAGATAATTTACTAATTTAATTATAAAAGGCCGCCAAAGCGGCCTTTTACTGCTAACAAACAAATAATAAACATGGGGTTAATCATTATTCATAGCCTTCAGTCTGTTCCAGTAGTGGATTTCTACCTATCATATCTAAGGTAATTGGCAATTTCAACTTATATTCATCGCCCTCGTCCAGAAACTCAACATTATCTATCACGTATTGATCACCGGCTCTTCTCAAATCCCACCATCTTTTTCCTTCAGCTATAAATTCAATATAACGTTCATTTAGAATAGCTTCGGTATTCTCTGCTTTAGATCCATTTGAATAAGCGTGAATTGCTGGATCGTAATCATCTCCATAGGCTCTTTCCCTAATTAGATTTATTTCTGAAGATGGATCCTCACCTAAATAATTTTTAGCTTCTGCCATTAGTAAAACCACATCGGCATACCTATACACAGGGATATCGCTATCAAAAATTCTAACACTTCCATCTACACGTCCCAAAAACTTATTTAAGACTGAACCAAAATATTTATTGGCATTATAGTTAGGATAACCTGCCCCGTTATTAGAATCGCTGTACAGTCTTATAAAAGTTTGATCTTTTCTGGCATCCAGATTGTCATCAGACAATAAAAGTGTTTTTTCACTGGGGCCATAACGGTTAGAACCGGCTATAATAAAGCCTTCCATAGAATTTCCATCTTCATCAAACTGTGGCCAAATTTCGGTACTTCTTCCGGTAAAGGCGTTATAGAAATTCCCGGCCTCATCTTCGGCGTATTGAATAGCAAAAATAAACTCACTATTGTTTTCGTTATCTGCTCCCCATAGGTCGGTATAACTTTCAACCAAACCAACATTAGCTATTTGCCCCACCTGCTCCAGGGCATTTTTAGCTTCGGTAAAATCAGTGTTACCACCACCAAGCAAATTACCAGACCAGATATATGCATCTCCTTTTAAAGTTAAGGTAGCAGCTTTAGACCAATAATTTTTGTTGCCATTCCAGAAGGATGCATCATCGCCAAAAGCATCTAAAGATCGTTGTATATCGGCTTTTATAAACTGCATCACTTCTTCTTCTGAAGATCGTCCTTTACTCAATCCATCGGGCGATGTTGTATTCAATATTTCCTCACTAATTGGTACAGGCCCCCAGGTTTTTAATAAGGTATAATAGTAATATGCCCTTAAGCCATAAGCCTGGCCCAACATATGTTCTTTATCTTCTGGATTATTAAATTCTATATTAGGAACATTTTGAATAAAGTCATTCAACTTATGAATTCTAGAATAAAAACCACCCCAACCTCCAAAGGGAGCTGTAGAAACGGTAATATTAGACTCTATAAGGTCCTGATAAAAGGGAGATTCAAAGGTTTGACCTCCCCAAACATCACTCCTAATGGCTCCCAATACCCAAAAGGTATTTGCAGCACCTCTAAAAGTACCGTAGAGCCCTGAATGTGCTGCTCGAGCTCCATTTTCACTTTCCCAAAAGCCATTATAGGTAAGTTCACTTGGCGCATCAATCTCTAATTGACTATCACAAGAACTTAGCACAAATAAGGCTAAAACTATATATATAAATTTCATCTTGATATCTTTTTAAAGGGTTAAATTAAGTCCTAAAGTAAATGTTCTCGGTAGAGGGAATTCTCCCGCCTGATATCCACCTAATTCGGGGGTGTCTCCACTGTAACTTTTAAAATAATGAAGGTTGGTACCGGTTAGATATAAACTCAACTTTGTTATTTTATCGGTAAACTTCTCTGTAGGAAGATCGTAGCTAAGGGTTAACTCCCTTATTGCCAAATAATCTCCTTTTTCCCAAAACCGGCTATTTACCGTACCTTCATTTCCTCTAAAAATGTTATCCTGGGCATCAACAAAAACAAATCTTGGTACATCGGTATCGGTATTTTCAGGAGTCCAGGAATCAAGTACTAAAGCATCCTGATTTAAGTTACCCTGGGTTTGCGCCAAACCTTTTCCGCGAATATGATTATAAATTACATGGCCCGCAGCAAAATCTGTTTTCAGATACAAGCTAAAGTTCTTATAACTCATATTTGTTGAAAGTCCGCCGTAAAAATCAGGAGTAGTTCGTCCAATCACCTTTCTATCGTAACTGTTAATTACATCGTCACCGTTAACATCTACCCAAGCCACATCCCCGGGATACCGCTTAAAAGGATCTGGTAGAAAATCATCCTGAACATTGGCATCGGCATCTACTTCTGCCTGGTTGGCATAAATATAATCCTGTACGTAAGTTACCACCAAATCGTTACCAACACGTTGGCCTTCCTGTAAACCTCCAACCCATTCTAATTCTCCGGTATTAGGGTTGTAAATTTGAGTTCCGCCCTGGCGATTTAATTCGTTATCATTTTCAGGTAATTCTACTACAAAGTTTTTGATTTTAGATAAGGTACCATTTAAAGACCATTGAAAATCTTCTCCACGAACTAAATCTGCTCCTAATTGCAATTCAAAACCTTTATTTCTTAAGATACCATTATTGGTAGTTATTCCACTGAATCCTGTCCAATAAGGAAGTGTTAAGTTAGAAAGCTTATCCTCTACATCACGAATAAAATAATCGGCAATTAAGTTTATTCTATTATCAAATAACGAAACATCCAGACCAAAGTTTGTGGTAGTAGACCTCTCCCATCTCAAATCTAATGTTGGCAAAGAAGTATTGGCATAACCGGTTTGCCCATCGTAAACTCCCTGCGATCCATAAGAACCAAAAGAACTAAAATTACCTAAAACCTCAAGATTACCATTTACCCCATAACTAAGTCTGGGTTTAATTTTAGTGAAGACGTTTTTAATATCAGAATCTTTAAAGAATTCCTCATTATGTGCGTTCCAACCTAAAGATACACCCGGAAAAAAACCATATTTATTATTTCCTAACCTGGAGGAACCATCATATCTAAAAGTTAGTCCCAATAAATATCTATCGTCGTAATCATAATTAAAACGCCCAAAACCTGACGCAATTACCTGAAGGGTTCTAAAGCTTGAAGGAACTCCATTGGATTCAGCACCGGCATTAAGCGTAGGAATTAAATCTGTTGGGGAGTTTTTAGTACCTGCGCTAAATGTAAAATATTCATCGCGGTAATATTCAGCTCCCAAAAGCAAGTCGAAATAATGCTTATCAACAGATTTCGTATAATTTAAAGTTCCGGTAAGTTGATTTCTAAGTGTTTTCTGCGCTCTGGCTGAAGCATTTCTTGTTTCAATCAAAGAACTTCCACTTAAATAAGCTTTATTAAATGATTCATCCAAATTATTTACTGTAAAATGGCTTCCTGTAAGAGAAAATGTAAGATTAGACATTAAATCCCAGTCTATCCCAACCGATGCCGTTAGTCTTTGTTCCACATTATCTCTGATAAATTTATCCTGATAATACAACGGGTTACCAAAGCCTGGATTCGTTCCTGGGTTTAAATCGTCAGAAAGACTTCCATCAGGATTATTATTATAAGTTCTGGATGTTGGTGCCTGGCCCGCAAATCTTCTAAAAACCGTGTTATTGCTTCCCAGCGGACTTAAATTCAGATTAGAGTGTGCATATAGAATATTTGAGTTCACTCTAAAACTATCTGAAATATTATACGAACCGGTAAATTTCCCAGAATATCTTTTAAACCCTGAACCTAATATTAACCCATCGTTATCTAAATACCCTAAACTGGCAAAATAAGATCCTTTTTCATTTCCGCCCTGAAAACCAATATAATGGTCGGTAGAGGTGCTGGGCTGATAAATTAAATCCCCAACATCATTTTGGCGAAACAAAATTTCTTTACTTGGATCTACCGGGTCTGTAACTGTACCCCAACCTGGATAATCCAATAAATACCTATTTTCGTTGGTTAAATATTGGGTGGTAAATGGCGAGTTGGTTGTATTACCGCCTGTTCCAAAAGCTAAAGCTCCATTTAAGAATCCGGCGTCAAAATTATTTCTTCCGGTAGCTTCATTATAATATAAAATAGCCTGTCGGTTATATTTTATAAAGTTGGCAGCATCTAGGTAATCTGGTGTTTCCCTTTTATAGTTAATACTATACTTTTGTTTATAAGTTATGGTAGACTTACCACCTTCACCAGTTTTGGTAGTCACCAACACCACTCCATTTGCAGCTCTTGCCCCATAAATAGCGGTTGCAGCTGCATCCTTTAACACCTCTATAGATTCGATATCATCGGAGTTTAAAGCATAAAAACTACCGGGAACACCATCAATTAAAATCAAAGGAGAACCCGAACCGTCAAAGCTTGTCCCTCCTCTTAATACAATATTTGGAGTAGCACCGGGCTGTCCGGTATTATTGGTAACTCGTAGGCCGGGAATCGTACCTTGCAAAGCAGTTGCCGCATTAGAGCGAGTGGAAGTTTCAAGAATACGGGTATCCATTTTGGCGATAGAAGTGGTTAACTTCGCCCTGGATTGTTTCCCGTATCCTGTAACCACTACCTCATCTAAACCAGACAAATCTTCCTGCAAGACTACATCTAGATTTGAAGTATTTGCCGCTACATCGATTTCGGAAGTTTTAAAGCCAAGGTAGCTAAAAACCAAAGTTTCCCCGGCGCTGGCAGAAATGGTATACTTCCCGTCAAAATCTGTTTGTACTCCCCTGCTGGTATTCTTTACAATTACGTTAACACCAGGCAAGGGCATACCGGTTTCATCAGAAACAACCCCTGAAATTTCAACATCCTGGGCATTTAAGGCAAACCCAAAACAAACTAGCATAAGTGCAGCAAGAAGCCCCCTATTCGGAGCCTTTCCATGTTTCACTAAGAATATGCTTTGGAGCGCATATTCAAGAAAGTTTAATCTTTTTCTCATAAAATTAAGATTTAATTTGTTGTTTTTTAACATTGCTAATGTAAACAAATGCATTATGTTATACATAATAATTTTATAAAAAAATTTTGCTTATGACGAAAAATAAGCGGATACCCCTATGGTATCGAAGGTTTTAGAGACATTTTCCAATTCTTCTGTCGATAAAGTTGGATGAGGGAAACGGGATGGTCCACAATTTACCCCTAACGCCGACATAAAACTTTTTCCACTTCCATTAAAACTACCATAGCTACTAAGGGTTTCTACAAACGTAACTACCAAATTTTGTAATTTTAATACCTTTTGGAAGTTGCCTTTGTCAGATTCAGCTTTAATTTCATGAAAAAGCGGGCTTAAATGATTGTAAGTACTTCCAACCCAACCCTTTGACAATGAACTCAAGGAAGAGCAAAAAGCCTCATCTACACCAAAGAATATATCCAGGTCGGGATGATTTAGATTTGTTTTTTGGAATTCTATCAGGTTATTTTCTGTGAATTTTATCCCGGCAAAGTTTGGGATTTGCTTTTTAGCCATTTCTGCGAAAGCAGTCATAGAAAAGTTCACACCGGTTAAAACTGGTAAATGATAATAGTAAAAAGGTAGGTCGTTAGCTTTAACAGCAATTACCTTACAATAATCCAGCAATTGCTGTAAATTGGCAGGCTTAAAATAAAAAGGAGCAATAGCTGCTATCGCATCAGCTTTACCTACTGAAGCTTTCGCCAAATCTTCTGCCTCTTTTAAACTATTGCTACCTACGTGATTAATTAAGTAAAGTCCGTTCTCTCGTTGCTCAGACCAGGCTTCAAGAAGTTCAATACGCTCATTTCCGGTAAGTGAAACAAAATCTCCAGTAGAACCATTTACAAAAACCCCAAATACTTTATTTCGTAACAAAAATTTGGAATAGTTGGCAACTACTTCCGGATTAAGACTAAAATCTTCTTTCATTGGCGCATAAGTCGCCGCAAACATGTTCTTCATTTGATATGTATTATGTATTACATATCAAATATATAAATTTTTAGTTTCTATTCACTCGTTCTGGCAATTAAAACTTCCACGTTATTCTTTTTAAGCATTAAAAGATCTGCTTCATCAATACCATCGTCTGTAATAAGCTTATCTACCTTTTCAAAATTCTGAATAAAAGCAAGTCCGGTTTTTTTAAATTTAGTAGAATCTGCCACCACAATTACTTCTTCGGCAATATCTATCATAATCTGGTTTAGGTAGGCCTCCTCCATATGGTGTGTAAAGAAACCAACATTACTTCTAATGCTATCAACTCCAAGAAATAATTTATTGCAAAAGAGCTGTTTTAAATTGCGTTCGGCCATAGGACCTACCAGCGACATAGAAAATTCTTTTAAATAGCCTCCTGGCATATAAACTTTAAGATTATCAAACTGTGCAAGGTTATTTACAATATCCAGCGCATTGGAAATGACAGTTATTTCATTGAACTTACCCAAATTACTTGCAATCTCAAAAGTAGTAGTACCCGAGTCCAGGATAATAGAGTCGTTCTCCTGTATAAGATCTACCGCCATTTTCCCAATTAAACGTTTTAGATCGCGGTTAATGCTTTTTTTCTCCGATACAGCCAGTGCTAGATTATTGGTCTTAAAAGCACCACCGTGAGCCCTCACCAACAGCTTATTTTTTTCGAGTTTATCTAAGTCATTTCGAATTGTAACCTCACTAACCTGAAACTTTTCACTTAAATCAGTAACGTTAACTTTATTAAATTCATCGAGGATTTCCAATATTTTTGATCGGCGGGCTGCGGCTTTTCTCATAAATTATTTTTAATATATTAATACTTTTAGCAAAAGAGTATAAACATTCAAAACTGCTTTAGAAATAAAAAACAAGATAATTTCCCAATACAATTATTTTTAACTGAGAATGAAAATGCTCTATTGCCATAACATTTTTTAAGCTTACAAAAAAGGTCATTTACTTTTTTACAAGTCTAATTATGAATTTTAATAAATTTACTTCAAAATTAGATAAAAAATAAAAAATTCCTGTTAATGATTACAACAAAAACAGGAATTTATTAAAAAAAATATTTCGTTTGAAAATTTACTACAAAAAATTATAAAATTATTTTTTGTAGTAAAGGATTTCTAACTTCTTAAAATAACATTAGTGGTTCCTCCACCGTCTAATGTAATATCTACCGGAGCGTTATTCTTCCAGGCTCCCCTTGTAAAGTCAGGTATATCCATAGATTGCGCTCTATTATTCACAGAGTCTACCGAGAGTGGCGTAATTGCACTCCATAAAGCTGCATCATATACATCCTGATCTAGTGGTAAACCGTTTCTAAGGCTATCTATCAACCTCCAATCCATAATAAAATCCATACCTCCATGGCCACCTACTTTTTTAGCCATATCTCCAACTTTCTTAACAATTTCGGGAGTATATTTCTTTTCCAACTCTGTCATTTCATTTTCATTCAACCAGGAATGTCCTTTAGCTACTCTCCCCGGGGTAGGCCATTTTCTTGCAAAGGCTTCGGTACCACTCACCAGGTGAATACGTGAATATGGACGTGGTGAAGTAACATCGTGCTGAACCATGATAGTTTTACCGTTTTTGGTTTTAATCATGGTAGTATTCATATTACCCGCGTATTGTTTACCAACAAACTGGTTATAGAAAGGATCATCCTGAGCCAATTCTTTGGCCTTTGCCGCCATATGATAATCGTTGCTTGAAAGTGAAGTCAAATAATCCATTTGATCTCCTCTATTCACATTCATTATTTGGCAAATAGGCCCAAGCCCGTGTGTTGGGTACAAGTTTCCATCTCTTTCGTAGTTTTCTCTTAAACGCCACATATCTTCATAGGCGTCCTTACGGAAATTAAGGTCTAACAAATCGTGAATATACGCTCCTTCTCCATGAATAATTTCACCGAAATATCCCTGACGTGCCATATTTAAAGTAAGTAACTCAAAGAAATCGTAGCAGCAATTTTCCAGCATCATACAATGCTTTTTTGTTCGCTCTGAAGTTTCTACAAGCTCCCAACATTCATCAATGGTTTTTGCAGCAGGTACTTCAACTGCAGCGTGCTTACCGGCTTCCATAGCATAAACAGCCATAGGTGTATGCCAATCCCAGGGAGTAGCGATATAGATTAAATCTAAATCGTCCCGGTCTACCATTTCCTTCCACGCGTTATCACTACCCGAATACAAATCTGGATCGTGTGCAGTATCTGCCAATTCAGCCTTTACTTTTTCAGTCTGTTCCGGGCGCAAATCACATAAAGCTTTAATCTCAACCCCTTCAATCTGACTCATTCTATACACTGCACCGGGTCCTCTCATCCCCAACCCAATAAAACCTATTCGTACAGTTTCTAATTTTGGAGCAGCATAACCACTCATATTAAACTGTTGCGGCCCCGTAGGCGTATTTGCCAATAAAGTTTCTGGCCCTTTACAACTTAGCGCACTTCCAGTAACTAAACCAAGTCCACCAAGACCGGTAATTCTTAAAAAATCTCTTCGGTTATTTTTCATAATAAAAGTATTAATTCTAATGAGCAGTCATTCCTAACAACAGTTTTATATCATGTAGAAATGATTTTTTTATTCTTAATTAAAAATCTGTAAATCCGTAAATTCTTTTGGCGTTAGAATAGAATATTTTCTCTACCACATCTTCAGGTAGGTTTAAACCCTTAAATTCTCCTTTAAATTCAGGCGCTTCCAACACCTTATTGGTTGCAAAGAAATCAAAATGAAAATTCCATAGCCATTCAAAACGTTCAGCAATTTCGGTCGCAGGTGTATTTCCATCGTCTATAACATCGGTACCGTAAATAATCCTGTCCTGATATTTCAATATAAAGTCACGAACTCCCTGCCAGTTGTCTTTTGCCTGGAGTTGTAAATGACAAACCCTTTCGGCAACATCGGTAAAAGTTTTAGGGTATTTCTCCAGGCGTTTAGACACTTCGTCTATACTCCACTCCATACTAAAAAGGTGAAGCCCCACATAGGTGATTCCCGGGAATTTTTCCAGCATATTATCCCTAGCCTGCATTTGCTCTTCGTAAGAAGGATATTCTTTTTGAAGGAACATATGATATTCGGGATGTTCTTTAAAATAATTTCTATCTGAATCTACGGTCATTTCATCCAGTGGCAACCAACAATTTCTTGGTTCTCCCTGGTGCCCTATAAGCATAATATTATTCTCCTGGATATATTCAAAAATAGGGTCGAATATTGGGTCGTCTATCATCACAAAACTACCATCTGGTTTGTGATAATCAAAGCCCAGGTCTTTCCATATCTTCACCCCTACCGCGCCATTGTTTAAACCGCGTTTTATTTGCGCAATAGCATCTTCAACAAAATCGGGCTGTCCCCATTTTTTAAAGTTGAAAGTCGTAAAATATTTTATTCTGCCCGGATATTTCTTTTGAAATTCTAAGATTATCTTTTCCTGCTCCTCAATTCCTTCAAAAAATGGAATATTAGTATTTATAGAGAGAAAGCCGGCGTTATACTCCATCATTTTCTCCATTTTCTCTGAAGAAAGCGTGTTTAAATGAACGTGAGCGTCTATAAATTTTGATATCATAAGATTTATTTTTTCTATTTAAGCAACGCTAGATAATAAAGAATATTCCCAAAACTTAACCCCTGGCATATATTTTAAAGGCTTATTATTCTTTATACCTGCTAATTCTAAACATTGTTTTTTACTATTTCCAATCTTCCCTTAACCAGTTTGGTTATTTCTGCAGTAGCTACAGGAAACACCTTTCTTAAATCTATTTCCTCATTATTTCTCAATTCGCTTTGCAGGGTTTTCATAAAAATATTCTTGATTTCTGTAGCCAGGTTTACTTTGCAAATACCGCGGGTAATAGCGGCTTGCATTTGTGAACCGGGAACCCCAGAACCTCCGTGCAATACCAATCCTACCGGAGTAGCTTCAGCAATTCTCTCCAGCAAGTCTAATTGTAATTCGGGTTCTTGCTTATAGAATCCGTGTGCAGTACCTATAGCTATGGCAAGTGCATCAATACCGGTTTCTTCTACAAATTGCTTAGCCTCTTCGGGTTGAGTAAAAACCTTATCGTCGTGAGATTGCCCTAGCTTAGCAACATAGCCTAATTCGGCTTCTACATGTGCCCCATACTTTTTAGCTCTTTCAACAACTTCTTTGGTTATTTTTATATTTTCCTCAAAAGGCAGTTCACTACCATCTATCATTACCGAATCAAAACCGGCGTCTAAACAACGCTGCGCCAATTCTACCGAACCGCCATGATCTAAATGTATCCAACCTTCTACACCAAATTGTTTCAACCCGGTACGGCCTAAATTTACCGCAGTTTCCAGCCCCATATAGTCTATAGAGCTCTGTGTTAGTTGCAGGATTAATGGTTCGTTCATTTCTGCCGCAGCAGCTAAGACTCCGTGCAGGGTTTCTACGTTATAAAAATTAGTGGCTAAAATTCCACGGCCTTCACTTCGTAATTGCTGTAATTTATCTTTTAATTTCATTATAATTCCTTATTCCTAATTTGTTCAATTTTTATATCAATTTCATTTTTTTGGCCGAATGCACCGGTTCCTCCCGCAGCAGTAGTACTCAAAGAACCCGTAAGATTTGCATATTCTAAACAGTCTTTTAAGCTAGCACCTTCCAGGTACTTTTTAAGAAAACCTGCATTAAAAGAATCGCCTGCGCCAATAGCATCTTTATAGGCATTATTAAGGTAAGGTGCTATACTGATATCTTCAGCTTCCGTAAGCACACGCCCGCCTTTATCCCCTAGTTTAAGAGCAAGAATATTACTATACTTTCTTATTTCTTCAACCGCATCTTCAAGTGTATCCTTTCCGCTTAGCTTTATAATTTCATTTTCATTGGGAAGAAAAACATCTACATAAGGCAAACAATCTTTATAGTTAAAGTCCCATGCATCGTTAGGGTCTACCTGTAAATCTAAAGAAGTGCTAAGGCCGGCTTCTTTGGCCTTTTTAAACAATTCAACAATAGATGGCCGCATAGCAGCTTGTAGAAAATAATTTGAAAAATGAAGATGGTCAAATTCCTGAATATGCTCCCATGGCAACTGGTTGATATTAAAAACATCCATAGCCCCACAGTAGGTAACATTTGCACGGTCCTGATCATAATTCATCACTACGGTAATCCCGGTTTTATACTGATCACTAAATTGAACAAAACGGGTATCTACATTTTTAGACTGTAGTTGGTTAAGAATAAATTCCCCAAAATTATCTTTACCCAACAATCCGCTAAAGGAAGTTGAAATACCAAGAGAGGCTATATTAGAAGCCAAAATAGCCGAAGAACTACCCAGGGTAAAATCCATATTTTCAGCAACCTTTTCTGCACCTACTTCGGGAAAACCCTGAATATTATTTAAAATGAGATCTATATTAAGTTCTCCAACTACCAATATTTTTTTGTTACTCATACGTTTTAATTTGCACCTTTTTCAACATTCTTTCTACATCCTCTTTTTTCAACATTCCCAGGTCTTCATTAAGGCAGTTTGCAGTACCACAGGCGGCACCCCAGGCAGCTATTTCTGAATGCTTTAGTTGTTTATGCAAGGCAAAAGCAATTCCTGCGGTTAAACAGTCACCACTCCCTACCGTACTTATTATCTCTTCCCGCGGAAGTTTAATTTGGGATTTTATAATTTTATTTTCGTAGGCTAATTCCAGACCTTCACTTCCACGGGTTAGAGCTATTAATTGAACTTTATCACCAAAGAATTCCTGTAAGTCTTCAATTTTGGAACTACCACAAAGGGATTTTGCTTCAATATGGTTTAGATGAATTCCAAAAAAACCTTCTTCAAGCGCCTTTTCCAACTGAATACCTGTACAATCCAGAATAACTTTTTTTTGCTTTTGTTTGGCTATTCTAATAAGTTGCGCATAAGCATCTTCCGGGGCGTTTTTAGGGCAGGAGCCCGAGATACAGATAAAATCACTCTTAGCCGATTCATTCTGAAAAACTTCTAAAAAATTTTCAAAATCATTAACACTAAGTGTCGGCCCGGGCTCTAACAATTCTGTATGATGTAGAGCTGAATTTTCTGAAATAAAAGTATAACATTTGCGGTTATTCCCGGAAACAGAAACTCCGTTTGAAGCTACTTTAAGTGCTTCACATTGATTTTTTATCCATTCACCGGCTGCGCCACCCCAAAAACCTAAAAGCCGGGAATTGGCTCCCAGCTCGGCCAGCGCCATAGCCACATGAACCCCCTTTCCACCGGGGTATTCTTCAAGGCTCTCTATGCGGTTTACCGAACCCGGTTCAAAACCCTTGATATGCGCATAAGAATCGATGGATGGGTTTAAGCACAGACTAAGAATCATATATTTACATTTTCGGGGTAATCATAAATTGTAACACCCTGCACTACTCTACTTATCGTGCCGGAAACCGAAGGATTATCCGGATCAAGGCCTAGCTGCAAAGATTTATAATATCCCAGCACCTGCCCTATTATAGTAGCAGGAACAATATTAAATTGCTGATCTTGTTCAAACTGCAAATCAAGGTTAAGGTTTGCATTGATTTCCTGATCTTCTTTCCTTCCTACACTTAAAGACCAGATACCCCTAGGATCTGCACCAATGGAAACGGCAAGATCACGTTCATATCGATAAACATGTTCCGATCCTGAAAAAAGATATACTACCAGAGTCTTTTCGTTGGTAACGGCCCTGGGCCCATGTCTAAAACCTAAAAAGGAATCGTGTTTACAAACCACCTTACCATCGGTTAACTCCTGTAATTTCAAATGACATTCACGAGCAATACCTAGCATAGGACCTGAACCAAGGAACACCACTCTATCAAAATCTAAGTGTGTAAGTTCCTTAAGGGACTCATAACTATTTAGAATTAGATCTCCCTGCTCAATTATTTTACCTACTTCATGCTCAAAGTTTACTACACTACCCCTACTACACACCAATAAAACACTTAACAACATTGAAGTAAAACTTCCTGTCATCGCCAAACTCTTATCGTTGGCCTCTTCAGGAAGCAAAACAGCTAAAGCATTTTTAGTATTGGCTTCACTATACTTATAAAGTTCACCTTCTTTATTACAGGTAATTACCAAATGATGGATATTAGAACAGAACTTATTGGCAAGGTTTACAGCTTCTACACTTTCAGGACTGTTCCCTGAACGGGCAAAAGAAACCAAAAGAACAGGTTTATTATTATTCGGAAAAAAGTTCTCGGGATGCGTCACCAAATCGGTTGTTGCTATCGCCCTGGTTAGGCAGCCCGTATTTTTTTGCACCAAACCTTGCGCTGCTTCCCCAACAAACGCCGATGAACCGGCTCCTGTTAGTATAATTTCCAAATCTTTTTGTTCAAACAGAGGTCCCAGAAAATCTTTAATCCCTTGTTCCTCTGCCAAAATTAAATTATAAACCAACTGCCACAATTTAGGCTGGCCTTCGATTTCTTTTTTTGTATATGCTGATTTTTTTGTTTTCAAAATACTCTTCTTATAATATTACAACAATCCATTATGTTTCATTCTTCAAATAAAAATAATTTATTTATCAAATAAAAATTTTTAACTCTCTAATTATATAAAAAACAAATATTTTCTATCCAAACGAAAATTTATTTTTTTCACCTCCATTTAAAAAAAGGAACTTTAAAGCTTATTGCAACGGTTTACTTACTTTCCTTAAAATTAAAATTAGCATTTGGAGTTCTCACTGAACCCATTAACATTTGCAACTCTTTTGCCTTTTCCGGATTAGTTTCTGCAAGGTTTTTCTTTTCGCCGGGGTCACTAGAAATATTGTATAGCTCTACCGGAGCATCGGGGTTTTTATTCACACCAAGGCGTACAACCTTCCAATCACCTTTTAACAAAGCCTGTTTTCCTCCAAATTCATGAAACTCCCAATAGAGGTAATCGTGTTGTTTTTGGTCTCCTTCATTTCTCAAAGTAGGAAGAAATGATATTCCATCTACAGCCTCGTTTTCTATAGGCAAACCTACAATCTCAGAAAAAGTAGGATAAACATCCCAAAAAGCCCCTTTAAAATCGCTAGTAGCTCCCGCCTCAACAACGGCCGGCCACCTTACTATAAAAGGTTCCTTTATTCCACCTTCATAAAGATCACGTTTTACACCTCTATGCACCCCGCTACTTTTAAAGTAATCTACGTCGGCCTGGATTCTCCCTCCTTCAAGGTGAGTGCCATTATCACTTGTAAACACTATTAAGGTATTCTCATCATACCCCTTTTGTTTAAGCGCGTCCATTACCCGACCAACATAAGCATCTATACTCTCAACCAATGCTGCATAGGCGGCTTTTGGATATTTTTGCCCTCCATAATGACGTCCTTCCGGCCAGGCTTTTTCGGGTTTATATTTACTTTCTCCATCTTCGGTAAGGTGGTTTTCCATAAATTCATTAGGAACAAGGAGTTCTGCGTGCGGAATTGTAAAAGACAGGTAAAGAAAAAAGGGATTGCCGGCTTCCTGGTTTTCAATAAAATTAACTGCAGCATCTGTAAACAATTCGTTTGCGTAGCTATTTTCAGGCGTTTTTTCCTTCTCCAACTTACCCTGCTTAATCACATCAAGAGAATCAGGCATTTGAAAATGAGCATCTACATGATGCAAATGACCTTTAAATTCGTCCCAACCTCTCTTTTCAGGCGAACCTGAAGAACCTTTTAAACCCAAGCCCCACTTACCATACATTCCGGTAGTATAGCCTTGTTCTTTTAAGATCTCAGGGATAATCTTTTTATCTGGATCCAGAGGAAATTCCCCATTCCCCCTAACATGAGTACTCCCGGTATGCTGCCCGGTCAACAAAGCCGCACGTGAAGGAGCACAAACAGTACTACCGGCATAAAAATTTTCAAACTTCATGCCTTCAGCAGCCAGCTTATCGATATTAGGAGTCTTAAAAACATCCTGACCGTACACCCCCAAATCACCAATCCCCAAATCATCAGCCATAATAAAAACAATATTTGGCTTCTTCACTTCTTTTGAAGCATTACTGCCACAAGCACTTAAAATAAGGCTCATGACAGCTATGCTCATATATTTTTTCATCTATTTTTTACTTTTTAAGGCTTACTCTATAGGAGAAATAATATACGAATACTCATAATCCTGAAAAGGAACACGGTATTGTTCCAAGGCTAAACTTCCCCAGCTATTAATTCCTGCTACCCCCATTTGTGTAAGATCTATATCCAGGTGTACCACATCATCTTTTTCTAACAAAGCAGAGTGTTCCTGATCTTTTTCAGAAGAAGGGTAAAGTTGCTCCAAAGAATATGGAAGTGCAGAAACGTTTAAAAGTTTATCTACAAAATCTATTCTAACGCCGGTGCTTCTTCCATTTGAAACTTTAGCCCACCTAACATCTGTTTTATTTCCCGACTCCTGAGGTCTTACATATGGGTGATATTGATCTTCTACCAAACCTTCATAAACTCCAACCATAGCACTATACTTTCTATCTGCATAACTTTCCCATGGCCCTCTACCATACCAACTAAAGTTCTCCAGATTTTTAGGCAATTCTAAAGAGTTTCCAACTTTCATTAAAAGTTTATGATCTCCTTTTAAAGCTTTAAAATTATTGGAAACCTTAATTTTAGCATCATCATATATTTCATAGGTTTGAGTAAACCCGGCATCGCCATCCAGCAAGTTAAAATGTACCTCTACCTCATAACCTCCTTCAGAATTTGCTTTATGGGTTATTTTTTCAACTTCTACCCCCGGTTCTTTTAGATAATCTAAATTTTGGTTTAATCTACCACCAAAATCATTATCAACTAAAGGACGAAAAAGAGAAAGCTCAGGTCCTTTTTCGATCAAAATATTTCTTTTGAACTTATAATCAAAGAACCTACCTGTATTTTTATTGAATTTAATAGAAAAACCACGTTTAGAAAGTCTCAATTCATCATCAGTTTCTTCTACCTTAAATTCAGTTGCACTTAAAGCAGGAGCCATAGAAACCGGATTAGTAACCTGGAATTCATCCTCGGCCAAAAGCGTACCCGCGCTCATTAGATTTTCTTCTGATGCAAGCCTGGCCTGCACGTGCAGCCTGTATTCGGCAGTAGTATCAGTAGGCACATTAAACCCAAGTACCACCTGGGTTTTATTACGTGGTGCCAGACTTATAGGATCAACTTTAGTAGTTTCTACAATCTCCCCATTTTTAAGTAAGTTAATTTCGTATTTAAAATTAGCTAAATCACGAAAGAAATACTTATTAAAAATCTCTATAACATTTTCTTCTTTGTTAAATTGAAAACCGATTTCCTGGTGTACTTTTCTAACTTCGTAGGCATGTGGATTCCAGGTACGATCGGGCATAATAACCCCGTTAATTAAAAAGTTATTATCACTCGGCACATCTTCCGGCCCCCAATCGCCACCGTAGCTGAAAATTTTCTTGCCATCTACTTCCTTATAAATCCCCTGGTCTACCCAGTCCCAAATATAACCGCCCTGCAAGCCGTCATATTCTTCAATTACTTCCCAATATTCTTTAAAATTCCCCATACTATTACCCATAGCATGTGCATATTCGCTCATAATATAAGGGCGATCCAATCCATTTTCAGCATAACGTTTCATGCTCATTGGGTGCGGGTATTGCGGAACGATAATATCGGTATTCCACTCGGTTGTAGAACGCTCGTATTGTACCGGCCTGGTAGGATCAAAAGCTTTTAGCCAATTATAGGCTTTATAAAAATTATAACCATTTCCTGCTTCGTTCCCCATACTCCATGCCACAACAGAAGGAAAGTTCTTATCCCGTTCTACCATTCGCTTAATCCTTAGCATATGGGCATGTTCCCATTCAGGATCATTTCCAAGCGTACGCTCAGGGTTGTAGTACATCCCGTGAGATTCAATATTTGCTTCGTCAATAACATAAAAGCCATACTCATCGCACAACTCATACCATCTGGGATCGTTTGGATAGTGAGATAACCTTACCGCATTCATGTTAAGCTCCTTCATTATTTTAATGTCGGTTAACATTTGCTCTTCAGTGACCACGTGATGTGTTTCGGGATGCGACTCATGACGATTCACTCCTTTAAACAAAACCGGTTTACCGTTTACCAAAAATTCATTTCCTACAACCTCATAAGTCTTAAAACCAACTTTTTGATTAATACTTTCAATAACATCTCCATTAGGAGCTTTTAGGCTTATATTTAAATCGTATAAATAAGGGGTTTCCGCAGACCAGGAATTAACATTTTTAAATTCTTGTTCAAAGCGTAAAATTGTTTTCCCAAGTTTTCTTTTTAAGCCAATAGCTTGTTGTGTCTCTTTATAAAGACTTAAACCATTTGCATCTTTTAACTCAACCTCAACCTTATGTTCACCTTGCTCCAGGTCTGTTCTATTCCAGAGTTCAATATCAAAGCTTAAATTTCCATCTCTATAATTGTTAACCAATCCACTTTTCACAAACAGATCATAAAAATGTACATTAGGTCGTGAATACAAGTAAACATTTCGCTGTATTCCGCTAATACGCCAAAAATCCTGCGCCTCCAGGTAACTCCCATCATGCCATCTTCTCACCTCAACCGTAATAAGGTTATCCCCGGGCTTTAGGTATTCGGTAAGTTCGAATTCTGATTCTAGCTTACTATCCTCTCCCATCCCTACATAATCACCATTCACATAAAGTTTAAATGCAGATTTCACCGCACCTAAATGAAGAAAAACCTGCTGGTCTTCCCATTCTTCCGGCAATGAAAAGTTACGACGGTAAACTCCGGCCGGTTGTTTTTCATTTTCTATAAATGGAGGGTTTGGATCGTCTACCGCAAATTCAAAAGGATGGTTTACATAAATAGGGGTTCCATATCCGTTGAATTCCCAATTGGCCGGCACCTGAAAATCGTCCCAACCGGAATCATCAAAATCTTCGTTTTGAAAATTTTCCGGAATATTATCATAATGCGCTGTCCAAAAAAACTTCCAGGTCCCATTAAGATCTAAGAAGCGATTGGAAGCCGACTTACTTCCAGATTGTGCCAGCTCCTTATTTTCAAATGAGAAATAAGAAGATCGCATAGGAAGTCTATTCTCTTCCTGATAATTTGGATTTTGAAACACATCTATCTCTTCCTTTTGTGCGGAAGCATTAGCCCCACAAAACACAGCAAGGACAATTGCAAAAAACTTTCTTTTTAACATACTTTTTAAATTTAAAAAGCAATGTTACGAAAATATTTTTATGTTTTAAGAAGATTATATTCCTAAAAAAACCTTCCTAGTCTTATAAAACCGAAGATACATTTCATTAAACAACAATACATCACCCCAACTACTACCTAAAACTATTTTTTTTTAATAATTTTTTGTTAATTAATTAATTTCAATATATTAGCACAACGTTAACGAAACATTTTATTTTCGTTATAAAAATTTATTAAACCAATAACTAACAAAATCCAAAGTAATTATGAAGAACAGCTACGTATTTGTACTTTTCTTTTGCTTAATGTTTTCAGGGGTCTATGCCCAGGAGAACATTATTGTAACAGGAACGGTACTAGATGCAAAAACGGGTATCCCCGTACCTAGTGCCAATATTATTGAGAAAGGTACTTCTAACGGAACGATGACCGATTTTGATGGAAATTATTCTATTGAAGTACCTAAGAATGCAACTTTAGAGATTAGTTTTTTAGGCTATGCCACTAAAGAAGTTAAAGTAGATGGCAGAAACGAAATCGATATCGATTTAGAAGAAGACGCCTCTGCCTTAGAAGAAGTTGTAGTAGTTGGCTATGGTACTCAGAAAAAAATAAGTGTAGTAGGTGCTATTTCCACGATAGAACCTGAAAAACTTAGAACAGCTTCTACCAATATATCTACCTCTTTAGCAGGTAATCTATCTGGAATTATAGCTGTGCAGCGTACGGGACAGCCGGGAGCTGATGCAGCTAACTTTTTTATTCGCGGTATTTCTACGTTTAGTGGAGCCCAAAACCCATTAATCTTACTGGATGGCGTAGAAATTTCCAGCGGTGATTTAAACGCTTTATCTCCTGAAATTATTGAAAGTGTTTCTGTCTTAAAAGATGCTACCGCTACGGCAGTATATGGTACACGCGGTGCTAATGGGGTTTTAATAATCACCACCAAAACAGGGAAAAATTTTGACAAACCTAGAATTTACACCAGAATACAATCTCAGGTTACTTTTCCTACTGAAACGCCAGAATTTGCCGATGGTGTAGATTATATGAGGTTATACAATGAAGCTGTAACTAATAGAAGTACTGGAGAAATTTTGTATACACAGGATAAAATTCAAGGTACAGCAGAAGGTCGGGATAAGTACCTTTACCCAAATGTAGATTGGTATGATGAAATGTTTAAAGATGCAGCCTACAACCAGGAAGCAAACGTAAACATTCAAGGTGGAGGTGAGAAGGTAGGCTATTTTATGAGTGCAACCCTAAATCGCCAAACAGGACTTCTCAAAAATTTCGACATGAATTCTTATGACAACAATATAGAAGTGCAAAAATTCACATTCCAAAATAATATAGATGCTGAACTTTCGCCAACTACAAAAGTTGCATTAAAGCTTAACACTCAGTTGCGATATTATGATGGACCATCAACAAGTGTTCAGGGAATTTACAATGGTGCCATGAATACCAACCCTGTAGATTTCCCTATGTATTTTCCCTTAGATAGTATTACAGACCCTCGTGATATTCAATACGGTGGTAAAACAGGTGGTGCGGTAAATGCCGGTTGGCCAAACCCATTTGCCGAATTAACACGCGGTTACACAAGTAATTTCCAGAGTACAGTTTTAGCCACTTTAAACGGAGAACAAAAACTAAACTTCCTATTAGATGGTCTAACACTGAAAGGTTTGGTTTCATTTAAAAATTGGGCCAATACCAACGTAGTAAGGTCTAGAGGTTACAACCAATATGAGATAGGCAACCCTCAACTATTACCAAATGGCAGCTATAATTTAGAAATGGTAGGACAACCTCAAAATCTTTCTCTGGGAACAGGTACAGGTACTTCGGGAGACAGAAGATTCTATTTCCAACCTTCTTTGGAATATTCACAGACTTTTGGTAAACATAGTGTATCAGGTTTATTATTATATAACCAAACTGAATTTGCTATTAATAATCCGGATGGCTTAATAAGCAGTTTACCTGAGAGAAGAATAGGTTATGCCGGTAGAGCAACTTATGATTTTGATAATAAATATTTATTTGAAGCCAACTTTGGTTACAATGGTTCGGAAAATTTCGCTGAAGGAAAACGTTTTGGATTTTTCCCATCTGCAGCCGTTGGCTATGTAATTAGTAACGAAGATTACTTTAGAGATTTGACCGATGTTATTAACCTCTTAAAATTAAGAGTAAGTTATGGTAAGGTAGGTAATGACAGAATTGGTGGTGCAAGATTCCCATATTTATCAGATATTGATTTAGGTGGACGAGGCTTTACGACCGGAGTTGAGCAAAACACCTCATATTCAGGTCCAGTTTACAACAAATTTGCAAATAGAAATATTACCTGGGAAACGGCTAATAAGTTAGACATTGGGTTACAAGTTGGCTTATTAAATTCTTTTTCTTTTGAAATTGATCTTTATCATGAAAAACGTGAAAACATATTCGTAGATATATCTTCTACAATACCTACAATTTTTGGTACTGCAGGAACCAATGTTTACGCAAATCTTGGGGAAGTGACTAATCAAGGTCTAGATTTCTCCTTAGACTATAATAAACAGTTCAATGAAGATTTTCGTATAAGTGCAAAAGGTACCTTTACTTACGCTCATAATAACGTTGAGTTAAATAATGAACCGCCTTTTTCTGAGTTTCCAAACTTATCTGCTGTTGGCCATCCCATAGGAACCTTATTGGGTTATGAAGCCGAAAGGCTTTTTATAGATCAGGCTGAAGTAGACGCAAGCCCGGTACAACAATTGGGAGGTTTTGTTTCAGGTGGAGATATAAAATATACTGACATAACCGGGAATGGTATTATAAATAGTGATGACAGAACGAGAATGGGGTACCCTACTACCCCAGAAATTGTTTATGGTTTAAGTACATCCCTTTATTATAAAAATTGGGACATGTCTTTTCTTTTACAGGGAGTTGAAAGAACCTCTTTCTTCGTAAGTGGTTTTCACCCATTTGGAAGCCAGGGTTTAAGAAATGTATTACAGTGGGTAGCAGACGATCATTATAGCCCTACTAATCCAGATATTTATGCAGCGTATCCTAAACTATCTAAATTAGATAACGGAAATAATACAGCTAACTCTTCATATTGGCTAAGAGATGGATCCTTCCTTAAATTACGAAGTGCAGAAATAGGTTATTCTTACAAGCAAGCACGTTTCTTTGTTAGTGGATATAACCTACTTAGATTTTCGAAATTCGACAAGTGGGATCCCGAGCAGGGAGGCGGTAGTGGTTTAAGTTACCCAACACAAACTATAGCTAACCTGGGAGTTCAATTAAGATTCAACTAATACTCAAATACGCATTATGAAAAAACCGATAATATTTTTATTAATTTTTACCTTCACCTTCTCTTTTACGGCGTGTGAAGATTATTTAGATATCGTTCCTGACGAACGACCTACTGATGAAGATGCATTTAGAAATCCTAATGCAGCTTTGGGGTATTTATACTCAATTTATGGTTATATCCCTAATCAGCGTAATTCATTCTCTATTGACTTGCTAACTGCAGATGAAGTAGTTTCTGCATTTGAACATGAAAACTGGGCGCAATTTCCCAGAGGAGAATATACCGCTTCGAACCCTGTTATTTCTTATTGGAACGATTTATATAAAGGGGTTAGGCAGGCATATATATTTAAAAATAATATAGATGGTGTAGATGGTATTGAAGAAAGTACTAAAAGCCAGTATAAAGCGGAAGCCGATTTTCTAATTGGTTACTTTCATTTTCTTTTATTAAGAATGTATGGCCCAGTAGTGATTGCAGATAAGCAATTTGATATTAATATGCCAGTTGAAGAGTATCCTTTAAGGGCTACCTACGACGAAAGTGTAGATTTTATAGCAAATAAATTAGATGAAGCAGCCCAGGGCCTTCCTATGGAACAAACTAGTTCTAGTGATTATGGAAGAGCTACCAGCGTTATCGCAAAGGCAGTAAAAGCAAGAATGTTATTATATGCTGCATCACCTTTATTCAATGGAGGTGGCGCAAATAAATCCAGTTTATTTGATGGGTTTACAGATTTGGACGGCAACCAATTAATTAGCACTTCGTATCAGGAAGATAAATGGCAAAGAGCTGCAGATGCTAATAAAGAAGCTATAGATATGGCTTTGGCTGCAGGTAATAAATTATACAGAAATAGCGATTATGACTCAGAGTTTCCGGAAGATCCAATTGAAAAAGATCTTCGTTATGTTTACGTAGATAAACAAACCGACGAATTGATTTGGGCTGAGACCAGACGTGAAGGTGTATATTATTTCCAAAACAAAAGTACACCATTTATTCCTGGAACCTCCTGGAATGGTTTGGCTCCCACTCTAACAATTTTAGAAAGTTTTTATACAGAAAATGGCCTTCCCATAGATAAAGATCCGGAATTTGATTATCAAGGTAGATATAATATAGACAGCACTGCCTTAGGTAACACTTTATCTCTTAACCTTAATAGAGAACCTCGTTTTGAGGCGTGGATTTCTTATCACAATGATTACTATGAGATAGTTCGTGGAGATAAAAAAAGAATCCTGGCTCAATATCGAAGAAATGACGATCAAGGTATTCAGGGTCGTAGCAATAACTATAGTCCTACCGGTTACTTAAACAAAAAAGGTGTTGCTCCGCTATTGGATCAAAGCCGTCTTCAGGTAAGTGTTAATTACCCCTGGCCTGTGATTAGACTCGCTGAATTATATTTAAACTATGCGGAAGCTTTAATAGAAACCGGTCAGAATTTAAATACTGCAAAAGAGTATATAGACAAGGTAAGAGTGAGGGCAGGAATTCCCACTATTGACGAAGCCTGGGCTCCAATTGGTGGCGCCAACGACCAGGAAACTCTTAGAGAAATTGTTCGCCAGGAAAGAACCATAGAACTCTATTTAGAAAATCATAGATTTTGGGATTTAAGAAGGTGGCAAGTTGCTGAAGAATATCTTGATTCGAAAGTTAAGGGAATGAATATACAGGGAGAAACAGATGAAGAATTTTTCCAGGTGACCGAGGTTAAATTTCCAAGGAATTTTAGTCAAAGAAATTATTTAATGCCTATTCCACAGGCTGAAATCAATAAAAACGAACTGTTAATTCAGAATCCTGGATACTAACATTAAAAAACAAACGTAATGAAAAAACTATTATATATTGCTTTATTGTCTCTTTTCGTAATAAGTTGCGATAAGGATGATGAAAACCTACCGGCACCGTCCAATGTGACGAATGTCTCCGCTGAACCTAGGGTTGGTGCCGCCCTGGTAAAATGGGAAATACCTTCTGATAGCGCGTTTACTTATCTAGAAGTGAGATATAAAAAGAATGGGAAAGATGTGCTTGAAAAAGTGAGTAAATTTACCGACACCTTATTGGTTGAAGGCTTAATTAATGCAGAGGAATTTAGTTTTGAAGTACAAACAGTTAATGAAACTCCAACAGCAAAAACTGATGGGCAAATTTTAACTACTGAACCCGTACGTCCCATTAAAAGGAAACCTGAAATCACTTATTTTCCAGATGATTTACAGAAACAAGAATTGATACCCGAAATTATCGATACCTACACTCAAGAGGAACGTGCAGGGCCAAAAGAAGATCTTATAGATGGAGATCCAGACACGTTTTGGCATTCTGCCTGGTCTAGTGGTGTCCAACCGTTACCACATTGGGTACAGATAAATTTTAAGGAAGAGAAAGAGATTGGTGCTGTCAAGTATAGATTTAGAAAAAATGCGGATGTATCTGGACGTCCTTCACAATTTGGTCTGGAAATTTCTTCAGATGGTGAAAATTGGGAACGTGTATGGGAGTCAAGAGAAAATTTACCCGTAGACGATAACTCTAGAGAATACAAAATTAATTTTGATGAAAATTACTCTTCTTCTTATTTTAGAGTAATGTTTTTAAAAAATGGAGGGCAAAATTATGTGCACTTAGGAGAATTATCCGTTTACAAAATGAAATCTGCTATAGTTGATAAAGAAGAAGAGGCCGAAGAAGAATATTATAACTTTTAAAGATAGAAATCAGCCAGGTTGCTCACTAGTAGCAGCCTGGCTTTTTATTTTAATAAACTTCTTTTTGTAGTTTCATTTTTTTAATGATTACTTATGTTTTACAATTCTTACATAATTTAGTTGTTGGAAATAAGTGACTTTTTTCCCCAATGGCCTATTAGGATTTCGTTTCATTTTCGATCCTAAAAAAGTTTCAGCTACATAAAATTATTTTAATAAACACTCGACTTCAAAAAAGCTGAATTCTTTTAAACCAAACATCCCCATTATCTAAAAAATTTTTACATGAAAATTATCATCAATAAATCACCTATTTTTTTTATGCTTTTTCTTTTAGTGAGCATTGGCTGCTCTGATAAAGATGAGATAGAAAAAGAAATCACAGAACCACCTATTGCAAAACCTGAGCCTCCTACAGAATACGATCCTGGAGATGCTAATAAAATTGCAAAAGATGAAAAAATTAATCCCGATAATGCTACTGCCAGTCAACACCAACCGGGAACAGATATTGATTTATCTATAGACGGTGATAAAAGTACTAATTATCACAGCCCATGGGGTAATGGCACAGAATATCCTGTTGAACTGGAATACTTTTTTAAAGAAGATACCGACCAAATAGATTATTTTATTCTTTATCCTCGTAGTGACGGAAATAATAACGGATGGATAAAAAAAGGAGTTGTTCATATCCAAAACCGTGATGAACAGGAGTACCAGGAATTTCTTGAATTTGAATTTGACAAACCAGGGAACCCCAAGATTATACGTTTCCCGGAAGGTTTTAAAGACCCTAAAAGCCTTAAAATTTCGGTAACTAAAGGAATTAATGATTTTGTAAGCCTTGCCGAAATTGAATTTTATAAAAAAAGTGCTTCTGTAGAGGAAAGCTTAAGCATTTTTGAAGATAAAGCAGCAACAAAATTAAAACCCGGTACTAGCCTTGAGGATATTGAAGCTATAGAAAATGAATTCATTAAAAACATGGCTATGGCCATTCATGAAGATGTTTATGATGAATTTAGAATAGGCGAATTTAAAAGCTACCCAGATCCCAACATAATCGCAGCCGAAAACAAGACCGTACCCTATGGAATCTACGATAATGTAACGGGTATTTATGTGAAGTGGGGTACCGAAATGGTTGTTTTTATGGACGATTTTGAGGGAGAAATAATTCTTCGTGTGGTAAACCATAATCAGGGATTTGGTGGTGAAGACCACGTGCTACAACCGGGATTAAATCGTTTTAAAGTAACCACCGAAGGGCTTGCTTATCTAATTTACCAGGATGAACAGGATTATAAAGTTAAAGCCAATTTCGCAACCGGAAAAATTAATGGTTATTACGATGTAACAAAACATACCAACGAAGACTGGCAGGAACTTATTGGAAATGCAGAATATAGCCACTTCGATATTTTAGGCGAGTTAGCCCATCTTACTTATACTACCGACGATTTACAACAAAACACTACAGATGTAGAAGAACTTATTGGTCTTTACGATGAATTGGTAGATATGGAACAGGAATTTATGGGCTTATATAAATACGACAGGGCAAATAAAACCCGTATGTACTTTAGAACCAATACCCATCAGGATATGTATATGTTTGCCACCTCATACCGCACGGAATATGCAAAAGGAACAATGGGGGCATTAACCAATCCGCAAACCCTAAAATCTTCTCCCTGGGGTCCTGCCCATGAGGTTGGTCACATAAACCAAACCAGACCCGGCTTAAAATGGTTGGGAATGACGGAGGTAACCAATAATATTCATTCGTTATACGTACAAACCAGTTGGGGTAATGGAGCCAGGATCGATGTTGAAAACCTGGGAGAATATAACAACCGCTATGAAAAAGGCTTTACCAATCTTTTAAACCAAAAAGCACATGCTGAAGAAGGCGATGTGTTTGTAAAGTTAATCCCGTTTTGGCAATTACAATTATATATGGACAATGTGCGTGGCCAGGAAGACTTTTATAAAGATGTTTACGAAATGGTTCGTGTAGAAGAAAATCAGCCAAATCCCGGCGCCAGTCAGGTTGAATTCGTTAAGATAGCTTCAGATGTTGCCAAATTAGACCTTACCGAATTCTTTAAGGCCTGGGGTTTTCTTACTCCCGGTAGTTTTGACCTAAACGATTACGGGCAAGGGAATCTTACCGTTACCCAACAAATGGCCGATGATGTTATAGCCTATGTAAAGTCTAAAGGATATCCAGAACCCAGCGAAGCTGTGGAGTATATTCACGATCAAAGTGTAGATTTATACAAAAGTTCCGGCAGCCTATCACCCGGCAGTATTAGTGTTTCCGGCACAGATATTAGTATTTCGGGGGCCAATAACGCTACGGTTTTTCAACAAGAAAGAAACGGAGAGATAATTTATACTTCTCCCAGGACGTCATTTAGTGTTAAGTCTTATGACGATGAAGATAAATTCTATGCTGTAGGAGTTGATGGACAACGAGAAGAAATACAGTTAAATTAAAATTTGTATTCATGTTTAAATAGTTAGCCTTAAAAACCCTGAAGCATACATTATGAGTTTCGGGGTTTTTTATTTACTATTAGAAAACATAGAAAACTTCTCTTTACCTCTAATCTTTCATTTTTTTAAACTACAAATTATTATCACGGAAGCACCTAAAAATAATTAATACAAACATGAAAAAACAGTTAATTTCAATTCTAATTGCTACTTTTCTTATAGTATCGGCACATGGTCAATCAGCTAGCGAAATAGCCTCTATATATAAGGATCTCTCTGTATTTGAAACCCCCATGGCCCTTTCTTTAAGAAAGAAGGTTAAAAAACGGGATATTGCCAATATTAAAAATGATCTATTACGAGAAACAGCCAGTAAGTTATATTCCAAAAACTACGACCCCAATTTTCGTATGGCCAATTATAAAGCCTACCTCTCCCCTACTGTTTTAGGGCAGGAATTAATGATAGGAGACGGCTATAGCAAGTATGAAAATATTACAGGTATTTATATGCCTAAAGGGAAGCAACTTGTACTGGTCGATGGAATTCGCGAGGATTCTGAAGTGGGATTAGTGATCGTAAACTGGAACCGCCGTGCGCCGGAAGGCATAGATCCAACTAAAGACCCGGCGGGATGGGGTATTGAAAAAAAAGAATTCCCACTTCAAAATGGAGCTAACATAATAAACCTAACAGAATTTGATGGCCTTGCCTATATAGATTATTTCTCTGACGAGCCCGAAAAAGAAAAGCAAATACAAGTTCATTTCCCAGCTGCCCAGGTAAATGGCTATTTTGACAGCACTACCGATAGTGATGCCGATTGGAATGCGCTGGTAGACGACGCTGTTTACCCCATAGTAGATGCTCGTGGAAAACATATCCAAATTGCCTACCCGGCAGCAGCCATAAAGAAGTATGCCTATAATAAAGGAATGGAATTGATAAATAATTACGATTCCCTGGTATATAGACAACATCGCATTTTGGGATTGATTAAATATAACAAAGTTCCCAAAAACCGCATTTTAGCACGAGTAAATTATAATTACTATATGTTTAGAGATGGTGATGGAGTAGCATATATGGGTACAGATCCCGGTAACGCAATGCCTATGGTGGTAGATCCAGACCGGGTGATAAAGGGCGATCCCTGCTGGGGCTTTAGCCATGAGGTTGGCCATGTACACCAGTTGCGTCCATATTTAAATTGGGGAGGCCTGGGAGAAGTAAGCAACAATATTTTCTCCTTATATGTAACCACCTCTTTTGGGAATGAAAGTAGAATTTCCAAACAAAACAATTATGTGAAATCTCGCGAAAGTATTATTGAAGGTAATATTAGCTATTTGCAAGATGAAGATGTTTTTAATAGAGTAGTTCCATTTTGGCAATTGCAACTCTATTTCGCGGGTATGGGCGAAAACCCAGACTTCTATCCTGATCTTTTTGAAGCTTTTCGCCAACAAGGAAAGGAAGTGCGTGAGAAGGGACGAGGATCTCGGCATTCTGGTGGCTGGGGTGCCAGAGGTAATAATCCTGCTGAATATCAACTTAATTTTGTTAAAACAGCCTCTAAAGTTAGCAAGACAGACCTAACCGATTTCTTTGATAAATATGGATTTTTCTACGTAGGGGAATTTGATTATAACGACTACGGAAATTACAGCTATAAAATGACCCAGAAAATGGTAGACCAATGCAAGGCCGAAATTAAGGCTATGAACCTACCGAAGCCAAAAATAGATATTAGTACTTTAAAAGATGAATAATAAAAGAAAGTAATGCTAATTGGATTAGTATTGCTTTCTTTTCGTCCTATAAATCAGATCCATTTCTTAAAACTGATAAAAATATTGCAGCACCAATCTCTGAAATTAAAACATTAACAGAATGCCGGAAAATTGATTATAAATTGACAGGAAATCCTTCAACTGAATCAAAAGAAGGACCTTTAAGCACTATAAAAGTAGAACTTTTTAATGTTAGTAAGCCTATTGAAGATTATAAATCGTTTGGAAAAAGCTGTGCGAAAATAATCTCTAAGGCTTCAGAAAAAACTAAAAATTATAGTAAAGTTTGGATTTCATTCATAAGCAATGATGAAAAGAAATAAACAACGTAATTGGAATTGATATTAATTTTTCTAAAGAAGTGAGAAACTTCGTTTACGATTCATCAACTTTATAAAATCAAACTCACTCAAAAAAACCATAATTCAAATAAATTACAAGATGAAAAATCTTTTTATACTATTAATCCTGACCTCTTCCATGTTAGCACATGCACAAGTTGAACAAACTCAAATCCCAGAATCAGAATCTATTGTTGGAATCTGGAGGCAAACGGGAATAATACATCCAAAGAATGGAGAATTGATACCAGTATTATCTGGAAATTATAAATTAATTAATCCAGACAGGACATTTTTCACCTTTGTAACCTGGGGAACAAAAGACCCAAAAAAAGGTACAACTATTGGGCAATATGGCACTTATGAAATAAAAACTGATAGCACTTTAGTAGAAAGTGTTATAAAACATTCAATGGATCCCAAATTAAATGGAAGTCGTGGAACGCTTCGGTATGAATTGAAAAATGAAAAAACATTAATGATGGCCTGGAAAAATAATATGGGAAATTGGGTTAATGAAGAATGGACACGTTTACCATTATCCAGATAAAATACGAATCAAACAATTGATTATAAACCAGTTATAGTTCATCAAAATTCCATATTAATTATGAATCAAAATTCACAAGCATGCGAAGCGGAAAATGATCCTCAAAGGCAAACTATAGTTGTAAACCCAAGACAAAATAACTCCAACGGCGCGGGAACTGCAGGTTTTGTCTTAGCTTTAATTGCTTTATTTCTTGGATGGATTCCACTTCTAGGTTGGGTTTTATGGCTACTCGGCTTGATTTTGTCTTTTGTTGGATTGTTCAACAAACCCAATGGCCTGGCCATTGCCGGGCTTATAATATCACTAATAGGTGTGGTATTATTGATTTTCCTCTTTGCGGGCCTGGCAATATTTGGAAGTCTAATGTCATTTAATTAATACCACAAGATGGATCAATTAAAGTATATGAATAAATCCCTGCCATTTTGGAACTAGCGATTGTTCATTTAAACAAAAAACCCGACCACATGAAGCACCTTATAAAAATCTTGTTGATCTACTTTCCGCTTACACTCTTTGCACAAGAAGGGATAACTTTTGAGGTAGAAGAGCTGTCAAAACCAGATAAGCTCTTGCGGGTACAATCTTATAATAGTATTTATAAGAATCTAATCCTAAAAGATGCAGACCTTGGCAAATGGCACCTGGAAAAGCACTCAATTGATTTTGAGTACCAAATCGTGGCAAAAAGTGCAGCACCGGACAGCCTGGTGAATTATGGTTACAATTCTTTTTTTAATGGGATGTACGCTGCTTATGCAGACCACCGACCTTTTGTATTGTCACCAGATATGGTTTGGTTGCTGATTAGCCAGGGATTTGCACGACACGTCAATGCCAATCCTGAGCTCTTGAGGAAACATTTTGTTGATTTTTCGGGGAAACTTAGCCTGGTAGTAGAATCAGAAGACGGCCTGACCTCAGATGCCAAAAAATGGGAAGCTATTTTTCCCAAATTTACTTCACAAATAGCCGAACATACCGGAGAAGAACTCATCAGTATCCTGACATCAGATTTTTCAACTACTACATCGATTGAAAGAGTAGCTTCTGAAATCACCATCATGGAAGCTATGGAGCCTTATTTCGAGTTTGTACATATGCTGGTGGTATGCGGTATTCCTAAAATCACTTTAGAAGGAACTCCTGAAGATTGGCAAAAAATACTTGATAAGACCAGAAAACTGGAAGAATACAATTTAAAATGGTGGACCGGGGAGCTTGAACCTCTGCTTCAGGAATTTGTAAGAGCTTCAAATGGGGATGTAGACAAAAACTTCTGGAGAAATATGTTTAAGTATCACTCCCAGGAAAAATATGGTGCTCCAAATATTATTGATGGTTGGATTGTGAAATTCTTTCCTTACAACAAAGATGGGAAACGAAACAATTTAAAAGAGTTGAAAGGAGGAGAAAGCTTACCCGAAGAAATGGTAAAAGTCGATTTAAAATTTATTGAAGTGAATGGCGGCCACACAGAAGAAAACATGTTGGAATTGTGGGGCGGCTTCATAGGCCTGGAACAAAATTCCGAAAACTTTGCACTCAAACCCAGGATCAGTTGGATGATAAGGAAAAAAGATGTTGACCAGGAGGGATTACAGAAAAAGTTAGCTATCCAGAATATCCCCTCAGAGGTTAGAGGTTCAGGCATCAACCTAAAGATTATTGAAGTGCCGGAAATTTTAAAAAAGTTTGATGAAATATATACTTTAAGCCTTGAATTCAAAGAAGAAGTGCATATTCCAAATTGGCTTAAAGATATTCGATTAGGCCATTTAAAGATAAAAGGTACAATATCAACACCCGAAAAAGATAAAATACTACAATGGTTTCCACAAACTAAAGTGGAGATCAATGAACAGATAAACGGAAAAAAAGTCAATAAGGGAATTACCGTTATACCGTTTAAAGTCCCCAAAAAATCAGAGAAAAATGACGCCGTTGTAGAACATGAAATAGAAAACAGTACAACAGCTTCCCCGAAAGACTACAAAATTATAACTAAAGGCTGGTTCTCTGTAAGAGATACAATTCCTGAAAGCCTTAAAAATCTAGATGAAATTTGGGTTTTAGAGGTTTTGAATACTAATAAAATAAAAATTCCAGATTGGTTAAAGAATTTAAAAATAGAAAACCTCTCATTTGTAAATAAAATCTCCTCCAAAAACATAAAAAAACTTAAGAACCTATTACCGGAAACAAAAATTTATGTCGCCCGTGTTCGAGTGCCATGATAGAGAAATAGCCTTCGAATTTCACTACAATATGGTTCATAAATTCTTTAATAAATAAGCTAATAGCAATTAGTATAAAATATAAAAACATTTTAATGAGATCGTTCAAAATCCTTCTATTGGCAATAAGCTTAGCCATTTCTTTTACATTTTGTGTAAATAGTGAGTCACAAAATAATAGTAAAAGAGATTATACTAGTGTCGAATTACTTGGAAAATGGGTTCCGGTAAGTTCAAATATATCATTAAATAAGAAAGGTGCTAAAATTGAATCAATACATCTACTTAAAGATTCTAAGGCAAAGATTCAATTAATCAATTCTACAGGTGAAAGAATTTTAAAAGGAACCTGGCAAAACGGAATTGAAAAAAAATTGAAAAACTCCAAATTAGTTTTCAAATCTGATATTGAAATAACCTATTATCCCAATAAACAAAATAAAAATATACTACTGTTAAAGCTATCCCGGGAAAATAATAATTTAATTATGAGTGGAAACCAATTAGAATTTAAAAAAGAGTAAGCCCTTACAAAATTGATAATATAAATACATTTACCATTGAAGCTCTACAAATGATTTTAATAAAGAACGATAAACCTATTTGGGTTCTTATGCTAGTATTCCTAAACAAAATCGCTGGTATTACATTATATCTATTAAGCCCTCAGTTAACCCATTTGTATTAAAAATACTGGAATAAAAATCATTTAATAATTCTATGAAAACTAAAATTTTAAGATTAATCATCAGTAGTACCTGGGCACTCGTCCTTTTTAATGTCCTGGTGATTCAGGCTCAAAATAGTAAATTACAGAATGTTAATAAACCCAATGTAATTTATATCATGGCCGATGATTTAGGGGAGGGACTACTCTCCTATTACGGTCAAGAACATTTTACAACACCTAATATAGATAAGCTGGCTGAAAAAGGGGTTGTTTTTAATAATTCATATTCCAGTACTTTTTGCGCCCCTTCAAGGGCTACTTTTCTTACCGGATATAATGACTGCCGGGAAGATAAATATGTATTCACTTCCGGGAAAGGATATAAAGAATCTGCAACCGATGCAACCAAAGACGAATCAATTCAAAAAGCAATCAATTCCGCTATTGGTAAAGAGCCAGATGTTGTGTATCTACCTCAAATTTTTAAAGAAGCAGATTATGTTACAGGGCAAATAGGCAAATTAGACTATGGTTTTTTAACCACTGCCAAACAAATGGATAATCATGGATGGGATTACCATTATGGCTACTACGATCATACCCAGGCGCACGGATTTTATCCCATGTTTTTACATGAAAATGGTAAACGAATCTCCATCCCGGGAAACACCCACCCGGATGCCGCAAAAACCGGAGAATCTGGATCTGATGAATCTCAGGAAAGAGACCGTTGGGACCTAAATGGAAAAACCGTCTATTCACAAGACCTGTTCTTAAATAAAATGTTGAAGTTTATTAGAGATAATAAAGAGAAACCTTTCTTTTTATATCATTCAACACAACTCCCTCACGGCCCTGTAGCCATACCCGCTATTCATCCCGAGGTAGCCTTTAATGATTCACTTACCCAAATAGAAAAAGCCTACGCATCTATGGTAAAAAGATTAGACGATGACTTAGGGGTTATTTTAAATGAGCTGGAAGCCCTGGGAATCGCAAATAATACAATGATCGTATTTTCATCAGATAATGGCCATGAACTTTATTATAATTACGAAGGAAGAACAGCAAAGCCATATAAAAACATAAAAACCGATGAGCCTTTTAACAATATTACCGATAAATTCTATAGTGAAATTGGAGGCGATGTTTTTAATGGCAATAAAGGTCAGGCAGGCCTTAAACGCAGTAATTGGAATGGTGGCGTTAAAGTACCATTATTTTTCTATTGGCCAGAAAAATTAAAATCGGGTACAGAATCTCAAAAGCTTGTTGCCAACTACGATTTTATGACAACAATGGCAGATATGCTTGATGTTAAACTTAAAGAAAACAAAGATGGCGTTTCTTATCTTAATGAGTTAATGCCTGGCAATCCAGGGAAAGCTGAAGAACATAATTCTATAGCCTTTGCTTCTTTTATGGGACCCGCTTTAATTACAAAAGACGGATGGAAGCTTAGATACTTTGCTCCCAAAAAAATATTCCAATTATATTATCTCCCTGATAACTTTAAGGAAACTAAAGACCTTGCAAAACAGTATCCTGAAAAAGTAGAAGCTTTAAAAGCAGAGTTGATTCAAAAATGTGATGGAGACTTAATAAATGGTTCTATAAGCTATGGTAGGAACTTCAACTTTGTAAGATAATGCATCTACAATTCATCTTAGCCTACAAATAACTTAAAAATCAAACAATCTCACACAACCTTTAGGTTCCACAAAACATTATAAAAAAAGCATTAAATCAATTATCATGGATCGCAGAAAATATATAAAGACCATTTCTTTAGGAGCTATAGCGCCCGCTTTTATCCCAGGCGCCCTAAATTTAGAAAAAATTTGGGGTAGGCCACAAGAGGTTTTATTCAGAAGTAATTGGGAGAATTGGCCAGACATAAAATGGGTTGGTCCTGAATACTGGGGAAACAGACTACAGGATTGGCAATTAAAAGATGCTAAAGCAATCTGTAGGGTAAAAGAAAAAAACCGTAGTCTACACCTATTAACTTTACAAAAACCTGATACCCCGGAAACATTTCAAACCCAGGTTAACATTCATTTACCTGAAGCCGGATTTCAAATGGGGGAAGGCTCTTGTATAGGAATGCGATTGGGCGCTAAAGGTCGTTTTGAAGATTACCGCTCTTCAGCAGTTTTTGGGCAGGGTGTCGATATTGGTCTTTCCGCCGATGGTGATATTAAAGTGGGAGATACTTTAATCCCCACCTCATTAGAATCCTGGCCTAAAGAACTAAACCTGAAAATAAAAGCCTTAGCTCAAAATAATAAGTACCTTTTAGAAATTACACTTAAAGATTTAGCCACCGGCAATAAACTTTTTTCTGATAAAAGTACAAACTTGCCTTCACAATCGCTGGCAGGTAATTTTGCTCTTCTGTCGCATATTGAAAGTACAGAAAGTACTTCTGAAGACTTTGTGGCTTTTGCAGATTGGGAGATTTCTTCTGAAAAACTTCAATCAAAAAAAACTCAGTTATTTGGCCCTATTTGTTTTGCACAATATACACTTCACAATCAGAAATTAAAGCTAACGGCCCAGTGTACTCCTTTTGAAGCTATTGACGGGCACCAAGTATACCTGGATTTTTTTAAAGACGGACAATGGCAAAGGGAGCAATCTACAAAATTACCTGAAGTTGGAAGTAGTTTTAAAGCTTCCAGCCGTGCCATAAATTTTGTAGTCCCAAAATGGGAGTTTAAGGAAGCTATACCTTATCGCGTAGTAGCCGAAATTCCCTTAAAAAGTGAAACGATTAGATATGAATACAAAGGAACAATTGCCCGGGAGCCTAAACAAAAAGAAGAAGTAAAAGCGGCTGTTTTTAGCTGCAATTTTGATTATGGTTTTCCCGATAATGATGTGGTAAGCAATATGGGGCTTTTAAATCCGGATATTATAATGTTTTTGGGAGATCAATTTTATGAAGGCACCGGAGGCTTTGGTGCTACCTATAACGGAAACCTGGAGGAAACCAGCCTGGATTATCTTAGAAAATGGTATATGTTTGGGTGGTCCTATCGCGAGCTATTTAGGCACAAGCCCTGTGCAATAATACCCGACGACCATGATGTTTATCATGGAAATGTTTGGGGTGAAAGTGGAAAAAATGCCGATACCAGTAAAAACTTTGGAGCTGCTGCCCAGGATTCGGGAGGTTATAAAATGCCGGCAGATTGGGTAAATATGATCCAGTTTACCCAAACCAGCCACCTTCCAGATCCATTTGATCCCACACCGGTAAAGCAAGGTATAAATGTTTATTATACACATTGGAATTATGGCGGAATTAGCTTTGCCATATTGGAAGATCGTAAATTTAAATCGGCTCCAAAAAATGTACTCCCCAAAGAAGCAAAAGTGTGGAACGGCTTTATTACCAATCCCGATTTTGATATAAAAAAGCATAAAAATATAGAAGCTGAATTACTTGGCAAACGTCAGCACAAATTTTTAGAAGATTGGGTTGAGGATTGGGAAAATGGTGCAGAAATGAAAGCTGTCTTATCTCAAACCAACTTTGCTACGGTTGCTACACTACCTAAAAATGAATTGACCGATCAGGTAGTACCATCGCTTGCTATTCCTGAAAAAGGGAAATATGTAGAAGGTGATGACTTTACGGTAGATATGGACAGTAATGGTTGGCCGGCCAACAAACGGGATGAAGCTATTACAATTATTAGAAAGGCTTTTGCCTTTCATATTGCGGGAGACCAACAT
Organism: Salegentibacter sp. BLCTC; assembly: GCF_015143665.1. Taxonomy (NCBI): domain Bacteria; kingdom Pseudomonadati; phylum Bacteroidota; class Flavobacteriia; order Flavobacteriales; family Flavobacteriaceae; genus Salegentibacter; species Salegentibacter sp. BLCTC. Next base: position 57,514 of record NZ_WYEW01000004.1, on the reverse strand, counting down.
TTGGGATCATTCATTCAATATGGAGTACAAAATCACGGAGATAGCGGCTATGCCTTTGCCGGGCCTGCCTTAAATAATATTTGGCCCAGAAGATTTTGGCCGCCTGTAGATTTCTCTAAACATACTTTTAAAAAACCTTCCTACACCGGCGATTTTATTGATGGTTTTGGAAATAAATTAAGTGTGCTAGCCGTCGCCAATCCGCATAAAAGCACACAAGAACCTAAAATCCTTAGTCAACGGGCAACCGGTTATGGCCTGGTTACTTTTAATAAAGAAAAAAGGACTATTAAAACTGAATGTTGGCCGCGACTTGTTAAACCAACACCCGAAAATCAAAATCCCGGATGGCCAATTACCATTTCCCAGCAAGATAATTATGCTAGAAAAGCTATAGCCTGGTTACCCGAATTGAGATTTAAAACCAACCTAAAACCGGTAATTTCAGTATTTAATGATAAAAATGAATTGATCTATTCCATTAAAATAAATACTAAAAATTTTAAACCCAAAGTTTTTGAAAAAGGAACTTATACCGTAAAAATCTTCTTTTCGAAAGAAATTAAAAGCAAAATTTTTAAAAATATGGTAGCTAAGGAAAATAATACTACTTTTAAACAAATAAATACTTACAAATCTTAAATTAGGCTAAAACTTAGCATATTAAAAAAATTAAGCATGAAATCATTAAATCCTGTCTTTTTACTGAGCTTTATTTTCCTATCAGGAAGCTTGTTTTCCCAGGTGCCGGAAGGTGTTACCCACTCAGGTCAAAATACCGGACAGAAAAAATTCCCCTTAGGTTCTTATACCGAATTAGACAACCCCACCTCTACTCCACTTCAGGAATGGAAAAAAAACAACAAAACCATAGTTGGCTGGGGAGATACCAATAAACGTTATAAAAAAGAAGAGCCTGTTTCAAAAAATACACTTTCCAAAAAAATAGAGCTACAAGCCTGGAGAGGCGAGAAGGTTTCTGCACAATGGGTTGTTTCTGCCGGAAAAAAAGATCTGGATATTTCAGTAGAACTTTCAGATTTACAACATAAATCGACAAAAAGCCGTATTTCAAAAGATAATATGGAAAGCGCATTTGTACGCTATGTTTTAACCGATGAACTTAATAAAGACAGAAAAGGAGCCTGCGGACATCGAAATCCCGCCAACTTCGATTCTACCCTTGTAGCTGATGTGATAGATCATATAAACCCTAATTTAGAAGTAGAGAAAAATACTAGCAGACCGGGGTGGCTGTCTATAAAAGTACCGGAAAATGTAAGTCCCGGTTTGTATTCCGGAACTATAAAAATACGCTCTGCATCAAAAACAATTCAAAAACTTCCAATTTCAATAAATGTAAGTGAGCGCGTGTTGCCCAAACCAAAAGATTGGAATTTTCATTTAGATCTTTGGCAGAACCCCTATGCAGTAGCGCGCTATTATCAAACCAATTTATGGAGTAAGGCACATTTTGATGCCCTTAAAAAAGAAATGACTCCTTATGCCAATGCAGGAGGTAAATCTATAACCGCCAGTATTATTGACCGTCCCTGGGATGGCCAAACCCACGATCCTTTTAATTCTATGGTGCGCTGGACCAAAAAAATGAATGGGGAATGGGTGTTTAATTTTGATGTGTTTGATAAATGGGTGGAGTTTATGATGAATCTTGGTGTAACCAAACAAATTAATGCTTATACCATGATTCCCTGGAAACTTACCTTTGCTTATTTTGATGAAGCTTCCAATAAAACCCAATATCTGGAAACCCAACCCGGTGAGGAACTGTATGAAGAAGTTTGGGTAGCCATGTTATCTTCTTTTTCAAAGCATTTAAAACAAAAAGGCTGGTTTGAAAAAACCTATATCGCGATGGACGAACGCCCTATGGAAACCATGCAGGAAACTATTAAAGTGATTCATAAAGCCGATAAAAATTTTAAAATCTCTTTTGCCGGTGCCAAACATCCTGAACTATATCCTTATGTAGATGATTATTGCCTTAGTATGGAAAGCAGTTTTGCGCCCGAAGTTTTGAAACAAAGAAAGGAATCGGGCAAAATTTCAACCTTTTATACAAGTTGCAGTCATACCGCACCTAACAGTTTTACTTTTAGCGGCCCCGCTGAAACCGAATGGTACGCCTGGTATGCATCGGCCAGTAATTTAGATGGATTCTTACGTTGGGCTTATAATAGCTGGGTATTAGAACCACTACTAGACAGCAGGTTTACTACCTGGGCCGCCGGGGATACCTATTTTATTTACCCTGAAGGAAGAAGTTCTTTGCGATTTGAAAAACTACTGGCGGGAATTCAGTCTTTTGAAAAACTACAGATTCTTAGAGATGAGTTTAAAAAGAACAACAATATAGCGGCCTTAAAAAAACTTGAAGAGATCGAATCTCAATTTACTTTAGAGCATCTTGAAACGGCATCAGCTTCAGAAATTATAAAACAGGCCCGGAAAAAACTTCATTCTCTGTAAAATCATATTCCATGAAAATTAAAATTTTATTTTTAAGCCTGGCTTTATGCTTGTTTAGTGTAGTTAATGGAACTGCACAGAAGGAAAAAAGTACCGAAGTTCGCGTACTTACCTATAACATTCTTCACGGTGCCAATACCAACGGGAATTTTGATCTGGATATTATTGCCGATTTAATCAAAAAAACAAATCCAGATCTTGTTGCCTTGCAGGAAGTAGACTTTAAAACCAACAGGGTAAACAAAAGGGATATCCTTAGCGAGCTTGCCGTTAAAACAGGATTAACTCCTGTATTTATAAAAGCAATGGATTATGATGGCGGTGAATACGGGGAAGGGCTGTTGTCCCGCACTTCATTTATTAAAACCGAAAATGTAAGTCTGCCCCATGCACCTCAAAACGAACCAAAGGCGGCGGGACTTGCCACTCTGGTAACAACTACCGGAGATACCATACAGTTTATTGCCACCCATTTTGACCATTTGGAAGAAGGTAAAGACAGGCTAAAACAAGCCCGGGCCATCCATAAGCTAACCGATAAACTGGAGTATCCAGCAGTACTCGCAGGCGATTTGAACGACATACCTGGAAGCCCAACCATAAATTTATTGGAAGAAAAGTGGCAGGCCTCTTACGATAAAAAAAGTGCTGTCCCCACCTATCCTTCAAACAAGCCAAATATAAAAATTGATTATGTTATGTTTTACCCAAAACATCACTGGGAACTTGTTGAAACCAAAGTAATTCAGGATAGCATTGCATCCGATCATAATGCGGTATTAAGCGTTTTAAAGCTGCTAAACCCCTAATTATATATCAAGCCGAATCGATTTTTTTAATATTTAAATTCCAATTTCATTTAATTGGCAACCATTAAATCATAAAATCCCAAATATGAAACTACTTCGTAAAGCCGGTATTCTGCCTCTTATAATTCTTAGCTTTTTTTCCTGTGCCAACAAGCAAGAAAAAAAGAGCGATAAAGAAAATGAAAACATCAAACCCAATATTATTTATATCCTGGCAGATGATCTTGGTTATGGCGAATTAGGGATCTATGGACAGGAAAAAATTGAAACCCCAAACATAGATGCCCTGGCTAAAAACGGGATGATGTTTACCCAACATTATACGAGCGCCCCGGTTTGTGCCCCTGCACGCTATATGTTACTTACAGGAAAACATTCGGGAAATGCTTATATACGTGGAAATGACGAATGGAGGGAGCGTGGTAAAGTCTGGGATTATAGAGCGGTGATCCAGGACTCTACCCTGGAAGGCCAACGCCCAGTTCCGGAGAATACCGTTTTGTTTCCCAAATTACTGCAAAAAGAAGGCTACCGCACCGGAATAGCAGGGAAATGGGGATTAGGTGCTCCACACACAAATTCTATCCCCACAAAAATGGGCTTTGATTTTTTCTACGGATATAACGACCAGCGTCAGGCGCATACCTACTACCCGGTTCACCTGTACAAAAATGAAAACCGCGTTCACCTAAATAACGATACCATTGCACCCAACACTAAACTGCCGGTGGGGGCCAATCCGATAGATCCAAATAGTTATAAAAACTACAGTCTAAATGAGTATACCCCGGATTTAATATATGATGCTATGAGTAGTTTTATTAACGAAAATAAAGACAAACCTTTCTTTTTCTATTGGGCTACTCCCATCCCTCACGCTCCCCTTCAGGCACCCAAACGCTGGGTAGATTATTATGTTGAAAAATTTGGGGATGAAAAACCATATCTTGGAGAGAAAGGGTATTTCCCGGTTCGTTATCCGCGTGCCACCTATGCGGCTATGGTTTCTTATTTAGATGAAAATGTTGGTAAACTAGTAGACCAATTAAAAGAAGAAGGTATTTACGAAAACACAATGATTATTTTCACTTCCGATAATGGCCCCACTTTTAATGGAGGCTCAGACTCCCCCTGGTTTAACAGTGCCAAACCTTTTAAAAGCAAATACGGCTACGGAAAAGGTTTTGTTAATGAAGGAGGTATTCGTGTACCTATGATAGCTTCCTGGCCAGGACATATTAAACCGGGAACAAAAACAGATCATATTTCAGCTCAATATGATGTACTGGCTACCCTTGCAGATCTCACCGGTTTCCCTAAACCCAAGGATACAGATGGTATTAGTTTTCTACCTACACTGCTGGGAGAAAAAGATCTACAGGAAGAACACGAATTTCTGTTTTGGGAATTTCCTGAATATGGCGGGCAAGTTGCGATACGAATAAATGATTGGAAGGTAATTAGAAAAAACCTCAATAACAATGAAGAACCTAGCCTGGAGCTATATAATTTAGAGGAAGATCCTGCTGAAACCACTAACCTGGCTGACCTCCATCCTGAAATTATACAAAAAGCAGCCGATATTTTTAAAGAAGCACACCAAAATGCCGAAGTAGAACGGTTTCGGATTCCGGCCGTCGAAAACGGATTACTTTCCGAGTAAACTATCTCGGGGTATTACAGCCTTTGGCCGTGCCAATTAAAATGTGAGAGATCTACATTATGATCTCTCACATTTTTTACACTATAATCATCAGGTGTAATTTTATAAGAAATTACTTTTAATATAAATAATTAAAGCTTTCAAAAAAGCTATCATTTTAAAGCTTTAAACACTGTTATCTTCAAAATCAAAAGCTACATATCTTCAAATTTGAATATAACTACTTTGCATATTCAAAGCTTAAAATCACATTCCTAAAAGTACGATACCAACAAAATTAAGTACTTAAAACACTACCAATGATTATTTAATTCAAGATACCTTAATGTTAAAAAACAACATATTTTAAGTTAACTTTTGGATAAGTAAATAAAACGTATAAAATTGCAAACCATATGAAAGTTAAAATTTTCATTTTATCAATTAATCATTAAATAATAACTAAAAACGTTTATGAAAAAAACACTTTTAGCATTCATTGTAATGTTTTTGCCTTACATAATGCTGGGGCAGGAAACAATTGAAATTACAGGGACTGTTTCAGAAAAAGGTATGACGCTTCCCGGTGTTAACATTGTGGAAAAGGGGACCAATAACGGTACCATGACAGATTTTGACGGAAACTATACCATTAATGCACCCAGTGATGCCGTATTAGTAGTTAGTTATATGGGCTATGCTACAAAAGAAGTGCAAGTGAATGGACAATCTAAGCTAGACATTGTTTTAGAGCAGGATGCCGCTGCTTTAGATGAAGTGGTGGTTGTTGGGTACGGTGCCCAGAAAAGAGAAAGTTTAACAGGTGCTTTACAAACTGTAGAAGGTGACGATTTAAGAGATGTTACCACTCCTTCAGTTGAAAATATGCTTAACGGAAAAGCTCCAGGGGTATTTGTAGCACCGGGTTCTGGACAACCAGGTTCTAAAGGTAGTGTTGTAATTAGAGGTCAGGCTACCTTAAGCGGAACTACAAGCCCGTTGTGGGTTATTGATGGTGTAATTGTTGGCTCAGGACCGGGGGAATTAAATCCGGACGATATTGAGACCATGACGATTTTAAAAGATGCCGCTTCTACCTCAATTTATGGTTCTCAAGGAGCCAACGGAGTTATTGTGGTAACTACTAAAAATGCAAAACCGGGGGAAACTACTATTAGTTTTTCTTCAAAAACAGGTATCAACGAGCTTAATAACGGGAACCTGGAAATGATGAACGGGGCTGAACTATATGACTATTATGCTTCGTTTACCAATGCCGACGAAATCTCGTTTCCGCGTTGGAATTCTGATTTAAGAAATAGTAATTTCGACTGGTGGGATGTAGCTACCCGAAGTGGCTTTACCCAAAATTACAATGTTTCTATACAAGGCGGTAGTGAAACTCTAAGGTCGTATGCTTCAGTGGGGCTATATGATGAGCAGGGAGCCGTAAAAGGTTTTGATTATACCCGATATAATTTTCGCTTTAAAACAGAATATAGACCAACAGATTGGTTAAAAATAAAACCATCTATAAATGGTTCGCTTCGCGATGTTCAGGATAGGCAATATTCTACCACGGCCATGTATTCTAATTTACCATGGGATAGCCCGTACGATGAGGATGGTAACCTTGTACCACATCGTTCCAGTGACTGGGTAAACAGTGCCAGCACTAACTACCTATACGACCTTCAATGGAACCACTCTTCCAATAAAAACTATGAGTTTATGGGGAATTTGGATTTTGACATAGAGCTAACCGACTGGCTTACATTTTCTTCGGTAAACAACATTAGATATAATCACTATAAGGCGAAAAGCTATTTTGATCCTCGCTCCAGTGCCGGTGAAAGTGTAAATGGTAGAATAACCGATTACCGTTCAGAATACACACGCCAATATACTAACCAAATATTACGATTCAATAAAAACTGGGGGAAACATGATTTTAATGGAATTTTAGCCTATGAATATAACGACTATCGTAGTGAAACTTTAGATGCGTATGGCACCGGGTTTATCCCAGGATTTGAAGTACTTGATGTAGTAGCTAAACCTGAACGTACAAAAGGTGGTATTAGTGAATGGGCTGTACAATCGGTACTTTTCAATGCTAATTATGATTATGATAATAAATACCTGGGGCAGGTTTCTTTCCGTAGGGATGGTGCCTCAAACTTTGGTGACAATGCCAAGTATGGGAACTTTTTCTCACTTAGTGGTGGGTGGAACATCCATAATGAAAACTGGTTTAAAACCGATTGGGTAAATGCTCTAAAACTACGTGCATCATACGGTTCGGTAGGAAATCGCCCGAGTTCCCTATACCCACAATATGACCTTTATGCTGTTTCAAGTGGTGCAAGCTACAATGGTAATCCTGGGGCTTTAATTAGCCAAATAGGAAACGAAAACCTAACCTGGGAAAAGACATATACTAGTGGTGCGGGAATTGACGCGAGCCTATTTGATAATCGTGCAAGGCTTACTTTTGATTATTACGAAAAAAATACCGAAAACATTTTGTACAGGGTTCCAATTAGTGGTTTAACCGGGGTAACCAGCATCTGGCAGAATATTGGTGAGATGCAAAATAAAGGAATTGAACTTGCCATTGGTGGAGATATTATTCGTAACCAGGACCTCACCTGGAGCATAGATGTAAACTTAGGGCATAACGTAAACAAGCTTACCAAACTTTATAAAACTAAAGATGCCAATGGAAACTATGTCGTTAGGCCAATTATTGTTGGTGATGGCTTGGGAATTGCAGGATCTGCACAAAGAATGTTAGAACCCGGGCGCCCGGTAGACACCTATTACCTAAAGGAATGGGCCGGAGTAAACCCTGAAAATGGTTTACCTATGTGGTATATAGTAGATAGGGACAGCGATGGGAATGAAATCTCAAGAACCACCACCTCTAATTACTCGGAAGCTACATTCGAAAAAACCGGAAAAGTATCTCCAGATGTCTTTGGTGGGTTCTCTACAAGCTTAAATTACAAACAATTTGACCTGAATGCTGTTTTTGGTTATTCAATTGGAGGACAAATCTATAATTATTCCAGACAGGAGTATGACTCAGACGGAACCTATACAGATCGTAACCAAATGAAATTACAACCAGGTTGGAGTCGCTGGGAAGAACCCGGTGATATCGCTACCCACCCCGTAGCTAGATATAACAACCAGGATAAAGGAAATTCTACTTCTACCCGTTACCTGGAAAAAAGTGATTTCCTAAAGTTACGTTCGTTAACGCTGGGCTACAATTTTGATCTAAGCAAATATAATATTGACAACCTGCGACTTTCGCTAGCGGGTGAAAACCTATTTGTGATTACCGACTATTCTGGTGTAGACCCCGAGATTCCGGCAAATAACGGCGCTGTTCTTGGCTCAACCGGACCTGGGGTATATCCAATGACAAGGAAATTTATGCTTGGACTTAATGTGAAATTTTAAAAAGAAACACTATGAAAAAAATAATTATAGCACTTTTCGCTACAGTGGCTCTTTCAGCTTGCGAAATTGATCGATTACCCCAGGGAAGCCTGGACTCTGATAGCGTGATTGAAGATCCAGATGCTTCTCTTGAATCTCTTATTAACGGTATGTATGCCCAGTTAAAATCCTGGTCCGACCCTATGCATAGAATGGGAGAATATGCCGGGGATAATATGATGATTCGCGGCTCATCTACCGACCCATTTTACGAATTTATCTCTTATGCCAGAACTCCAAATAACTATCGTTTAACCCAGTTTTGGGATTCAGGTTATAAAGCTATCGCGCAATCATCAAATATTATTAACATGATTGCTGAAGGTGAAAACGAAGAGATTGACAACAATCTGGGAGAGGCATATTATGTAAGAGGAATGATGTATTTCTACCTTACACGTGCATTTGGCCGACCTTACTATCAAAATCCGGAATCAAACCTGGGAGTACCTATTGTAAATGGGACGCCTGATGATGTTATTAACCTGGAACTTCCAGATAGGGCCACCGTAGCAGAAAGTTACCAACAAGCCATAGACGATTTAAAGAAAGCTGAAGAATTACTTACTCTAGAAGGTGAACCTATATACGCTACAAAAGAAGCAGCTCAAGCTATGTTGTCCCGTATTTACCTTTATATGAGCGGAACCTATGAATCGCCAAATACAGAGTATGCCCAACTTGCAGTAGAGTACTCGAATAAAGTAATTAACTCTGGTAAATTTTCCTTGCTACCAAGAGAGCAATTTATGGAATACAATACTTTTGTTCCAGAAGATAATGCAGAGACCATTTTCGCTGTAAAACGTGTAGCCTCAGAATTTTCTGGGTACGACCACTATTATGGTGTTGGAGGTATGTATGCCAATATAGGCGGTATGGGCTGGGGCGAAATGTATGCCAGTGCCGAGTATATAAGCCTTTTAAACGAAACAGGCCGTAACGACTGGCGTCCCGATAATTATAATATGGTAGACGCACGTGCTGCATTTATTAGGCCTACTTATTCCCAGGATTCTGAAACAGGAGAGTACACCGAGGTATTTCGTTTTATTAAAAAAGATGGAGAGGTATTAAACTATGTACAGGCAGACATCAGCCGTAATGGAAATACCATAACTGCTTCTGAAGGAGATGAAACCTACACCTTATCTGCTGTAGATACCGATCAGGAGATTTATTCTATTCAGTATAAAGATGGAAAAACCTATACTGGAGTTATAGATAATTATATAACTCTCAACAGGGTTTATCCACAATTCTATATTACAAAAGCCTCCCTTGAAGGAGAAGAATCACACTTGCACTCCCCTGTAATTAGTCGTTTGGGCGAAATCTATTTAAATCGCGCAGAAGCCTATGCTAAACTAGGCAATTATAGCGCTGCACTGGAAGATTTAAACACTATAAGAGAGCGTTCTATTGTAGATGCCGGTTATGATAATTTAGATGCCACTAATGCCAGTGAGCGTATTGATAAGGAGCGCCAGTTAGAACTTGCTTATCAGGCAGAAAGAAGTTATGATGTATTCCGTAATGGAAAAGAACTTACCCGTGAATACCCGGGACCTCACAAGCAGTTTGAGAATATACCCGCTACAGATTTCCGTGTAGTATATTATATCCCTCAAGATGCTATTAACTCTTACCCTGGAACCTTAACTCAAAATCCTACGCAATAATTAAACAATAATTATAAGCGAGTATTTTAACAGGCTGTCTGAAAAGGTTTTAAAACCGTCATCTTGAATTTATTTCAAGATCTAACGTGTTGGTAATTAAAAACATGTTAGAAGCTGAAACAAGTTCAGCTTGACGAGAATAGACTTTTCAGACAGCCTGTTTTTTTTTAAATTTCTTAAACAGAAGACTTCCAGCCCCTGCTCTATCCCCCATCTATATTTCCGATATGCTAAATCTTCTAAAAGCCACAAAATAAAGCTTCTTAATATTTTACAAATAACACAACATTTTAAATTAAAACCACTTCAAAACACATCTCAAAACATAATTTATATATCAACTTTTTATCAAAAATAGCATTCTTAAAAAGATAAATGTATTAATTACATTTTTATAATATAATTTTTGGATAAGTAAGTAAAACGTTTGAAATTGCAAACTTTACGAAAATTTAAACTTTCGTTATAACAATTTATCATTCATTAACAACTAATTAATTATAACTATTTTATGAAAAAATTATTATTAACCTTCATTGTTTTACTTTTCCCTTTCATAATGTTAGGACAGGAAACAATTGAGATTACGGGAACTGTTTCTGATAAAAACATGACACTTCCCGGGGTTAACATTGTAGAAAAAGGCACCAATAACGGCACCATGACAGATTTTGATGGAAACTACAATATTAGCGCTCCTAAGGACGCGATTTTGGTAGTTAGCTATATGGGCTATGCCACCAAGGAAATACCGGTGAGTGGTCAAACTACCATAGATATTGTTTTAGAACAGGATGCCGCTACGCTAGATGAGGTAGTTGTTGTTGGGTTCGGAACCCAGAAAAAAGTAAACCTAACGGGATCTGTAGCTTCTGTAGACGGGGACATGCTGGAAGATAGACCTATGACCAGTGTTTCTGCCGGTCTTTCAGGTTTACTACCGGGTGTATCTGTAAATCAATCATCAGGAATGCCGGGTAACGACGGAGGTACCATTAGGATTCGCGGAACAGGCACCCTGAACGAAGCCTCTCCCATGGTTTTGATAGACGGAGTTGAAGGATCATTAAACGATGTACAGGCCAACGATATAGCCAATATTTCTGTCCTTAAAGATGCAGCCTCAGCCGCAATTTATGGTTCTAAAGCTGCAAATGGGGTAATTCTTATTACCACCAAAACGGGTAAAACAGGAGAACCTTCTGTACGATTAACAAACAATATAGGCTGGCAAACCCCCACAAGATTACCAGATTACCTGGGATCTTATGATTATGCCCTACTATACAACGAAGCCCTGGCCAATAGTGGAAAAGCTCCCAAATTTGATGACAATGATTTAGAATTATTTCAAAATGGCAGTGATCCTTATGGACATCCTAATACAGATTGGCAAGACTTATTGTACCAGGGATCAGGCTTTGTAAGCACCAATAACCTGGGAATTTCAGGCGGTACAGAATACACAAAGTATAGGGCATCTCTTAACTACCAAAAACAAGATGGTATTATTAAACACACCGGCAAAAACGAATACAATGCAAGGTTAAACCTTACGGTAACGCCTAAAAAATGGTTAACCACCAATATGAACCTTTCCTATACACAAATGGATCGTGAGTCTCCTAACAATGCTTATGTGGGTAATGGTATAGACCAGATAATAAGGCAGGTAAATAGAATTGCACCCTGGATACCATATAAAAATGAAGATGGTACTTACGGGACAATTTCAGATGGAAACCCTATTGCCTGGTTAGATATGGGACCACAAATTAATTACAATCGAAAAACATTTGTGGGAATAGGTTCTGTACAGGCCGATATTTTTGAAGGTTTTAATGTAAAAGCCCTTATCTCTCATAGAAACGTAGAAGAGGACAATTCAGAAATGAACAAAGAAATCCAATACAATGAGAATAAATACCACGGACCTACAAAGCTTACCGAAGACCTTAGAACAACCACCCGAAATACTATTGATTTAACGGCTAATTACAACAATAGTTTTAATGATGTTCATAACCTGGGAGTTTTAGCCGGTTATCATGCCGAATCTTATGATTTTAAAGAAACCACTGCGTACCGTGAAAATTTCCCTAGCACCGAACTTCCTAATTTAGATGCAGGATCATCTAACGGTATGCAAAATACAGGATATACAAGGGAATTAAATATGGTATCCTGGTTTGGACGTGTAAATTATGACTATTTGGGTCGTTATTTATTTGAAGCCAACCTAAGGGCTGACGCTTCATCTCGTTTTGCTGAAGACAACAGAGTTGGGGTCTTTCCATCTTTCTCTGCAGGGTGGAGAATTTCTGATGAAAACTTCTTTGAAGGGTTTAGAGAAACTGTGAGCAATTTAAAACTTAGAGCTTCTTGGGGACAGCTTGGTAACCAGGATGCACTTGATGACTACTACCCAACAGTTCCAACACTGGGTCTTGGAATAGACTACCCTTTTAATAGTGAAATTACTTCGGGTGCTGCTATCTCTAATGCAAAAAATGCAGCATTAATTTGGGAAAAAACAACTAGTTATGGTATTGGTCTAGATGCCAGATTATTTCGCAAATTAAACCTAACAATAGATGCCTATAAAAAGCTTACCGAAGGTATTATTATGAAGGTGCCAGCTCCAAACGAGTTTGCGCTAAATAATTTTTATGATAACGTTGGTGAGCTAGAAAATAAAGGTATTGAAGTAAGCCTTGATTACTCAACACGTTTTGGGGAAGTAGATTTTGGTTTTGGCGGAAATGTAGCATATAATCAAAATGAGTTAATAAAACTAGCGGGAACAAATAACATTATTGATGGTCGCCAAATTCGTAGAATAGGAGAATCTCTTGACTCCTGGTATGGATATAAAACAGATGGATTACACCAATCCCAGGCCGATATTGATGCATACCCTATAAATACACTCTACCCGGGACAAATTCAACCCGGTGACCTACGTTATGTTGATGCTACCGGCGATGGAAAGGTAGATGCTAACGATCGTGTACTACTGGGTAACTCTACCCCTAATCTAAACTTTGGAGCCAATTTGAGTTTAGCCTATAAAAACTTTGATTTATTGGCCATCTTTCAGGGAGCAACCGGTGGGTACGGCTACATGGATTTTGATGCTATTGGCGCCCTTAACGGTGATGGACAAAAACCGTCTTCAATTTGGTTGGATAGATGGACCCCAAATAACACAAATACAGATGTACCTCGATTAATAGATGGTATTAATGGCCCAAGTATGCCGCAAAATTCAACCACAAGTTATTGGCTACAGAGTACAGATTATTTAAGAATGAAGAACCTGCAACTTGGATATAACCTTCAGGATGACCTATTGGAAAACTGGAACATCTCCAAGCTAAGAATTTACTACACCGCACAGAATTTATTTACGATTACAAATTATCTAGATGGATGGGATCCGGAAGCTCCTTCAGGACGAGGTAGTAGCTATCCCGTTGTTATGACCAATTCTATCGGAATTAATTTAACTTTTTAATTTATTACAAGATGAAAAAATTAATATACTTAATAGGAATCGTTTTTACATTTAGCGCTTGTGAAGACTCCTTCCTGGATACAGCCCCCGATGATGCGCTTTCCCCTTCTACTTTTTGGAAAAGCAAACAGGATTTAGACTTGGCTCTTACAGGTATTTATAACGAATTTCAAAGTGGTAGCTCTATTATGTACCGGGATGCAGGTTCTGATAATGCTTATAATAATTTCCCCTGGGAAGGATGGAACAAAATAGGAAACGGAAAAAATTCACCGGCAGATCCCGGTGCATCGTATTATAACTTTACAACAATTAATAGATGTAATGAATTCCTTGCCAATGCCGATAACGCCACAGAGGTATCGGAAGAGGTTAGAGATATTTACAAGGCCCAGGCACGATTTATACGCGCCTATAAATACTATGTGCTTACCACAAATTATGGTGATGTTCCACTTATAACGCAAAATTTTGCTTCCCCCGAAGAAGCTAAAGTTCCAAGGAACCCACAAGCAGACATACGTGAATTTATTGAAGACGAATTAAATTCTGTAATAGATGTTCTGCCGGAATCTTATTCGGAAGCAGAATTCGGAAAAGCTACAAAAGGAGCAGCACAGGCATTACTTATGCGTTACTACCTTTATTTTAAAGACTATGAAAAGGCCTTGGCAACCGCAAACAGTATAGGCAGTTATTCATTACACCCCAGCTTTACAGGTTTATTTGATCCGTCCAACGAAAAAAACAACGAAGTAATTTTATCGGTACAACATACCCCTAACACCTATTCAATTAATTTCACCCCGTTTTTACCAAATGGTATAGGGGGTTGGTCTTCAGTAGTGCCTACACAATCTTTAGTTGATGCTTTTGAAATGGCTGATGGTAAAACCATAGAGGAAGCGCAAAGTGCCGGAGAGTACGATCCAACTAACCCATATAAAAATCGCGACCCAAGATTAAGGGCCTCTATAGTTTACCCGGGGCAGGTTTTTGCCGGTAAAGTTTACCGATCGATTGAAGAAAACGATGCCGATTATTACAATACTGCAGACAATGCCTCTAAAACGGGATATAATTTCAAAAAATACACAAGTTTTATGGATTCAGACCCAGGCTCTCCATACTGGAACATGGGCAATGACATCTATATTTTTAGATATGCAGAGGTACTTTTAACAATTGCCGAAGCCAAAGTAGAATTAGGGCAAATAGACAATGAATTGTATGAAGCACTCGATGCTGTTAGGTTAAGAGCAGGAATGCCGGCCGTAGATAGAGATAAATATGCAGATCAGGAAAGTCTTAGAAAGCTTGTTCGAAATGAAAGAAGAGTCGAGTTTGCTATGGAAGGTCTTCGTAGAGACGATATTATACGCTGGAACATTGCCAGCGATGTTTTAAATGGAGAACTAAAAGGTGTAAAAAGAGGTGAAGTTCTTGAAACTACCTTGCCAAATGGAGATTATAATGTTTCCCTAAGCTTGCCGGAAAACTTAATTGAAAGCCGCCAATTTGAAGCGCCTAAGAACAATCTCCTGCCAATTCCGCAAAATGCAATTGACAAGAATCCAAATTTAACACCAAACAACCCAGGGTATTAACCGCTTGGGCAGAGAAAAATCTGGAATCATAAAATCTCGATTATCGAGTAATTAAATTAAAATAAGGCTGCTTGAAAAATCTTTAAATACAACAATAGACTTTTCAAGCAGCCTTATTCAAAAAAAGATCAAATGAAAATTAATAGTTACAAATTAGCATTTTTAATTAGCTGTATAAGCTTAGTCTTAAGCTCCTGTAGCGAACATAAAGAAAACCCCGATTTCACTTATCGAATTCCTATAGGCGAAAACTCCTGGATTTCTAAAGATCAGGCAGAAGACAGGAAAATAATTAAGAAAGAAGGTATCTCTAATTGGGACGGAAGTAAACCTGTTGAAAGTTATTTTAGAAGCAATAAATCTGGCGTTCTAAAACTTGGCCTCAAGCTAAAAGCAGACTCAGAAAACATTAGATTAAAGGTGAGTGTGGCAGGAAAGTCGAAGGAGCTAGAAGTAAAAAACAAAGAGTTTCAGGATGTTTATGTTGGCGAATTTAAGCTTGAAGAACCGGGGTATCAACAAGTACTTATTGAAGCTGTAGAGCCCGGATCAAATAATTCATTGAGCATTAAAGATTTACTATTGGCCGGGCCTGTTACCGATACTGAAGTGAATTATGTAGAAGATAATTTTCATTTTGGTCGTCGCGGACCTTCGGTACATTTGCGCTACCCTATCCCGGAAGAAAGCAAAAAACCAACCTATTTTTACAATGAAATAGTAGTTCCCGAAGGCGAGGATGTAGTAGGTTCTTATTATATGGCCAACGGATTCTCACATGGTTATTTTGGAATCCAGGTAAATTCAGAAGAGGAACGTAGAATCCTGTTTTCGGTTTGGAGCCCTTATGAAACCCAGGATCCTGCAGAAATTCCGGAAGACCAGAAAATTATCCTGCTAAATAAAGGAGAGGATGTTTATACCGGTGAATTTGGTAATGAAGGTTCTGGGGGACAGAGCTATAAAAAATTTATGTGGAAAACCAATACTACTTATAAGTTTTTACTTAAAGGAGAGCCGGCAGGGCCCAACCATACCAATTATACCGCCTACTTCTACGCGCCTGAAAATGGAGCATGGGAGATTATTGCCAGTTTTAGAAGGCCAAAATCCAGCAATTACCTGGGTAGCCTCTATTCTTTCCTTGAAAACTTTGTTCCGGCAACAGGAGATATTTCGCGTAAAGCACATTATAAAAATCAATGGCTCTACGATGAGGAACAGGGTTGGATAGAACTCTCTAATGCTATTTTTACAGCAGACGCTACTGCTAATCAAAAGCATAGAATTGATTATGCCGGTGGTGAAGTTGAAGGAGGCTATTATCTTGAAAATTGTGGTTTTTTCAATGATTATACCGAAGTTAACTCTAAGTTTAGTAGGAAACCAAACGAAAACGAGCCTGAAGTTGACCTCAAAGAACTTGAAAGTAAATTTCAAAAATAAATTACCAGAAGCCTGCCTCACAGTCCCTATAACTATCGGGATAAATCTTAATTATCGAGTAAGCGTCTATAACAATGGTTAACACTCTATTTAAAGATGATAAAATATAGCATCCAAATATTTATTTTTCTACTTGTAAGTACAGGGTTTGCACAAATTGATCGTGTAAACCCGGTTCCGCAAGAAGTTAATATTAAAGATTCGGTACAGCTTCCATCCTTTTTCAATATTCAACAATTGAATACAGATGAAGCTACCAAAAATTTGATTTCAACCTATTTTACCAAAGAAAATACGTTGAAAAAGGGTCTTTCAATTCGTGTGGGCGACGTGACTAATAAATTTAAAAAGCGTGACTTAAAAAAAGTTCCAAATCGCCCGGAGTCATATTATATTAAAAGTACAAAAAACCATATCCTTGTTATTGGTAGGGATGCTGCCGGAGCATACTACGGAACAAAGACTTTAATAACTTTATTAAGTTCTTCTATGAGGCCCCTTGGCGAAATCATAGATTATCCAGATGTATCTTCCCGAGGAGTGGTTGAAGGCTTTTATGGGACTCCCTGGACCTTTGAAAACCGCATGCGTCAAATAGATTTTTATGGGGCAAATAAACTTAACACCTATATCTATGGCCCTAAAGATGATCCTTACCACAGTTCGCCAAACTGGCGAAAACCTTATCCTGAAAAAGAAGCCGAAAAGCTTAAAAAACTAGTAAGCCGGGCTAACTTAAATCACGTTGATTTTGTATGGGCCATTCACCCCGGAAAGGATATTAAATGGGACGATAAAGATCGGGATGCATTGCTTAGAAAGTTTGAGAATATGTATGACTTAGGGGTTCGATCTTTTGCTGTATTTTTCGATGATATTTCGGGAAAAGGAACAGACCCTACCCAACAGGCTAACTTATTAAATTACCTCAACGATAAATTTGTAAAGGAAAAAGAAGATGTAAGGCCTTTAATAATGTGCCCAACCGAATATAACAAGGCCTGGTCTAATCCAGACCGAAAATACCTGGAGACTTTGGGTGAAAAACTAGATCCATCTATTGAAATTATGTGGACAGGAAATACCGTTGTTGCCGATATTGATGAGGCCACTATGGATTGGATTAATGCTAAAATTAAGCGTAAAGCTTTTATTTGGTGGAACTATCCTGTTTCAGACTATGTAAGAAACCATATGCTTTTGGGGCCTGCATACGGTAATGCCAAAACAATTGCCAAGGATCTTTCCGGCTTTACATCAAACCCAATGGAACACGCCGAAGCCTCTAAAATTGGTATTTATGGCGTAGCCGACTATACCTGGAATATGGAAGGCTATCACCCAGAAAAAAACTGGCATAAATCTTTAAAAGATTTAATGCCTGAAAATTATGAAGCACTTGCAGTTTTCGCAAAACACAACAGCGATTTAGGAGAAAATGGCCACAGGTACCGAAGAAAAGAGTCGGTAGCATTTGCTCCTGAAGCCAAAGAGTTCCTAAAATCAATTAAAAACAACCAGGAAATTGCTAACCTAAATATAATAGAAGCTGAATTTAATGAAATGGTTAATGCGTCAGAAAAACTGCTTAACAGTAAAGACAACCCTTTTCTACTAGATGAAATTCGCCCCTGGGTAAGGCAATTTAAACATCTGGGAAAGGCAGGGCTCTCTATGTTGAATATGCAAAAAGCGCTACAAACAAAAAACCAAAAAGAATTTGAAGACAACTATAATTCTGTTTTAAAGATAAAAACAGAAATGTTTGAATTGGATAGTAGGGAAAACCAAAACCCCTATCAACCGGGAATTAAAACCGGTAGCCTGGTTATTACTCCTATGATTGATGAAGCTTTTACTTTATTAACAAGTGCCTATAACAAAGAGTTTGGTGAAAGTTTAAAAATTGAATCCAATTTTAATCCGCATAGCCTATTCACCAATATCAATAAATTAAAAGAGCAACCAATTACGTTTAAAAACAAAGTGCTGTCGCTAAACCCGCCATTGGAAGTTATTACGTTTGAGGCTGAAGATTTCCTTGGATTTGAATTGGAGGAAGTAAAAAAACTAAAAGAAGTTGGCTATAAACTAGAGCCTTCTTTAGATGCACTTACCTGGCAGGTTTCCAAAGATGGAAATACATGGAGTACACCGGCTACGAAAGAAGTAAATGGCCATATAAAAGCTTTCCCAAAAGAAGCGGTAAAGTTTATTAGGATTATTAACGCTACAGATACTAAAATTGAAACTAGAATAAAAACCTTACGAATTCAGTTTTAACAAACTACCTCGTTTCAAATAGACGAGGTAGTTAGATATCGATTATAGATTAAACTGCAAAGGCAGTCTTTAAAATTAATTTAAACCCATTTTCACAAACACATTTTAATTACTTTTTTAATGGAAAAAATATTAATTACCGGGGCAGCGGGACAATTGGGGCTTGAACTTACCAATGCCCTTATTACAAAATATGGAGCTGAAAATATTTTAGCTAGTGATATTAATTCAAAATCTGCTGAAAAATTCCAATCGGTAAAGTTTATAAGTTTAGATGCTATAGATTCCGCCAAAATAAAAGAGCTGGTGGTATCTGAAGGGATTACTCAAATTTATCATTTAGCTGCCATCCTATCGGCTAAAGGTGAAGATAACCCATTATTTACCTGGGACCTTAATATGAAAAGTCTTTTAGGTGTTTTAGAGGCCGCCAGAGAATACAAATTAAAAGTTTTTTGGCCTTCATCAATTGCTGTTTTCGGGAAAGATACTCCACGCGAAAACACCCCTCAAAATCCGGGGATGGTTCCAACTACTGTATACGGAATTTCAAAACAGGCAGGCGAACAATGGTGTAACTACTATGCTACAAAATTTAATGTAGACGTAAGAAGCATTCGTTACCCCGGGCTTATCTCCTATTCGGCTGAACCCGGTGGTGGCACTACCGATTATGCCGTAGATATTTTTTATAAAGCAAAAGAAAATAAGAAATACACCTGTTTCCTTTCTGAAGATACCAGGCTACCCATGATGTATATGCCAGATGCTGTAAGGGCAACTTTAAACTTAATGGAAGCACCTGGTACAGCCATTAAGACAAGAACTTCGTATAATATTTCAGGGATAAGTTTTACGCCCCGGGAACTTTCAGAAGCAATAAAAGAGCATATTGCTGAGTTTAAAATCTCATACCAACCAGATTTTAGACAGGATATAGCTGATACCTGGCCTAAAAGCATTAATGATGAGGTTGCCCAAAAGGAATGGGGATGGACACCAGAATATAACCTGCAGCAAATGACAGGAGACATGCTAAAAAACGTAAAGCTTAAGTCTTAGGGTTCTTCAAAAATTTAACCAGCGTTAGTTGGCGCATCTACCAGGTTCGCAGCTTAAAGGAATGAATCTCCCTAAATAAAGCTTTTATTTTCTATCTAAGACCTTCTTCAGTAATTGTAAATTTTAAGACCACTAAAACATCTTTTCTTCTTATGATAAGGTTTCGGTGTAATACTATCTATAAATTATTGAAGAAGGACTTCTGGTAAATCACCTCACGGTAAGCCAACAAGGTATGAAATGGATTTTTTTTTGGATTCCGAGGCAAACCCTGGGTACTACAGCCTTTGAAGATGCCAATTAAAGTACCTCCTGCTCTATTTGAAATAGAAAGTTAGTCTCTCGTCTACTCCCCCATACCCACAATACATAGCGTACACGAAAGCCGTACAAAAAACCAATTCAGGTATAAATAGCTTCTACCTTAGCCTTTATAATTTTAAGCGCTATCCCCGGTATTTTACGCGATTATATTGCAATACAAAATCAAGTTTTTTCATTCAATAAAAGAGAGCTACCATTTATGCCTATTACTTAAAGCTTTTCGGTTCTAAATTTAAATTCCAGGTACTTTAACAAAGTATCTCATTAATAATATAGTCATTTAAACACCCGCAAATTAGCTTCTGATAAGCCCTGGAGCCCTGCTAATTACCGGCGCAAATCTCGATTATTGATTAAATTAAATATAGGCTAAAATTTAAACTATTCAGAAATATCCCCAAAAACCGTGAGAAGTAAAATTGCGATTAGGTTTACCTTGCAAACAATTATTAGCATTTTTAAGAGTTGAATAATTGACATTTAAGAGATATAAAGCATAACAAGATATGGTTCCATTTGAAGAAGCTGAAAAACATATTCATAGACATAAAAAGCCGGAAATAGACGCATCTGAATTTCGTTTATTTACTGAACCTTATAAAGTTTTAGGTAAAATTTTAGCTAGAATTGATAAAGGAAATAGAACGTATTACAATACCCCAGATTTTATTACTGTATTTAAAGATGCTATTAACATTAATCCCTGGAGAACCGAAGAAGGCTTGCGTTTAGGGATGCAATTGTATGGGGTTATTCAAGCTCCTTATTTGGCCGATATGTGGGACTTTATGGACACCTTACCTTATCAAAGAGGTTATTCCCGACAAGCCTTTAGATCTATAAAAACTGAAGATACCTTACGCAATAAATTACATTTTTTTACGCAATTTTTAAGATTTAGCAGAAAGGGTTTTGGTGGCTTGTCTTTACAAGAGCATTTTCAATACAGCACCTATTTTCCAAATGCAAACAGCTACTTCTTAGCCACTTTACTTCATAATGGAAACGGCGCTTTTGATGAATTGCTAGAAGACATTATTCAAGGTGAGGATGAAATTGGGGGGATTAGCGCCGATATTATTAAAGCCCTGTTACTTTCTGAAACGGAAAAGCATTGGGAAATGGTGGCCAAACTATTACTGGCCGCGCAACGTCAGGAAGGTTTAAGACAAACCATTCTAGAGTCGTTAGATGAGTCTGGTCTGGGTGCTTTAAAGTATATAATCAATGTTATTCTAGAAAATGACCTTACCCGTTTTAGCAGTGTTACCAGAGCTGTGAGCACTTGGTTTGGATTAAATTGGGAAACACCTAAAAAATCGATCATCAACCGGGTTTTAAAACTCGCACAAGCTTTAATCCTGGATTTAAAAGAAACAGATACACTGCTTAAAAGCAAAGATAATTTAGAAGTTTTAGTTGGTTTATGGGCTATAGGAATTTTAGATGTTGACACTGCCAATAGAAAAGCCTTAGAAATTGTTTTCACTTCTGAAGATAGAAACAAGAAGATTTTAGCACTGTATTTTATTTGGAAAACAGATAGGACAAACGATGCCCTGGTCCCCTATTTTACCACAGAGCTAGGTAAAGATTATGCCCTGGACCATTGGATGACAGTAAATTTACCGGTAACTACTTTAGATAACTCCACTTTCGAGAAGCTACTTTCTGTAGCCAAAAACGTTACAGAAAAAGGTAAAACCTACGAAAGCAAAATATTCTCCTGGTGGAGCTTTGTCCCCGGGCCAACCTATTTCTTTCAATTTTTAATCAATAGCGCAACAGAACAGCAGTTAGAGTTAATGGCTACTGATTTTGAAGAATTTCCTACAGAATATAGGGAAAACTACATTCGCAAAGTATTCCCAAAACATTTTAGTTACTCCTTGTATTACAAACAAGATCAGCAAAATAAAGTACAATTAGATTACGACGAAGCGTCCTGGAAAAGAGCTTTAGCAAGAAAAGCCATTTATAACCGAAATGAGGGGGTTATGGCAACAGGATTAAATTTATTTAATTCGATACACCTTTATGATAAAGATTTAGAGATTGCTGAAGATTTACTAAGGCGAAAAAATAAAAATTTACGCACAGCTTTAATCCATATAATCACAAAACTACCGGCAGACCGATTAAGAACAAGCACTAAGAACTTACTTTCGGCAAAAAATATTGAACAACGCCTGGCCGGTTTAGAGATTCTAAGCCTTTTGAAAGATGCCAATAAACAATCTGATTTTATTGAAGCCCAATTAGAACTTTATCATGAGCGTCCTAAAATCACTAAAAACGAACAGGTTTATTTAGATAAGTTTTTAGAGACTACGCAGGATTATAATTTTAGCAATGGTTTTGGTGTTATTGATTATGACAACTTAACACCGCTATATATTCCAAAACCTCAATTTGAGAAAAAAATGAATTTCTTCGATAAATTGGGGGTCACAACATCAGAGTTTTCGGCATTTAAATTTAAAGATTTTATAGATGCTAATAAGATTACTAAACAAGTTAACACGCTAATTGCTATTGTTGCTGAAAATAAAAATTATGAGTATCAAATGCAGGGGTATCAGGGAGAAACTCATACCACATTTATTGAAAAAGGACTTCATGAAATAAAGGAACTGGGAAGTGATGCTACTGCTCAGGATCATTTACATAATATTCCGCTTTCGCATGTATGGATAGAATGGTATGAACAAAGCAAGCTTAATGATTTTGAACTCTATGCTACCATTAGGTATATCAACAATCACAGTTATCCCTATGGGAGCTACAAAATATTAGAACCCTTTTTAAGACAGTATTACCCAGATTTATCAGGTTTAAATTTAGATGAAGAAAAAAATTATTACTCAAAGTCCAGAACGTACAACGAGATTTTAAATCGCTTGTTTGCAGTTTATGTAGATGCCCAAACAATTGGATCTTTTAAACTGAGTATATATGAAGATATGATTGCCAATTTTCCTGAAAAATATAAATTAACAAAGTTTCAGGATCGTGGTTACCATTACACCAACACATATAATTGGACAAGTATTATACAGGCAAACACCCCTAATTTTGGTGTTCATCATTTAGATCAACTTACTTCAGAGCAGCTTTTAAAATATTGGTCTATTAAAATGTATTTAATGGTTCAAAATTGTGCGTATCCTACAGTTGCCACAGATAATAAAATACTTACAGCTGCACAGACCAGGACACGGAGCTTAGAATTTCCTGAAATTGAAGTCACACTAAAGCTCTATAAAGAAGGATTGATTAATGATGACGATCTACTATTCCAGGCTTTAAATAGAAATGAATTAATGACCATTATTGATGGTGGCTTTAATTACAGAATGAACTATAGAAAAGGTCTGGAACGCAATACAATTCCCAAACATGTATTTCTTCCTTTAAAAACCAATTTATTAGAAACCGAATTAAATCGCGGAGATATAGCAACCCCTGCTTCTAATTATATTAACGCTATTCATAAAGTTGAAGGTGTAGATTATGTATTTAGAGTACTGGAGCGCCTGGGGAAAGATACTTTTGAGCGGGGTTACAGCTATTACGGCGACAGTAAAAAATCTAAGTTTAGTGCCATTCTTAAAATGACACAATTTAAAGACACCGAGTCTTATTCTGATTTTGAAAATCTTGCAAAGGCCTCAAAAATTAATAAAAAGCGTTTTATAGAATTGGCCTGTTACGCCACCCAATGGGCCAGTGTGGTTGGCGAATATTTAAAAATCGATAATTTAGAAAATGCCGTATGGTGGTTTCAGGCACACGCTTCAGATTATATGAACAGTGAAAAAGAAACCATAATTTCTCGTTACTCCAATATTCCAAAAAGCGATTTTGCACTAGGGGCTATCGATATAGATTGGTTTACCAAAGTATACAAAAGCTTAGGCAAAACCAATTGGAAACTACTTCACGAGGCTGCTAAATACATTTCTGATGGAAACGGGCATCGACAGGTAAAACTTTATTCTGGTGTAATGCTGGGCGAAGTAAAAATCACTGAAACCATAAAGAAAATTAAAGACAAGCGTGATAAAGATTACGTACGTGCTTTAGGCTTAATTCCTCTAAGCAAAACCGTACCTGAAAAAGATGTACTAAAGCGCTACAATCTCTTACAGGATTTCTTAAAAGAAAGTAAGCAATTTGGTGCACAGCGTCAGGAAAGCGAAGCTGCGGCTGTAGACATAGCATTAGATAACTTATCGCGTAATGCGGGCTACCAGGATCGTGTGCGCTTTAGTTGGGCAATGGAGGCAAAAGCCACCCAAAGCATTATGGAGAATGCTAAAATTACCATAGAAGAAACAGTGATAGAATTGGTTATTAACGAGCTTGGCAAAACAGAACTTAAAGTAACCAAAGCCGGGAAAGCACTAAAAAATATTCCTGCTAAATTGCGTAAAGACAAAAAGGTTATCGCTTTAAAAGAAAATAAAGCCTACTTGTCCAGACAATACAGTAGAACTCGTTTATCATTAGAAAATGCCATGGTAAACGAAGATGAATTTACAGCGAAGGAAATTCATAATTTAATGCAACACCCTATCGTAAAAGTGATGTTGAGTAAGCTGGTTATGTACGTTCCTGAAAAAGAACTTGCCGGATTTTACCAACAGGGCAACTTAATAGATGCGAACGGTAAAACACATCAGTTAGCAGAAGATGATGTATTGCTTATTGCCCATCCTTCTCATTTATACAAAGCAGTGGTATGGGATATGTACCAGAAACACTTATTTGCAGAGCGTGTAGTACAGCCATTTAAGCAAGTATTTAGAGAATTGTATTTAATCACTGAAGATGAGCGGGAACACAGTAATCGTTCAGAACGTTACCAGGGACATCAAATTCAGCCTAAAAAAACCGTAGCGCTTTTAAGAGGTCGTGGTTGGACGGTAAGTATGGAAGATGGTTTACAAAAAGTATATCATAAACACGGTTTCATAGCCACTATGTACGCCATGGCCGATTGGTATTCACCTTCAGATGCCGAGGCCCCAACCCTGGAAGATGTTTGCTTTCACGCTGTAGACACTTATAAAACTGTTCCACTTTCAGAAATTCCATCGGTGATTTTTAGTGAAATAATGCGGGACATTGACCTTGTGGTGAGTGTAGCCCACGTTGGTGGCATAGATCCAGAAGCCAGCCACAGCAGCATGCAAATGCGTGCTGCATTAGCCGAAGAATCTGCCAAATTATTCAAACTTAAAAACATTAATGTTAAAGACCGCCACATTTTTGTAAAAGGTAGTCTTGGCGAGTATAGCATTCATTTAGGCAGCGGCCAGGTGAGCAAAAATGGATTGGCATTATCTATAATCCCGGTACACAGCCAGCATAGAGGGCGAATGTTCTTGCCATTTGTAGACGACGATCCAAAATCGGCAGAAATTATTTCTAAGATGAAACTACTTTCAGAAGATCACAAAATACAGGATCCAACAATTTTAGCACAAATAAATAGCTAATTTCTTTAAACAATAAGGGCGTTCCCCACTTAAGGTGGGGCGGGCTTTTTGTTGCAAGTCCTCGTGCTATCGCACTGTGGGCTTTTCACTACAATCCCTAACGCAAAAAACATCTTTATACAAATGGAACTCACATTACAACTGAAAAGACTTGGTAAAAAAAAGGTAAAACAAGTCCCATTTAAACTGGAAGAAACCCCAAAAAACCTGGAAGAATTATTAGTCGCTTGCGTAAAAAACCAGGTAGAAGACTTCAACAAAAAACGCCTGGAAGTTAATGTTATTGGTTTTTTAAGCCCTACAGAAATACAAGAACAGGCGCAAAATGGTAAAATAGGTTTTGGCGAACTAGCCAATAAAGATTTGGCCAATTTGCAAAAAGCCATTGATAATGTTCTACTCGCCTTTAAAGACGGACTTTTTGTGGTTTTTATAGATGATGAAGAAATAACCGATTTAAAAGCGCCCTTGCAACTGACTTCAGAAAGTGTTATTGCATTTATAAGATTAACATTTCTAGTCGGAACTTATTGGTAAAATATTTCAATAACATCTACAATGATAGTAAACTAAGTCGGGTTATTATACCCTTTGGCGATACCAATTAAAACATAAAATAGCATCTGCAAAAATCAACAAACTTAAAAATGCTCTGTAAAGAACTAAATACAGAAATCGCTGAATACCGTGATAAAATTATTTTGTGACAGGTTTATTTTTGCTGTGAATAATAAGAACAATATAGGTTTGAAATATTTAGAATTTAGCATTAACCGCAAAGTGCAAAGTTTAATGGTAAATGTGTTTGAAGCTGTAAGTGATACTCAAGACCCAGCCTTAAAAATTAGCGAACTCATGCACACCCAAAGCATATTTGAGCGGGTTTTTGAAATCGTAAAAGAAACCGGCTTTTACAATGATGATGAAAATTTAAGATTGATGAGAGCTTTGAATATTGATACCGGGGAAGGTGATTTAAAAAATGCTTTGTATACCACCTGGACAATTATGGGAAATAATTTAAACAGGTCAAAATCCCAGGAAGAATTCAATGCAAAATTCGCATTGTTTGTACCTACTATTCTTAAAAGGATGGAAGCAATTCACGGTATAACCATATAATATGGCTTATAATATTTTTTATCTATTACAGTAAACTACCTCGGGGCAAGCCCACGAGGCATTCATTGGAAACAAATTTTTAATTTCAAGGCAAGCCTCGGGGTATTACACCCTTTGGCGGTGCCAATAAAAAAAGACTGCACCCTCAACCCTATCAAGATATCAAAATGGAATTTAACAAAGAATACATTACCACCTATTATAAAAGTATAAAAGCAGAAAAGAACTATCCCGAAGCCTTTTTATATGAGCTTTTCCTGGTAGGCAAAATAAGCAGGGACAAAGAAATTATTGCTGAAATTTCTGAAATACTGCAAGAATATGGTACCTCCGAGATAAATAGCGCGTTTAAAACACGTAATAAATTGCCTGAAAACGGAAAAGGCTCCGAGAAAGTAATTAACACCTTACTTCATTTTGGCACCAAAGATCCCTTATTCCCTATTGGAAAACTCTATAATATGATGGGCTTTTCCTTAGTTTTTATGGACAATACCGCTATTGTTCAAAAACTCGAGAAACAACCAGACCTTATTTCACGCTTAAATGGAATCAATGAACTTCGCATTAAAGAAGTTTTTTCAGAAGAAATTCCTGATGAAATTTGTGATATAAAATCACTTGAGGTGCTGGAAATAGAAGGAAATTATAAAAAACTACCTGAGGCCATTGGAAATTTACAAAAATTGGAAATTGTTAATTTAGACCTACCTGAATTAGCATATTTTCCCGATAGTTTTTGGACCCTGGAAGCTATTAAAGAATTAGACCTGGAAAATATTTCTACAGGTTTTCAAGCTTCGCTTCATTTAGATAAACTTTCTAATTTAGTAGAATTGACTTTCTTAAAAGTAAACTTAACAGATGCTTCGCAACTTGAGCTTCCTTTAAGTTTAGAGAAATTAAGTTTTATTCGGCTGGAAAATATTAGTAAACTCCCCAATAGTTTTACCAGTCTTAAAAACCTTCAACGTATACAAATTTACAAATGTCCCAACTTAAAGGAAATTCCAGACGGACTTGAAAATTTAAAAAATCTATCAAGCATAGATTTTAGGGAAATTCCATCCATTAAAGGAATAAAAGACAAACAGCTTTTTACAGAAAGTTGCAACTCCTTCAGCTTAGATAAAAACATACCTATACTAAATACTGGCACCTCCTTTTTAAACTCAGAGTTATTAATTAGCGATGTAAAAATATTGGAATATGTTTTAGCAAATCCAAAGAGTTTCCCGAATCTTAAAAGTTTGAAAATCTATTATAACCCTGATTTTACCAATTTATCTTTAGGACTGGGAGAGTTGCCTACACTCGAATCTGTAGCCATTCATATGGTTAGTAACACCGAAACCTTATTTAGTAACATAGATAAATGCACACAACTAAAATCCCTAAGTATAAGCAATGCAAACATGGAATCGTTTCCCGAGGGTCTAAAAAAATTACCGTATTTAGAGTATTTAAGTTTTAATAGTTGCCCCAATCTTATACTACAAGGCGATAATTTACCTAAAAAGATTAAAGAATTAGAACTATTTGTGATAAAAGAGTTTATTCCCGGAAAACATTATCTGGAAACTGATTCAGCTAGCTTTGCTCACCTTATTCTTGAAAATCCTAAAAACTTATTTAAAACTTTAATTACTAAAAAATTAAAGTTTTCACAAATAAATAAGAACAAAAACACGCAAGAAGAACTAACGCAGTATTTGCCAAAGCCGGAGGCTTTAAATACTTTGAAAGTCCACACCAATACAGCGAATTACAAAGATGTTTTATTGCATTGTACACAATTGGAACATCTGGATTTAAATAATGAGGAAGAAAGTACTGCAGTTCTTAGCACGCAGCCGGCGCCTCAATTAAAGTACTTAAAGTTATCTTCTTACAAAGCAAACGACCTTGGGGACATACTTAAGAACACACCAAATTTGGAAACATTAGATATAAGGCATTATGAGGCTTCTATTATATTTCCACGGGTGTCATTACCGTATTTAAAAGTTTTAGATTTAAGCTATACCGGATTTAAAACACTTGAAGCCTTACATGCCCCGGCATTGCATGATCTAAGAATAGCTTTGAGTTATGAGTTTGGTATGGAAGGCTATTCTAAATTAAACCAATTTAAATCTTTGAAGAAATTGAGCTTTGTTGGTATTAGCAGAGAAGTAAATACTATCCCTGAAAGCATTACTGAATTAGAACTTACTGAGTTCTTAATTGGTCATAACTTTGAAGTTTTACCTGAATATATTAAAAAAATGACAAGTTTAGAAACCCTATCGCTTGGTGGAAATGAGTTTGTAGATCTTCCCACCTGGATTGCAGATTTACCGAAATTGGATCGCTTAGATATTGACGGTTGCCGATTTGAAAATGATGTGCCGGAATACTTTCAAAAACTAAAGTTGAAAGAATTAAAATACTACATTTCAAAATTTGGTGGTTTCAACATGAACCCTAATAAATACAAATACCTCATAACACCGGGTTACACCCAGCTAAAAAAAGAATTTACTAAGGATATATAACTAATTCTTATGCTATTTAGAAAAGTAAACTGCCTCGGGACAAGCCCACGAGGCATTCGTTGGAAACAAATCTTTAATTTAGAAGCAAACCTGGGGCTATTGTACCCTTTGGCGGTGCTAATAAAAAAAAGACAAATAATAATACTGGTTTTTACTATTTCAGTGGCTTTTTCGTGTAAAAACCACATTAAAAAAGAAGTTACCAATCACAAATATTATGATAGACCTATATCTGATACAGTTTCTACTACTAAGCTAAGAGCAGTAACAAATCAGGAATATTTACAGTTTGGTGTAAGCGTAGCATATGTAAATGAAAACAATGATACCATCATTCCATTTGGGAAATATGCATATTACGGAACTGACACATTGGAATTTTACGCCAATGTTTTAGAACATCCTAACGATACTACCTATGGGCGGCAGATTGCTATAGACAGGAACCAAAATGTTTTGTTTGACATTGTTATGTTCGACAATGGCCCCGAACCCTTTAATGAAGGCTTAATGAGAGTTCTTAGAAATGGTAAAATGGGATACGCAAATAAATATGGCCAGGTAGTAATTCCCTGTGAATATGAGTTTGCCAAATGGTTTGAAAATGGAAAAGCCGAAGTTACTTATAACGTAAAAACATATTACGACTTAGATGACCATAAACGAGTGGAAAGTGACGAATGGTTTGAAATTGATAAAGAAGGAAACAAAATAGAATCAACATCACAACCGTAGCAATAAACATTGGCTTAACAGCCTACTACTAAATTGTTTACCAATCAAAAAAGCCTTAGAATCTCAAAATACCCCTAAGGCTTTTTTTAGCTAAAATATCACGGAAAACAGGTACAAAATCTCTTCCGGGTTTAAGCATCTTTGTTACACTTTTAAAAAAGATAAACATGGATTTTAAAACAATGTTAGAATTACCTGCTTTAGATACAGATCAGGTTGTAAAAATACTACAGGAAATAGCAGATAAAGAAAGGAAAAAAGAAAAGCCCCGAATGCCACAGGTAAGTATTAGCACTCATTCCGGTAGTGCCTCCGGCTTTTTTGTAAATCATTGTACAGAAAAGAAAGTGATATTGTTAGCTGATATGTACGACCATAAAGCTCATTTTCAACACATAGCATCGCATTCTATTTCTACGATCTCTGTGAGTAACATCGATACATATGCCTATCTTTTCTCTGACGGTAGAATTCCTTTTAGCCCAGATAAAAGCGAAATACCTAGCCTACTTCAGCTTAAAAAACACATTAAGACCTTAGAGCTGGCACTAAACGATTCTTTAGGGAAAGAGGTTTCTATAGCATATTCTTACAAAGAAACTCCTACAGATCTTGAAAAATTTTATGCTTCTAAAGTGTTGGGTTTATTAAAAGAAACCCTCTCCAACATTGCCAAAGATAAAATGGCCAACGAAGCTTTTTCTGAATCAATTTCCTCGCTTAATTTTAAGTTGGGTTCAGAAAACAACGTGCTATTACAAGAAAATATGCTTTCAATTACCATTGATATTTCTAAAGCACTAAAAAGCTTTCCAGACACCGCCCAGCTACAAAATCAAATAGAGAAAAACCTATAAATTCTTCCGATAATTAAAAAGTAAATTAACTCGAGGCCAGCCTCGGGGTCACGATAACTATCTTAACAAACCTCGATTATCGAGTAAAAAAGTATATACTATGCAACAAAACAAT
This sequence comes from Salegentibacter sp. BLCTC, assembly GCF_015143665.1. NCBI lineage: Bacteria > Pseudomonadati > Bacteroidota > Flavobacteriia > Flavobacteriales > Flavobacteriaceae > Salegentibacter > Salegentibacter sp. BLCTC. The sequence goes on along the minus strand of NZ_WYEW01000004.1, from coordinate 26,272 downwards.
ATTATAGACCGAATAGAAATTATCTTAAAAAGAGACGAGAATAGCATAAAAAAATTTGAGTTGAGCCAACTTGACTATAACTTTTCTACTTCTCATAATTATGGAAAAGATGCTGAAAAAACAACCGAAGTTTACTTATCTGGATCTATAAACTCCAAAATAGATGAGTTCCTCTTAAACTGGGTAGCCAACCAGGAAGGTGAATGGGCCGGCTCTATTCAGGTATTCTTTAAGCATAAGGACAAACCCGAATTAAGCCTTAATTTTCAAAATTCTTCTGTAACTAGTTTTAATCAATCTTTTATGGAAAATAATCCATACTCCCAACAAGGCGTATACTTCTCGGCTTCTTTAAGAGGTGTAGAGCTAAACAATGTACCTATAAATTAATTTTACACTAAACATTAAAATAAACTACCTTGAGGTAAGCCCACGAGATATTTGTTGGACATAAACTTATATTTTCCAGGCAAACCTCAAGGTATTATATCCTTTGGCGGTGCCAATAAAAAAAGCTGTCTGAAAAGTCTATTCTAGTCAAGCTGAACTTGTTTCAGCTTCTAACATGTTTTTAATTACCAACACGTTAGATCTTGAAATAAATTCAAGATGACGATTTTAAAACCTTTTCCGACAGCTTCTTTTTTATAATAGCCTGATTCTGCCAGGTTATTTTATAGATTATTCTCCAGGAATTCACGTATTACAAGATCAGAGAAATATCCACTGTGGTGGCCGCCCCAACAAGCTGTAAGAGAAAATACCTCATCTTCTATTTTTAATTCTTTTTTATCTTCTGCACCTTCGTTAGGTATACAATACACCTCAATAGACGAGATACTCTCCTGTATAGCTTCCTTACCCATATCGTCTTCACAAACCTCCTTTAGTGCATCGGTAAGACGCTGTAAACAAACACTTGGCACAAACTTTATAAAGTCTAGCTCAAAAGTACCCCAGTTAATATTAACAGGTAATTCTTTACCTACCGTCTCATTTATTTCCTTTTGGTAGTCTCCTAAATATTGATCTTCAATTGCTTTAGCTGCTTTTTTTTCTTGTAGTCCCATTATAAATATCTTTAGTTATAATTAATGCTTCAAAAATACCCTGTACCCCTCTATAAACACTGACTTCTTTTAATGAAAGTGAAAACTCACGGAATTCCGTGAGGCCGTTTTTGCAACATTCTTATAATTTAGTTTAATCAAGATGATAACTATGAAACAAATGATATACTTTGGAATACTACTTGGCGTAATTGTAATTGGTTTTAGTAGCTGCGCCAGATTGTTTGGTGGTATCTCTAAAAATAAAGCTGCAAAAAATATCGAAACATATTTACAAAGAGAGTATAAAGATGAATTAGATTTTAAAAATTTAAATCGCTTTTTTAACGCTGCTACGATGAATCCTAATATGTTTAGTGTACATATCTACAATAAAAAAATACCCGAAATTGAATTCTACACGCATATTAATGCGAAAAACATATTAGTAAATGATACTTTGCCTCTGTATGGCTCCGAAAAGCTTACCTTTAATGATCTTTATAAAGAGTCTATAAATATCTATGAAACAAAACAAGCGATTAGAAATGATTTTAAAAGTAGCGGGCTGGATGTTAACTTCAAAATTGAAAGCATTGAATTAATTTTTAAAGAAGACCTAACTCCCCAAGTACTGGACAATTTGATCCCTAAATTTATGGAAAGATTAAACCAGTCTTACAACGAATTGAACAGTTTATATAGTCAGCATTTACTAATTAAAACTCCTCAATATCCAGAAGGTTTCATAGAAATACCACTTGAAACCCATACAAATACCTGGCAAATCAAAGATTTTCTATTATCAAAAAAAATACAGGGTTTCCCATCCTTACAAACAAAAATTGAAGAAAAAATAGGAACAAACATACGCGAAGCATTCCCTTATTTTAAAATTAGTAATTACAGAAAAATATATTTAGACAAATCTTCCCTTTCTAAAGCGGCCTGGGTACAATACCTTGATGATAAACGTATAAAGAATGATGGTGAAGGAAAATACCAAAACCCACAGAAAGGTTTATACATCCTGTATTTTGATTTAGATACCCGACACATATACCGGGGAGAGATGATAACAGACCAGAATGATACGACATCTTACGAGGAAGAGTTTAATCAGATAAAAAATGTTATAGAAGCAGAAGGAATTAATGCTATATATCAACAAACAAATTAACTTAAGATAAGCAGCAAGGCTTCGTAAACTACCTCGGGGCAAGCCCACAGGGCTTCGTTGAAAACAAATTTTTAATTTCGAGGCAGGCCCTGGGATATTATACCCTTTGGCGGTGCCAGTAAAAACCTATTTTATTTTAGGTAGGGGCCCTGAAGCAGTTAAAGTGCTATGATAATAAAAGTTACCCCGGAAGGCCTTTAAAATTAAAACTCAATCTTGAATACAAGCCAAATTAGGTATCAAACAACCCAGATTCTATGGCATATTTTACGGCTCCTGTAGTGGTTTTAGAGTCGGTTTTTAAAAGAATATTCTTACGATGAGTTTCTACGGTATTCACAGAAATAAATAGCTTTTCCGAAATTTCTTTTGAGGTAAGCTCTTCCCCTAAAAGTGCCAACACTTCCTTCTCGCGTGGTGAGAGTTCTATGTTTTTATACTTCTTACGCTCAAAAACGCTTTCCATATATCGTTGTTTTATAATATCAGAGAAGTACTGTTCATCATTTAATACAGTACGTACAGCTTTCTGCAATTCTTCTTTACTTGTAAATTTTGGCACAAAACCATCTGCTCCTTTTTGAATCACCTTATGCACCGTTCTATGATTATCCAACATGCTTAAGATGATAATTTTGATAGCACTATGTTTCTTTTTAATTTCCGTAAGCAATTCTATACCATCCATTTTTGGCATACTAATATCGCTTATAATTAAATGAACCTCAAATTGATTGAGCAGTCTAAGTACCTGTTTCCCTTCGGTGGCTAAATGAACCTCTCCTATTTCGGGCATATCCTTAAATATGGTATTTATACCTTCCAGAAACATTAAATGATCGTCTGCTATAATGATGTTTACTTTCTTCACAATTTTTAATTTAAGGGAATATCTATCATAATTGAGGTACCACTACTTGCACTGCTGTCTATCTCTATGGTACCTTGTAGCTTATGCAAGCGGTCCTTTATATTTCGTAATCCTATTCCTTGTTTTTTCTTCTCCTGAAATCCCTGTCCATTATCGTTAATCACAATATTTAAGTGATTTTCATGCCTGGTAAGTTGTACTTCGGCCTGGGTGGCAAGGGAATGTTTTAGAATGTTATTTACTAATTCCTGTACAATTCTATAAGCTTCGGCAAGGAGCTCCTCCGGTAACCGATCAATATCTTCTTCCGGAAAGAAAAAAGTTTGAATATCAATATTTGCACTTTTAGAAATTTTATCTATAAAATCCCTAAGAAAACTACTAAAACCTATTTTTGAAAAAGCTAAGGGGTGTAATTGATGGGAAAGCGCACGTATATCTATACAAGCATTACCAATAGCATTCAATATTCTTTTGCTTTGTGGTTTTTCTGGTTGAGTTTCTATGTAGTGTTCAAAGGCAATTTTTATTCCGGCCAGGTCACTACCTATTCCGTCGTGTATCTCCCGGGCTAAACGTGCTCTTTCTTCGTCCTGTCCTTCCTGGTAACGTTCTATTACAGATAATTTATGGTCTTTCATCATCTGGTTAATCTTTTGCTTTGCATTTTCTTCCTGTTGCTCACTCAATTCTTTCTGAGCTTTAAGCCGCTGCAGGTAAAAAAGCCGCAGTATAACTAAAGATATTAAAACCAATATAAAACCCGCAATAAACGCATTTCTTACAATTCCCTGCCGTTTAACAGTAAGCTCTGCTTTTTGCAGTTCTGCCTCCCCCAACTTTTGTTCTTTCTCCAACAATGCTATTCGCGTCTCCTTTAACTGGGTTTCGTAACGTTCCTGGAGATTTGCGACATACTTTTCTTTATCAAGTGAGTTTTGTTTAGATTTGGTATCTACTCCTTTTTGGTAATATTTTAAAGCATTTTTATAGTCGCCCTGATCTTGATATAGCTGGGAAAGATTTATATATATATTAGAATTGTAAGTTAACAAAGACTGTTCTTCCCCTATGGCAAGGGCTTGCTCAAAATAGGTTATTGCTTCTTTGTTATTACCTAATTCACTTTCACATAAGCCCAGATCATTTAATACAATCGCTATATCAGAATTGAATTTTAGTTCTTTTAACAGCGATAATGTTCTTTTTAAGGAAACCACTGCTTCTTCACAACGCTCTTCTTCAACTAACATCTGTGACAGGTTAATATTTATATAAGCTATCACGGCTTTGTTCCCCTCTCTCTTTCTATAGTTTAAAACTGTTTGGTAGTGTTTACGAGCCTGATCAAACTTGCCTTGTTCTTTTAAAATATTAGCAAAATTAAATAAGGTAGTGAGTACACCGTCGTCATCTTTTAATTCCCGATATAAGTTAGCGGCACGATCTAAATTTTCAGCAGCCTTATTGTATTTTTTTTGTAACACATAAAGTGTGGCAATATTTTGATAGGCATTTGCTTCCTGGTTCTTTCCGCCTATTTTTTTTGCATAAGCTAAGCATTGCATAAAACCATCCATTGCTTTGGGATAATCCCCAAGGTTCTTATACCCTAGCGCTAATACATTATAAGCGGCTGCCAAACCATTTTCTATTTTAAGCTCTTTAAGTAAATTAATGGCCTTTGCAGCCTGGTCTACAGCACTTTTATAATCTCCCGAAATGTTGCCTAGGTTGCCCAAAGCATAGTGTGCCCTAACTATATGGATTTTCTTATCTAAAGCCTCACTTTTTGACAACCATTCCTGGGCTGCTTTTTTCGCGACTTCCGGGTTTGTATATAAATTTTCTGCATATACATTAGAAAGCGAATCTAAAAGTGGCGTACTTTCTGGTGTTTGAGCTAGGCTAACATTACATATTCCTAAGAATAGAAATAAAAATAAGCTTGTATACTTTTTAAGCGGTATCATTTTAAAACCAGTAAATTACTTCGGGGCAAGCCAACAAGGCATTAAAAGGAATTCTTTTTTGATTTTGGGGCAGGCCTTGAAACATTAAATCTCGATTATCGAGTAAAACTAACATCTTTCAGCGAAATAATTGGTTCTTATTTTTGTTTTAATTTGGATTAACTCTTCACTTTCGGCTTTACTCATATCTGTACCCAATTGAAACAAGCTTTCTAATAAATTATGCCTTACAAAAATATCTTGTTTGTCTTTCTCGTTTGTTATTTCCTGATGTTCCTTTAATAAATTTATAGACGGATTATCCTTGCTTAAAAGCATCGCATTATATTTGGTGAACCCGTGAATATCACCTAACTCCTTTGCACATTCTTTTAAGCTTCTTAGCATAACATGATTGTCGTCTTTTGGAAATTGAAAAAAAGAATGATCTGGATAACCTTGTAACACCTGCTTAAACGCATGTAATGCCGATTTATATTGTTTTTCTTCTCTCAATAAATTAGCATAATCAAAGTCTATTTTCCATTCTTGAGATTCTGGGAGCTCTTTTTTTATAGTTTCGCAAAGCCTTATACTTTTAGAATTATGAAAAGCTTCTTTTGAACAGGTTAAGGCCAGTTTAAGATAGTAGGCTTTATTGGTTGCCAGGCCGGCGGCAAGCTCTAATGATGCTGTTGCTGCATCATGATTTCCCATAATCCAGTGTAATAATCCATTATTCCTGTAATCGATAAATGTGGTAGGCTCTTCAATTAAATCGTTTTCAGTAACATCGTTTAAATCATCTGGCTTTTCAATTAAAAAATAATAAAAACACAACCACTGGAGCACTGGATACAACTCTGGTGATAATTGTTCCTGCTCGTAATTATAGATTGCGAATTTGTAACATTCTTCATAATCGCCCATTTCAAAAATGGTTTCTACACACATATTCATGGTACTACAATAATCACTATCCCCTATTTTATAGTAATTAATTTCTTCATGCATATCTTCTAGAAATGCCTTATAGTTATGGTTCCGTTTATGTATAAGCATTCGTAAATTATAAAACCAGGGAGCATAAGAATGCGCTGGTAAGGGAAAGTCTTGCAGGGCTTCATTTATAACTTCAAGCGCGGCATCAAACTCTTGCAACATCACTAAAGCCCGGGCTTTAAAAAACATGGTTTTAAGCGTTGGCGATTTTCTTTTATGAAACTGGGTTACAATGTCTAAAATACCCTGCCAACTCTGTATCCTATTATTTACTTCTAATAAATAAAACAAGTATTCGCTCATAGCGAGTCCGTTTCTATAGGCTTCGTGATACGCTGCTGCGGTCTGGTTATAATTTTCTTCTAAATAGAACGATTTGGCTTTTAAAACTAATAACAAAGGATTTTTAGGATTTAGCGCTAGCCCCTGCTCAATACAAATATTAAGGACCTTTCTATCTCCGGTATGAAAATAGGCTGAATTCCCCACTAATAAATAATGATGCTGCGCCAGTTGCCAACCCGAATTGGAAACAGCCTTCATATATTCTTTATATTCCTTAAAAGAGGTAAACTCGTCTGTAGGAAATTCTGGTTTAGATGGTGCTCTTAAAATTTGGGAAACCATATCATACATCATAAATGCCCTGGCATAATCTGCCAATAAATAACGAACTCTATCAGATAATTCCAGCAATTTCCATTCTGTCTTCCAGTATTCCAATATCTCTACAGATCTCTTTTCCCATAAAGCAATTTGTATGTAGATTAAGCTTTTGCTTGCTTCATCTAAACGCTCGTCTAGTTCCAGGCCTTTTAATACTTCTAAATTATGTGTGGCAGATGCTAAGTCCAGTAATTCATAACAGTCTGCTTCTTCAGTTGAACAACATAATTCTTCTAAATAGGCTGTTTCAATCTCCCACAGTAAAAGTCTTGCCTCGGTAGTGGCAGGATAACATTCTAATATATACTTAAGAATGCCTATTGCTTCTAAGAATCTTTTTTCATTTTGTAGCTTTAATGCATAGTGTAAATGCAAAGTTTCGTTATAAGGGTATTGCATTAATGCTTTTTCGTAAACAGCATCGGGACATTGGTGGTAGCAACTGCAAATCACTTCATAATCTGACGCCTGTATTTCATTTATAGCTTCCAGAGCCTCTAAGTACGATTGCATAACAGGCATATTTATTTCTTCAAAAGCAGCAATATATAACATTACAAGCCGGTAATATCGCGCATATTCTGTAGCACTATCCAATGCTTCAAAATTCTCCTGAACTGCAGAAATATGAGGTGTTAAATGCTTATAGAGATTGGCATTACAAAGCTGTTCTGCACGCTCAATATGCTGTATAACTTCTTCTTTTCTTAAACTCATTTTTTCCATTCTTTAAACCAATTGGCATGTTGTATATGTAGACGCTGGTAATGCTCCCACAGTGTTTTTGTTCCGGGAAATTTACTGATATCCTGCTCTGTAGATCCCAACACATATTCATCGCCAATACATACGTTACGATGAAATTCTCCCCAACTGGAAAAAAGTGTTTTCAAACGAGTATTTGCATCCTCCAACCGAAGCATAATTTCTTCTATAGTGATAAACCCAAGAACACCTCCCAACCGCATTAAAAAAATGTAATAAGCCATTTCATAACCAATAAGTTTATGCTCCTTTAAACTGAAACGGTATTTCCAGACTATTTTATAGGTACTTTTAATCCCGGGATGATCTAAAGCATCGTATTTTACTTTAAAAGTATCTGTTGTGTCACTACGGAATTCTGTCGCCAATTTTTCAAAAGCCATAGATGCCATTTCCCCATTTTCATAACGTTGTAAGCTATTGCGTAAGTGCAAACCAGATTTAATGCCATAAAGGTTTAAAAGTCTTTTAGCTTGCTTTACATGCATCTCGTCATTCAGGTTAAAACCAAACCAACTTGTTAAATCGGCACTATTATAATTCTTCTTTAAAATCAAAGCAGATAAGTTTAGCTGGTCTTGTATTTCGGGACTTATTTCTTGTATCATTCTTCTATGCGTTTAAATCTTCCATAACCTGCAATAAAGCAGTTTTTAAGTGTTCTGGATATGCTCCAGAATTTGCCATGGTTTTTAAACCAAGGGCATAAGAGCCTGCCATTTTAGACCCCTTTACCAGCTCTACAAATAAACTTCTACAAAGATTACCATAGGTCTCCAATATTGTTCCCGGCGCCAGGTCTTTATCGAGCAAAGCCATATAAAGTGCCTGATTAAATCGAGCTTCTAAACCTGTATCATCTTGTTTATACCAGGTTTTTAATTCTGATACTCTTTCATCTAATACGGCAAGAAGTTGTGTATCACATGAACCCGTAGTTTTATAGTTTTCTAAATTATTAAGCACTGTCTCTACATAATTTTTATCTATATTAACTTCGTTAATCGTATTTTCTACAGGTTTTGATTGCTCTACAACTACCTTGGATTCTATTATTGGTTCTTGCTTAAAATGAAAATCATAAAATTCAATAATCGCATTCAATAAATCTGTATTAGTACTGAAGCCAAAAACTTTATTCTTACTATAATCAGAAAGGTATTTTACGGTGGGCTTAGCCAGTTTATCTTCATTTAGCTCCTGAAGAAAATCAGAAAGATAGGTTTCAATTTGTGTCGCAATAAGGCTTAAGACGTCATCGGTATTATTACTGCTTTTACACTTTTTATGAAAATGAAGTAGCCGGGAAACTGTACGGTCTAAAAAGAAAGACATATCATCTTGAACAGTATTAAAATAATTGGCCGAGCGTATACCTTGCGTTTGTAACATTTCACCAACCCATACAGCTTCTGTTGTAGCGCTGTAATAATAGTCACCCAAAAAATTATACCACGCTTGAATAAGTTTTAAGCTTAGCGAATGCTTTTCGTTAAGATATTGTTCTTTTGCAAAATCGTTACAAAGCTTAGTAACACTACTATCTATACTTTTTAAAGCCCAAATTTCATTAACTCTAGTATAATTAGCGGGAGTACCCCACAAACATGCTAATATATTTACAATTAAGGCTAAGCCTTCTTTCCTGATGTTCTCTGATGCATTTCTTGAAGAGTAAGCCAGGTCTAACAAGTAGGTGTGCAAAACCTGCCGACTTTCTTCACTGTATAAATCTAACAATGAAATACGTGCATCATAATATGAAAGAACTATAAATTGATTTAGAGGGTCTTTTAATCCAGTGCTTTTAAAACTTTCCAACCATGGACCTATATTGTTTAAATTTTTAAATACCTCCTTTATTACATATTCGCCGGTTACTTGAAAGGCTTCATTTTTAAGACGCATTACCGGCAATTTGCCATTTTTAAATTCAGAAAGAAAGCCTGAAAACAAGTTATTGTAAAATTCAACCTGACTTGAATTCCCTGATTTCGAGTGGCATTTTTCAAACCAAAATGCAATAGAATCAACGGGAAGCGCAGCAATGTTATTATCGCTTAAAATATGTTTGCCATACTCCTGAAATGCTTCTGAATTAAAATTACCTCCACCATTGGCAGATAGCCAATCTATAAGCCGTAAATAACAGGCGTCTACCTGTACTTGCGGAATAGCTTTATCGCGATTGTTAAAGAGAAGCACATCACCGGCATCCCACTTTTTAGCTCCCAATGCTGTAATTAAGGGATAGACACCTTCTGCTGTTTTTATATTAAGTAGTTCGAGACTTTCTGCTTCACCAAATATTAAGCGTTCTTTTATGGCACTATGTGCAGCAAAAGCTAACTCTAAATTATCTGCATAGAATTTAGCCAAATCGGTACTAAACCAAGCTAACAAAACATGATATGCGCCGGGGGCATATACGCGTCCAACAGGTAATATTTGATGTATTATTGTAATTAATTGGTACCAATCCCCTTCATAAAAATGCTCAATAAAATCATGGTTAATTTTAAATGGAAATGAGGTTATTTCCTTTGTTGGAGAAACAACTGTATAGCTTCCGCATAAAATAGTATGTTTAAGGCAATTTTGAATTAGAAAATCAGAACTCAAATAATCTCTTATATCAAATACGTTTTGAATTAGAAAACGAGCTACAGGAAGTGAAGCTTCAGATTCACTTTGAACCAAAGCTTTTAAGACCTTAAAAATTTGATTTTTATAAGTATCGGCTATTGCTTGAGATTGAAAATACCCCAGGCTAAACTTTAGAAACTCAACTAATTTTTCTGCACTTTTTTTATCGGGAAAACAGCCCTGTTCTAAAATTGGAAGCCAGGAGGCTATAAATTCCAAACCTTCTTTTTCATCTGCATAAAAAGTAGGGTGATAGTAGATTTGCTCTGTAAGTCTTTGGCTAAAATTACTAGTTATATTTTGCGCATTGCCAGTAATTTTTGCAGCTTTATAAGCTTCAGTATCTGTTGCATTCATCAATTCCAAAATATGAATTAGCGATAGTGCTTCAGAAGCTTCTAAAGAGGCTGTATTTAAATTTGGTACTATTTTCGTTTTAAAAATCGTAGACATAAGTCGGGGGGAATCTTCAATTATTTTCTAATCTGTGCTATGGGTGGTTTGTAGATTAAGGTTTATAAAACCACTCTTCATCTCGAATTTCACCTTCATCACCCATTAGGCTTTTTAGAAAAGTAGCTAAATCATCGGCCTGGATATAACCAATTTCCTGGTCGGCACCATAGCGTATTATTTGACCGGGAGTCCCTTTTGTATTGGGGGCAAAATCAAAAGCTAAAAAATTACCATTCTGTAAATCAAAAAACGGAATCCAGTATGGAGTAGTGTACATTAGCAAAGCTTTGCCCTGGTTTGTACTGTAAGTATCCAGCAATTCTTCCTGCGTCCAATCATCATAGACTGTTTTCCAATCCTTCCATTCTTTTAAAATTTTTTCAGCTCCCATAATGGCCGCATTTTCAACTCCATTATGCAAGCTCAAATAGTCTTTTATCATGGCAGGAAAAGGGAAACCTGCTTCTTGCTCAAATTCTGCATAAATGGCCTCGTTGTTTTTTGGAGGAATAACTCTTAATTCCTTTTCAGCTATCAAAGCTTCAAAGATTTGTTTAACTTCTTCAAAATCAATTTTGGCATCTAATTGAATAAAATCTGCCAGGAAATCGGCTTTCTCTTTTGCCAGTTTTTCGGCTATAAATTCATTAGGAATAAAATCAGCTATAAATGCACCGGTATCTTTATAAAAATATCCTTCTTTGAAATTTGAGGCTGGCTGACTACTGTACAGGTTTTTCCCGAACGAATATATCTCAGATTTCAACTTTTTAGTGTCTTTTCTATCGCGCTCTATGCTGCTAAACCATGAATAAAAATGGCTTGTATTTTCTATTTCGGCGGTTAAGATAAACTTACCTTCCAAAAAAGCAATAGCATAGAATTTTGTACTGGTTATATTATCCGGACTTATAAACAACAATTTAAAAACCTTCTTCCCCGATATTTTTTCAACCGCTTCTAAAAGCGCATCTTTAAAAATAAAGCCGTTATTGTAATGGTCTGGATCTTCAAGCAGTGGCAGCGTGTTTACCTGGATAGATTTGAAATTAAAATCATCCCATTTCATTTCGTGTAAATCTTCTGTATAGCTTATCATATTTATCTTTTTAGTTCATTTTACAGCATACTAAGATACCCGGGAATTATAGGAGGTTTATCACTGAATGGGGTGATTTTAAAAATTACAGAAGGCCCTCTTTTTATTTAGCAGAAATTTCCCTAACAAATGTTCTACCGGGACCGTAACTTCCATAAACGGTTTTAAAATTTTGGGTAAGTTTTCCCGTTAAATCTTCAGCACAAAATTCCGGAAGCTGGTCAAGGCAGGTAATCATCAAGTTTTTACTAATATTCATATCCTGATGATAAATTTCGTCGCAACTTAAAGCATAATTAAGCAAAGAAATATCTAAAGCCCTCGTACGAAACTCACCCTGAAACTCATTGGTCTCATTCGCTTCCTGCTCATTATTCTGTAAGGAAACCTTTTTTGTTTCAGCCATTGGACCATTACCGTGCCGGGTTTGATAACAACGAGTCACGTAATAAACATCCAGGTTTAAAACCTCTTTTAATTGTGCCTTTATAAGCTGAATAGCATTTTTGGAAGTGGTATTGCTCCAGGTAGTATGTGGATGAAAACCGTGCTGGGTATCTAGCAAAACCCCCTGGCTACCTTCAAAAATAAAGTGTCCGTAACTATCGGCCAACTTATTTAGGGGAATTATTTCATAAAAATGACTTATCGCTAAACAACTTTCAACATAATAATTTTCATTATAGGTTTTAAGCTCATTCCTATAATACTCCTGCACACTTTTAGGCTGACTAAGCAATTTTTGCTCGTAATAGGTTTTTATGCTATTTAAACGTTGTTTTATTACCCAGGAGAACTGCAAATCGTTTGCGAAAAAATAGACATCCTCTTTGTTTCTGGCTATAGTGGTTCCAAAACCCAATCCACAAGAACCGTGATGCTGCTGCTTTTCAACAGCCCTATTAAAAGCAATATCATAGATACTGGTTAGCATTGCCAGCGGATGAAACTTTAATTTTGGATGATATTTTTTTAAAAACCCCCCTTCCTGAAGAATTGCCGGAGGAAACAAAGTGGTATGTTCTGAATAATAGGTAGGAACGCCCAACAAGGTACCTGAACCAAAATTACTAAAGGTATGTGTAAAAGCACCGGTACTTACCGTATGCCCTATTTGGTGCCCACCGGAAAAACGAACAACCAGACTTTCTTTAGGTTGTTGGGATGCCAGAAAATCTGTAGTTAAACCTTTTCCGGCATCACCAAACCCTAAATCTATTACAATGCTACATTTTGGCATTTATAACATATTTTCAACTTCGGTATCAGTACTACCTGACTTAGTATTCCCCGAGGTAGGCTTATGATGTTGTATCACAACTTCGGCAATTCGTTTTGCGACTTTTTTATAGTCTGGAATTTCAATAAAATTCTCTCCCAGCAATTCCTTCCAGTTTCCTTTACGGCCCGGTTTTTTAGACCAATCATTATGCTCTAAATGCATATGAAAAACATGGTATTTCTCCTGCGCCTCTTTAATAATAGCTTCGGTAGTAGGGCTTTCAGCTTCATTAGTACAGGTGTATTTTCTTATAATTTCTCCGGGAATAGTAGGAAAAACAGGCTCGTCTCCTATTGTAAACAAAAAGCCCTTTTGTTTTCGTTTTTCCCAACAATCAATTTCGGTATGCCTTGCAGCAAACAAATGTGCCAAATTATAACCTTCCTGATTATTTCCGCCTCCACCACCTTCAAGGTAGACACGGGTTAACCAACGATCTAATAATTCTGCTGAAGACTCAAACTGCCCCACTTGCAAAGGTGCGGTGTCATATACAAAATCTCCTAATCCCATAAATAATACCTGCGGATGTTCTATGCCTGCTTCCATTAAAGAACCTATAAGGTCTGGCAAAGCCTCTTTAACAATATGCTCTGGCACAAAACCCATGCTTCCCGTAACATCCAGTCCCACAATTATTGAAACAGATTCAGGATGCTCTGCTGAATCCCTGGATTCCCGTAAAAGTGCCTTAGCAGGATCCATTTCAGGATCTATAGCTCTTGCCGTAAATATTTCTTCCCGTGATTTATTACTATATCCTTTTGAGTCTCTTAAGCGTGAATACGCCTCGTGACTAAATCTTCCTCCTCCCATAATTATAGTTCTTCTATTTTACTCCCGAATAAATACGCATAGCGCTTTTTGGCCAATTCTAATTTTATTTCCAGATTTCTTATTTTAACTGCCATTTCCAGGTCTTTAGAGACATAGTTTTTTGCATCAAAATCTGAAGCCAGCACCAAACTATTGGCGTCGGTAGGGCTCATATCTAACATATTCTCCTGTTCGCGTTTTAGACGCTTTAAAGACAAGGCCAGATCTTCTGTTTCTCGTTTGTACATAAGATGCGCATCTTCTGCAATAGCATTGGCCCGGTCGTCTCTTATCTTCTCATTATTGCGCTTTAATGAGTCTAAAAAAGCTGCATTTTTGGTGTTATCTTCCATAAAATTTTGTTTATCACAAAATTAACCTGAGAAATAATGTCATTAATCCCCGAAAAGGGTGATTTTTAATCTTACTTCATAAAAATAAACCTCATCCCTTCTAGAACACAATATCCCTGAAAACAGTTAGCGACCTCTAAAAAGAAGCTTTCACCTTTGTAATTGTATAATCATAAGCAAAACTATTACTCATGAAACTTGAAACGAATACTACTTTCAACCGCGAATTGCCGGTTACATACCTTAAATTCCTAAATGAAAACCCTGATGGATGCCAGATAAAAAATAACGGCCGTTGGGATAAACGCACCTGGAATATGTTTGGGAAAGCAGCGCTTTTAGAAAGATGGGAAATGAAAGGAGTTGGTGAGGCTGCCAATTATGAATGCTTAAAATTATATACACACATTCAGGAGGAAGTTGGAGAAATAGCTTATGCGCCTTCACTAAGGTTTGGTAGGGTAAAATTAGAACGTGTGGCCAAAGGATTTGTAATAGGAACCGAAAATGGAGATTATTTATATCTGGATCCTGATTGTAGTTTTTCAGTTTGGGCGTATTATCATGATGGTGGGGAAGTAACAAAAATTTCAGGCTCTTTTGCCGATTTCTATAAAACCAGAAAACCTTTATAATCTATCGGTACCGCCAAAGGGTATAATACCTAAAGTAATTAACTCTCTAAAACCTATCTATGACAACAATACAATTATCTTCAAATAATTTTGAAATCAATTCGGTTCCTATTGCATTCCCTTTGTTGCTAGCCACTTTGGAAAAATCTCTAAATACGAACTATAGCGTACATCAATTAAAACACAATACCGTATTCACCTGGGATGAATTAGGAATTTTGGCCTATTCAAAAAATGGAAAACTTATAGATTCCATAACAATTGTACTGGAAGCTGAAGATTATAATTTTAGCCCAAATAAGATTTTCTCCGGAACTTTTTATTTCGAAAATAAGGAGATTACCAAGTATTATAAAGAGCATGTAGATGCGCGTGTAAAGCTTTTTAAAGGAGATTCTTCAGGAGCTTTAGTATTAAATAACCTAAGCGCCTGGTTTTCTATAGAGAAAGACCAGGTTAAAGCCATAGAAGTTAGCACTTATGTCCCCTACAAACGTGGGGAAGGCATTCCCAAAGATAAGTACCTAATTAAATCACTCGAGGAAGAAACAATCAATTTTACTGATTTTGGATTCAAATTATCGGTGGTAGAAGAGTTAATGTACACTAAAAATTTACTAAAACCTGTATTTGATTTATATGAATTTGCAGATTGGTATCAAAAACGGGAGATTGATATAGACAAAGAAGCTTACGAGCCCATTGAAGAAGTAGTACAGTATTTTAAAGATTTACCAATCCCTAAACGCCTTGCTGCCGAAATTACAGAAATCTATCAGGATGGCGGAAATGATATCTATATGAATTTAGCTCCATTTTCCGGCGGAGCCGTAGAATATTGGGATATCGAATCTAGCGCAGACGCCAAACACTTCCCAAACCTAAAAAAAGCAACATTATGTTATGCTAAAGACCAGGTTTACGATGATTTTATAGAAATGGGGATTGATGCAGAGTGGTTGTAACAGTAGGCAAATAATAAATACACTATGGATATTGAGAGATTAGAGGAAATTATTAAAGAAGGAAAATACGATTTACATAAAAAAGAGGACTACTTAAAATCTATTATGCTTCCAGCCATACAAATTACACAAGCAAATGTCTTTGATCAAAAAGGCTTAAGTAAATATGGAGGTGATCCCGATGTACCCAAAAACTTTAAATGGCCCAAACATCAATATGATGACTATAGGTTTATAGCACAATTTAACCTAAGTGAAATACCCACAGCAAACACGCTACTTCCCAAAAAAGGAATGCTAAGTATATTTATAGCATATGATGACGAAAATAATATGTCCTGGACAGATAAGGATTATGCAAAAGTCTTTTTATTTGATATCGATGAAAACTTAGAACCATACAACAATCCTAATTTTCCTGATAAATACTTTTTAGATGTTGTATTTAAACCAGAAGTTGACATTCCGTTTAAACCTGAATTATATAAGGAAAAAGGCTTAAACAAAAGACAATTAGCTTACGTATGCGATAAAGTTTCAGATCAAACAGACAAAAGATATCAAAGCTATTTACTTGGCTATCCCTTTTATAATGTTTTAAATGAAGATCCTAGAGAAAGCGATGATTGGATATCGCTATTAACCTTACGCTCAAATTCTGGCTTTGGGCTGAATTGGAACAATCGGGGTTTCCTAATGCTATTTATTGAAAAAAGTAGACTGGAAAAATGTGACTTCTCTAATGTAAAATCCAATGCCGGTTAATGAAAAATGCTTCTTAGGTTTACTAAATTCTTGTGTTTAAACCATTAAAAATTTAGATCTAAAACCTCGGTATAACAGCACTATAAACTAATTTCTGGAGTAAAGGTAAATCACCTACAGGTCCCGCAACATTAAATCTCTATTATCCAGTAAACTACCTCGGGGTATTACAGCCTTTAGCGGTGCCAATAAATAAGCCCCGGAAACACTAATGCTTCGGGGCTTTTATTTTTTAATATTATACGTTTTATTTTCCTGTAAACATCTAATAAAATAATTACTTATTTCTTTATTGGCAGGGCAGGAAAATCGTTTTTTAAATCCAGGTTTAGAAATTCAGCAATAGTAGTGGTAAATTGAGGCACAAAATATTGCGCATCTTTTTTCACTTCACCTAAAGCCTGAATTTTGTTGCCAAAAGCCACTATCCAGGTTTGATCTGCCACATGAATTGAACTTCCGTGATGTCTCCAGTCGTTATCTTTAGTTACGCCTGTACCCCTACCGTGATCTGTGGTGATAAAAACAGTTGTTTGGTCTTTATAATAAGGATCTTTGGAAATAAAGTCCCAAATTTCCTTAATCATTTCATCTGTTCTTTTTGCAGACTTTAAATATTGATCATAACGCCCCTCGTGCGCAAAATCGTCTGTTTCTCCATAAGCGATATACAAAACATCGGGCTTTCGCGATTGTAAGCTTTCTAAAGCATAATTATGGGTAAATACATCAAACCTTACACTTTCCCATCTTTTTGGAGTTTGTTTTTGCAAATGGTCCAGATAAAGTTCTTTTTCTGTTGGGTTTGCCGCATGAGAAGATCTATAGCCTGCATTTACAGGAACTCCACTTCGTTTTTCATTAAGGATGTAAGGAAATACATCCCAACTACCAAAAGCCTCTACCTTATCTTTATAGGTATTTGAAGCCTGAGCTTTTTCTAATAAAGTCACATTTGGGTTATGATGTTTGCTGTTAGAATTTATGCGCTCATCGTCGGCTCTTCCTGTTAGGATTTCATTATAACCGGGATATGAAAATAACATCGTATTGGTAAGATTTACCTTATTTTCTTCCCATCTATTCCCAAGCAATACGCCGTTCTCTACAATATGACTCCAGAAGAAAGGCATTAGTTTCTTTCGCCTTTTTTCTTTAGTAGGCCCCCAAAATTGCTCGTTTAGTGCTTCTGTATTAGAAACAAATTCTTTATTATTTATAAACAGGGAATCGGCTCCGCCATATAATTCCTGCCATCTTAAGCCGTCCAGGCTAATAATAATTACTTTTTCATTTTGCTGTGCTTGTAGGAAGCAAGTCCATAAACAAACAGCTACTAGTACTACATAGTTTTTTTTCATAGTTTTTAATTTAACCACCAGGGTGTTTCTCTAATTCCATCATTCCCATTAAACTGAGAATTAATGGCTTCTTCAAGGTTACGGGTATTGTTATTATACTCATCATTTGGGTATACAAATCGCTTAGGAGGCGTGTTAGCATTTGTAAATTTAAAGTAGGGATGGCCTGTTCTTAGATAGTCGTAATATTGCGTCCACCCACCTTGCAAAAAGCTTGTAAGATACTTTTGAGTAAGGATTCTTTCTAATAAAACTTCCTTATCGGCCACAGGTAATTTTACATTTTCCTGCGATAAATATTGATTTACATAAGCTTCAGATAAGTACATATTATATTCTTCTGCATGATTTCGATAAAATTCAAAATTTGCCCGAACAGCGTTTTCATAATGTTGCGATGCATCTGAATTGATCCATTCCCTAACAGTTGCTTCAGCCAATATATACTCTATTTCCCAATAGCTTAATATATTATGCGGCTCGGTAGTAGGGTTTGTATAATACCTGGCGTTCACTTTCGAAATATTTCCATCGGCAACTAGCGTTTCACTAATTAGTGAATAATTTGCAGTTGGATCGCCCCCATTATAAGATTCAAAATCTTCAATTGGTTTTGCTTCAGAAGTTGCACTGGAAGTTTGTTCTGCTATAATAAACAAACGATTATCCTTTAATTCTTTTAAAAGATCTACAAAAGTAGCAGACATAAACATACTTGAAGCATAGCTACTGGAATTAAACTCGGTGTACCTGCTATCCTGCTGATCAACAAATACCAACTGGGCGTTCTCATCTAGAGAATTAATAAGGTTTCCTCGTTGGTATACCTCGTTAAATTTTTCACTTATATTTATTCCTTCCACTTGTTCTTTACCCGACAAAGTCATTAAAACTTTTAATTGAAATGAGTTAATTAGCTTTAACCAATTAGTAGGGTTTCCATTATAAATTATATCACCATCAATAGTTTCGTTGTTGTTTATTAAGCCGGCAGCTTCATCTAATTCATTAATAATGCCAGCAAAAACCCTTTCCTGTGAATCGTATCCCGGCTGGTAATTGCCTGTTTCTCCCGCCAAAGCTTCGCTATAAGGTATATCTCCAAAACTTAAGCTAAGTTTATAAAAATAATAGGCTCTAAAAAATTTACCAATTGCCACATAATTAGAATTTTCAATTCGTTGCGCCTCTTCAATCATTTTGGTTATCTGCCTTAACTCATTGTAAGGAGCAAAACTTCCATTTCCCCATTTATAAAACTGGTAATTATTCTCCTCACCCGTTTGTATAATCATTCTTGATGCATATAAAGCTCGGGTACCTTCCACCTGGAAAGCATTAGATGCGATCTCTGTAAGTAGAAGTTGCGGATGCGTTTCATTTACATAGTTCGGGTTATCATTTATTTCATCTAAATTATGGCAGGCATTAAATAACAAGGCCATAACCAAGATACTAAGATACTTTTTTATGTTTTTCATCATTTAGAATTTTAAGTTTAAACCAATTCCCAGGTAACGTGAAGACGGATCTTGAATATTATTGCTATCCTGGGTTTTAAAATCGGGGTCTGTGTAATAGTCTCCTTTGGTAAGTACAAAAAGGTTATAAGCATTAAAACTTACACTGGCATCTTTTATACTTTTACTTCCCAGCATTTCTGTAAGATTATAACTAAGGGATACACTACGTAATTTCAAGTAAGACCTATCAAACACATTCGCAAAAGTTTCACTTTCTTCCTCAGTTACCCTGGCACGATATGGGTAGTTTTGAGACCAGGTTTGCCAACTTATTGGGGTAGTATGTTCTTCAAATACACGGGTATCAGACACTACTTCTCCATTCACATTGCGCACTAACTCGCCACTTACAACATTAACTCCATCTGGCACATAGATAGGTTCACCGGCAGCATATTCTTCATCCCTGTATTCTACAGATTTTGGATGTTTTCCACCCCACCACATTTTTTCAACTACCTGAGAGCGCAGTACTCCACCCCAAACGCCATCCAGGGCTACATTTAAATGCCAATTTTTATATTGAAAATTATTGACCAAACCAAATGACCAATCGGGATCAAAATGCCCTAAATAAGATACATACGTATCTCTTGTTGGTAAACCGGTTTCGGCATTAAGTATCACCTCTCCATTGGGAGATTTTTTCCATTCGGTTTCGTAATAACTATCTACCCGATCATTAAGCGATAGGTTCCCAAATTTTTCTGAATCTCCTGTAATATTGGTTAAACGTGTTACCTGTTTTGACCAGTTCACTAATCCAGACCATTTAAAGTTTTCTTTCCTAATTGGTTTAAAACTTAAAGATAGCTCCAAACCATTGGTGGTATATTCATTTCCGTTCATTTTACGGGAAGTGAATCCGGAAGCTAAGGAAATGGGCTTATTGATAATTTGATCGGTATCTACCGTGTTGTAATAAGTTGCATCTAAAGCCAGACGATTGTTAAACAATGCCGTATTAAGCCCAACTTCAAAAGATGTAGAAGTTTCAGGAGCAATATTAGGATTTACAATTTCTGACGGATAATAAAGCTTTTGAATATTGCCAAAACTCCCTGAATTATTATAGTAGGACGATAATTTATAAGGCTCTAAATCGCTAGACACCCTTGCCCAGGAGCCAAATAGCTTCATGTAATTAACCTGAGACGGCAAATCCAAAATATTGCTTAAAAGTACGCTACTGGATACAGATGGATAAAAATAAGACCTGTTTTCCTTTGGTAACGTAGAAGACCAGTCGTTTCTCGCAGCCATTGTTAAGAAATAAGTATCCTGAAAATCCAGTTCGAGTGTTCCATAAACACTATTGATGGCCTTTTGTTCAAAGTAATTTTCGGCCCTCACGGGTCCTGTAGAATTCCCCATATTATAAACTCCTGGCACTGTAAGCCCATCTGTGGCGGCAAATTCATTTCTATGGCTTCTGTAAAAAGTTGAAGCTCCGGCATATACTGCCAGCCCTAGCTCGTCACTAAGCTTATCATTATAGGTCGCTAAAAAGTCGTAATCAATATTCAAACGGTTTTTATTCCAGGTCTGGTAAGAACCTTCTCTGGGCGCACTGTAGTTAAAGTAAGATTTAGGACTTTCCAGATCTTCAAAAGTTTGTTTTAAAACACCCGAACCTCTTAGTTGGAATTGAAATTTCTCTCCAAGCTTATAAGACAATTGAAGCTGCCCATTAAGTAAGTTTGAATCGTATCCCTTTTGGTAATTTTCTGCACCAAACCATGGGTTATTGTACCAGGCATAATTCCAATTAGCCTGTCTGTAACCTTCTTTTGTCGGTACCCAATGATGATCTCTTAAATCTTTTCCATTTACATCTTCTCCCATCCAGATTAGAAGTGTATACATATGCCCACTGGGGTTATACCCATAATTAGGGGAGTTTGGAGAGTATACTTTGTTATAAGACAACTTACTACTTAAGCTTAAGTTATCATTAAAGTTGGTAAGGGACTTAAAACTCAAGCCTCCCTGGGAAAGGCTGGAATTTGGGACACGATCTTTATTATGAGAAAAATTACCATTTAACCTGTAAAATCCATTTTTGTTTCTATGTCCTATGTTAAAGTTTGTATTTGAAATAACACCGGTTCCCAAAAACTCATCAAGATTATCGTGTCTCACCCAGGGCAGGGGTTTTCTGGAGTATTTAGAGCGATCATCATATTGAGTGCCGGTTACACTACCCCACCACGCAATTTCTTCTCCTGTTTCATTATTAATTATAGGGCTATTCCATTGGGGTATTAATAAATCTTCATCAAACTTAGGTCCCCAAATCATATCACCATCAGCTATACCGCCATCGGCGCCATCCCAGAATTCGTATTTTCCATTGGAACCATTTCCATATTCATGCTGTGTTTCAGGAAAAACGGCATATCCGGCAGTAAGCATAACATTTTGAGATACTTCAACCGTCAAGCCTTCTTCGGTAGCATTTTTAGTATTTATGAGAATAGCACCATTTCTTCCCCTGGAGCCATATAAAGCCGAAGCCGTAGTACCTTTTAAAACATTGATTGCACCAATATTATCTGGTGAAATATCAAAAAAATCACTACTTACCGGTATCCCATCAATTACAATTAGTGGCTTTTTCCCTCGCAGCAAGAAACTTGGGGCCTGAAACATCCCGGGTGGATTACTAACCTGTAAACCGGCAACTTTCCCCGAAAAGAGATTGCCAACATTAGCAATGGGTATGTTTTTTAAATCATCTGTTGCTATTTCCTGAGTTGCATAGCCTATTTTTTTCTCTGCTTTAGTAATACCAAGTGCAGTAACCACTACCTGGTCTAAAGATTCGGTATTTGGCTCAAGACTTATAAGTAAGTTGGTCTTATTGTCTATAGTTACTTTTTGAGTTAAAAAACCCAGATAGGAAATGCTTAAAACATCTCCGGTACTGGCCATTAACTCAAATTGGCCATCAAAATTGGTAACTGCTCCTACGCTACCAGAATTAATGCTAATGCTTACCCCGGGCAAGGGAATTCCTTCGGGATCGGTAATTACACCGGTAATTTCTTTTTGCTGGGCCTGTATTTGCCAAGACAGGCCAAAAATCAATAAGAATAAATAATAATGTTTCATTCGATAGTTGGTTAAAAATTCAGCGCAAAGCTACAATTCGACCCAACCGTCATTATCAAATGAATTTTAGAAAATATTTAAGTAATCTTTAAGACTATTAAGCACCTAAAAAAGGATAAAAAACTGATTTAAAGAATTTTAACAAATATGATATGTATGTTCGTTTTAACAAAACTTAACTTATAAAACATCTTAGGGTAATATGTATTACATAACTATTTCTTAGCCTATTTTTCTTTAGATATAACTTATTTAAATATAAACCAGGTCTTTACATTTTCGGAACACTCACAATCGAATTAAAAAATGAGAATGTCTAAGATTTTTCAAATAAAAAGTAATTACCTCATAGCAAGCCAACGTTTAAGAACAAGTAGCGGGATTAAAGACGTGCATTTGTCTCCCCCTCCTTTTGTTTCCTAATCTTTTAAATTACACTTTTTTGACAAAACCCGCTATTTGCTATAACCAATGTTGTAAACAGTTTTATTAATGTACTTGTGATTATGGAACGATATTTGTTAAAATTTTATATATATTTAATTAATTATGAGAAATATATT
The DNA here is from genome assembly GCF_015143665.1 of Salegentibacter sp. BLCTC. Taxonomy (NCBI): domain Bacteria; kingdom Pseudomonadati; phylum Bacteroidota; class Flavobacteriia; order Flavobacteriales; family Flavobacteriaceae; genus Salegentibacter; species Salegentibacter sp. BLCTC. The sequence goes on along the minus strand of NZ_WYEW01000004.1, from coordinate 3,209 downwards.
ACTCACCTTGGTCGCTTTATTTAGCATCTTTTTTCTTTCAACTTCTTTCAAAACTATCTCCGATAATTATTTTAAAATCGGAGATAAGGTATGGAATCTTCAATCTGTGGAATTAGCTAATGAATCTTATGATACAAAATCAAAGTTTGAACTTGATTTAATAAGTGGAACAAATAAGCTTTCTGATGCTGAAACTTTTATATATCTTTCTTTAACCAGCTCAACTACTTATAATCTTTCTAATGGTATTTATGAAATTAGCAATACTTCTTTATCTGAAAGAGACCCTTATAAGTTTAACGGATCGGTATTTATAAATAATAAAGAAGTCCAAATTATCGGAGGAACTTTCTCCGTTGAGGGTCTTAAGAATTCAATTTTTGTTAATATGAATTTTAAATTGGCTAATGGTGATGTTTTAACCGGAAGTTATACTGGAGCTTTTTCTTCTTTAAATAGAAGTAAAAGTTATGAATAATTTTATTTATTGTATTGAGATCATTGAACTCAGGAATTTTAGATAAAATTGTTACAACGTGTTTTTAAATGGAAAGTTTTTTGTTTGAGACTAGCCCGGGAGTCCCGATAATTATTGGGATAAACCTCAATTATCGAGAAATCATTGCAAATCAAATGATTACTACGGAAGGTTTTTCAGGAAAAGCTGCCCCGTATCTAAAATAGTCCAAAGCATTTTAAATCAACCACCTACTATCATCTAGGTTACATTTCTTGGAATAAGGATTTTACACCAGGAACTCTATAAATACTTTAAAAGAAATTGTCTTATCCTGAATGCAACAATATATACGTGCCAATTACTCAAAATAAACTATTTCACGCTCTTTAATCACTTGTTGAAAGAGCTCATTATTTATTGAAGAAAGAAATTTGAGTTCAAATTTTATCCAGTTACCCTTGTGGTCATAATCACGGGTTTTTATCTCTATGGTTTCTTCTAAAGGTTTTTCAACTATATGTTTGCTTACATTATTATTAGCATTGTAAACATAAGACTCTTTTAAACTTATGCTTTCATCAGCCTTATAAACAACACGTTCTATCATATTTGAAACAGAATCAAATTTTCTGGTAACTTTTGCTATTAAATCTCCATTAGCATCAACAGATTTATAATATATTTCATTAGCATTTTCATCATATTCCATATAGTTATTAACGCTGGCTTTTTTAGAATCGTGTACGTTTTCCTGTATTAAATTTTGGTTGGAATCGTAAGTGAGTTCATAAGTTATTTCACGTGCTAATTCACCATTATATTTCTTCCTTTTTTTGGAAATTAGACTTCCATTAGCATCATACTGGTATGAGGAAATAGCCGAAATTTCCTCATCTAAATAATAAGCGTTAATCTGTTCCTTAAGATGGCCATTTTCATTAAATGACGACGAGCTTTTAGGCATGTAGCGCAAATACGTCTCTTTAACTATTCTATCGTTTTCATCATAATCATACTCCCAAATAAGTTCTAATCTTTCGGCAGACCCTACATATTTTTTAAACTTTTTAAGGTTATTGTCCGCATCATATTTCCAGGTCTTTTTATATCCAAAAACTTCTGAAAAAGGATATTTTACACTAATTTCTACTAATTTCGACCCCTTGTAAACCTCGTACTGTATATGATCAATTTCTTTATTTTCTTTGTACACAGTTATAGTTTGGTTGCCGTTATCCTGAATGTCAAGTCTATTTTGAAGGTATAGCCCTTCATTTGGAAGATTTTCTATATTGGCTTCATGGGCTTCCCATTCTTCCTTGGTTTGAAAGGTAGGGGTCATATAGGTACTCTTACCAGTTCTTTTGCCTTCACTGGAATAGTTATAAGTTATTTTCTTTTCCAGTCTATTTTCAAAATATTGTTTCTGTTCTAAAATTTTCCCTTCAGCGTTATAGACACTCTTATGCGAGTATTTAGGCCCTTCAAAAAGCACTTGCTTCCCATACCGGTTAAAAGTATACTTTGATGTTTTTATTTTTGCTTCTTCATCGGGATATTTCGTAGTTGAAGTTTCATTTACAGCTTTCACATTTCCTATTAAATTCAGCTTTTCCCAATCAGTATTCTCTTTATTAATCACCGGTTTTGTTTTTTTAACTGTAGCACAAGCACTTATTAAAGAGATTCCTACCATTAATAAGAGACCAATTCTAAATAGTTTAACTGCTTTTTTCATTTCTATGGATATAGTGCTTTCTGCAAAACTATAATTTTTATTTTGCCTGACTAATTCTTTGAATGAAGTGTAACATGAAGTGCGGGAACTAAAATATTTTAACTCCTAAAACAGGGTATTCTTTACATAAAGATAAGAGACTAAGAACGGGTTTAATCAGGAGAGCATTTATGTTGGGGAATAATACCAAAAAAAGCTTAGTTATTATAATGATTGTATTTTTTCCATTCTGCTTTTAATACCGAGTATATATCGACATCTATTTTCTCTCCATTTTTAATTTCACACTCTCTCATTGTTCCTTCATAAGTAAAATAGATTTTTTCTAATGCATTCTTACATTTAGCATTGTCACTCACTACATATCCTTCGATTCTATTTAAGTTTAATTTTAAAAACCCCTGCTCAAAGAGCTTAGGCATAACTTCTTTCAATATTCCCTTTCCCCAAAACTCTTTCAATAACCATAATCCAATTTCTGCTTTTTTATGTTGTTTTTCCAGACTGTTAAAACCTGCAGCTCCACAAAATTTATTATTCTGTTTATCATAGATTCCCCACCAAACCCCTGTTCCTTCTATTTTTAAGTTTCTATACCATTCCATTTGCTTTTCTGTTTCCTTTAAAGTGGCAAAATGGACATCGTAATATTTTGTGATTTCAGGGTCTGACAATCCTTTATAAATATTATTTACGTCAAAATCCTGTATCTCCTTCAAAGTATAATTTTCAGTTTCCATTATTTCAAGTTGCTTTATGTAAATGTATTAGAATGACAGCCTGTCCCAAGCTACCAGGTTAGTTGCGAAAAATACTGGTTACCTGCCTTTAAATCAAAAATATGCCGCCATAAAAGGTTTTAGAAAACCATAAAAAAAGGTGGAAGTTTAAAAATATCGGATCAATCTCAAAAGTTGGGTCTAGAGTGAAAAATAGTTTTCTTTGTAGATAAATATTATCCAGTGAATAAAGAGACTGACCTATCCCTGCTAAGCTTAATCCTTCCTGAAG